>DASXKQ010000163.1:0-14835 GCA_036496745.1 Polyangiaceae bacterium
ACGACGCATCCGACGCGTGTACGGCTCTGTCACGAGTGAGGAGCTCACCACCATCACTCAGGGCATCGAGCTCTTCCTCGGTTTGGGCGACGCTAGCTAGAGTTCAGCGGCGCGTCGAAGCGACCTGCACGGACGGTTTGGTCGCGGGGTCCGGATCGAGCCACGCCGGCTTTGCCCGCAGCGGTTCGGCTTCATCGCCCATACGAAACGCCTGTGCAACCTCGGTCGTGAGCGGCTGAAGGGACGGGCCTTGATAGCAGCGCGTGATGTGCCCGGGTGCTTCGGCGAACTCGGCCGCGCCATGGGCACCGAGCTGATGGCTCCAAACGTCGCTCAAGAGGTTGATGCGGCCGTTCGAATCCAACAAATCATCGCGGGACAGCTCGACCGGATCGTGGTTGCCGTCGTCAGCGTGGCCGCCGAGCACTCGCAGCGAGCCGTCGGCGCCTTCCTCGTACTCGACGAGGGCACCCTCGATGTCGGCTGGGCCGTAGATCACGTCCTTGGCGCCCGGAAAGACGTACAGAAAATGGCTATAAAACACGTCCGTTGCGAGCGCGGGCAGCACCGTGAAGGACTGGAAATTCGCGCCCCACGGGCGCTCCGTGGACCAGAACACGAAGTAGCCGACGTCCACTCGGCGACCGACGCGCCGCGAACGGTAGAGAACGGTGTCGCCGAGGGTGCCCGCCGACCAGCTCTTGGAGCTGACGCACACCGGCTGCTGCTCGACCCAGTGGGCAGCTGGGCCGCCGGCTTCGTGTTCGCGGCTCGCGTCCGCGCCCTCCAGCACGTCGGGCTCTGGCCAGCGCGCGCGCGACGCGAGCGTCGAACACGCTCCCAATTGGAGACAAGCGACTACGCCAAGCGCGTGACTTACGAACGACCGAAGAGCCTTATACACAAGTGTCCACTCGAAGCGCTCGCTGACAGCAGCCGCGCTTCGATCCGCGAGGGCCGGAGAACATCTAGAATGCGCTGGCCGAGGCGCGCGATCAAGCCGCTCGTCGTGCTTCCCGCAATCAAGTGGTAGCTCGTCCTACACGCCCGTTGCGGCGAAACCACGACGAATCGGAGACTCACTCGCGAAGCAATTCTCCGGAGCCGCCCATGTCTTTGGGCAGGTCCTTCTGCTTTGGCAACTGATCGTCGACATGAAGGGCGCTCTCGCCCGTAGTTGGCGTGACCGAAAACCCGAAACAAGCCGACCCAAAGGGCGCAGGCTGGTTCAACCTGCCGCGCTCATACCGAGGCAGCGGGCCTCAGCCCAGCCAGGGTGCCACGAGGACGGAAGCCGCGCCCCGAACGCTGGCTGGGTCGCGCTCGCTCACTCGTTTACTTGCAGCAGGTTGGTAACGTCCCGCACGCCATCGCTGGCACGGGCGATCCTCTCGATCGCTTTCTTTTCTTCATTGGTGTTGACCGTGCCGCGCAGCGTCACCTTGTTGCCCATCGTGGTGACTCGCACGTTCTTGGCCACGGCCGAAAGCGACTTGTCAGCCAGAATGCTGCGACGAACGCCCTCGGAAATGTCGGCTTCGCTCTCTCCTTGGCCATGATCCGCCGGCGTCGCCGTGTCGCTACCGTCCTGTTGACCCACGGCGCTGTTGACGTCCGGAGCGCGGCCGGTCGCGAAGGTGTTCGACGCTGTGTTCGGATCTCGGTAAGCCGGCCCGGCAGGCGGCGCACTCGGGCTCGTGGGTTCACTGAAACTGCCTGAGTTCACGACACCAGACTCGGGCATGAGCGTATTGTTCTCCGCCGGGGCTGGCGCCGCGGCTGGTCGTTGCCCAGCGCATGCTGCGATGCAGATTGCACCGGCAAGCGCGACTAGAGACTGATTAGTCATGTTTCGAGCTCCTGCTCCGTATTGGAGCAAGATGCGGGCCAACGCTCAGCCGACGCACGGCGCGCGTGCTCCTTAGCGTTGGCGCGCGCGCTTGCGGCGCCACTCGTGGAATGCGGGGAGAAAGAGCACCGCCGCGAGCAGCGTCGAGACTTCACCAATCGCCGCGAGCAAGCCGAAGCTACGCACTGCGCGGTTGATCGACAGCGTCAACACCGAGTAGCCGAGCGTCGTGGTCAGCGAGCACACGATCACCGCGCCGCCTGTGTCGAGCACGACGCGCTGCCGCCCGCTCGGCGCAACGAGCTCGTAGCGCTTCATCATGTTGAGCGCGTAGTCGGCACCGACGCCGACGCTGATCGGGAGCGCGATGAAGTTCAGAAAATTGAGCTTGATCCGCAGAACGTCGATGGCGAGCGAGAGCCAGGCGAGCCCGAGTAGCAGAGCGCACAGTGCGAGCCACCCCGCCGGCTTGGCTCGAAACGCGAACACGACGATCAGCAATGTGCCAAGGACGCTGATCGCGATCGCCCGCGGCGCCTCACGCCCGACGCTGAGCAGCATGTCCGTCAAAATCACGGGCTCTCCGCTACCATGCAAGACCTCGCCGTTCGGCAGCCTCACTTCCCGGAAGGCTTCCGCCCAGCGCGCGAGATAGTGTCCGTCGTAGACACTCTCCCCGTCGCTCGGCACGAGGTACACGATGCGTCCTCGCGTGCCGTCCTTTTCCGTAAATGGGCGCGCCAGGCGCTCCGGCAAATCGGCGAGCGTGAGTTCGCGGAGACTCGCCGGCAAGCGCGCTTTGAAGCGCGTGTAGTCTGCGTCGGACACGAAGCCGCGGCGTTTCGCGCGCTCGAGCCGCTCGCTGATCTCGCGGAGCAACGCCAGCTTCTCGGGTTGGTCGCGCGGCAAGAGATCGAACAGGCTGACCGCGTTCTGAAATGGTCTGAGTCCTGCGGGAGCGCGATCGCGACGTCTGAGCAGCTCTCGCACCAGCGGTTGAACCTGGTCGAGACGATCCGCGATCATGGCGCGACCGTCTTGACCAAGTCGACCCACGACGCGATCGACCCGCACCGACAACGCGCCCGCGGAGCTCGTGTTCGTCGGATCATTGCGGATGCTACCCAGGTTGTAGTCCATCGGATCGTGAGCCCAATAGGCCACGCCTGCCGCGAGTCCCAGCGTTCCGCTCAGCGCGCAAACGGCCACAACCCTGCGCGGAGCGCGGCGCGCAAGCCACGCAAACGGATAGCCGTAGGCGCCGCCCAAGCGCTCGCGCAGCCCCGTGCCGCGTTCGGTCGATAGCGGGCGCGCGCGTTCGGCGAGCACGAGCAGCGCAGGCAAGAGCAAGTAGGTGGCGAGCCAGCACAGCAGCATGCCGACGCCGCCGATCACCCCAAAGTGTCGGGAACCCCTGAAATTGGTGAACGCCAACGAGCCGTACGCGACCGCGGCCGCGGCGGCCGCCGCCAAGGTGCCCGCGTACGTTTCGCGCTGCGCGAGCGCAAGCGATTCAGCCACGGCTCGTGCTTGCGTCGTGCGCGCCTCGAGATAGCGCGCCATGTACACGATTCCGAAGTTTATCCCGTTGCCGGCCACGATGCTGACCAGGAAACCGGTCGCGCTGTTGAGATAGCCAACGCAAAGCTTGGCGGCCGCGAATGACCAGACGCAGCCGACCAAAATCGTCAGACCCATGCCGACCAGCACGCGCCAGCGCAAGAAGTAGAGGAAGACGACCGCGAGCACCAAGCCGACGCCCCAGCTGCCGACATGCGTCAGATCGCGCAGCACGGCCTCTTCAGCCTCGACCCCGGTGATCAAGTCGCCGGTCAGCCCGACGCGCAGATCCGGGGCAAACTCGCTCGGCTCGAGCTGAGCGAGCAACGTTTGTACGCGCGCTCGGAGTTCGCGTGCCCCTGCGTCGAAGCCGCCGAGCGGCGTGTGCACCAGGATCGCGGCGAGCTGCCCGCCTGCATCGCCGATGTAGTACCCGTCTTTGCCGGGCTCCTGGCCGCGGGCCTTTTGTGTCGATTCGGCGAGCTCCTTGTCCAGGGCGCCGAGCTCGAGGCCGTCGTCGGACTGTTCATCGTCGAGCGCGAGACCTGCCGCGCGTTGTACGCGCAGATCATAGGCTTCGAGCAGCCGAGCGTGGATCTCGCGGAGCTTCGCCAGGTCCGCGTAGAGCGCCTGGTTTCGGTCGAAGAAGGCGCGAACGTCGCGCGTGCCCGAATCGACGCTGCTGACGAGCGCTGGGTCGAGCGCCGCGAGTTTCGGCGTCAGTTGGTCGACGAAGCGCTCGAGGGCCGCCGTGTTCGCGCTCTCTGCCACGATCGTCAGAGTCGAACTCGAAGCCAGGCGCTGTTCGCTGCGCCGGAGTTCGACCACGCTCGGCTTGTCGTCCGGCAAGAGCTCACTGAAGCTCGTGTGCAAGGATAGCCGGGAAGCCAACCAGCCCGTTGGGACGAGCGAGAGCGCCACCCCGAGCACCACCCACCACGGTCGCGACAACTGCACATGCGTCAGTCGCGCGAAGAATCCAGAGGTCACGCGGAACGCGCCACCAGTGGCTGGGCATCCCGGCTGCTGGGCGCGCGAGTTCGATCGTCTCGTTCTCGCTCGATTCTCCTCAAAATCTCGGTACCCGCGGCGTGGGCGAGCGCCATCACGGTCCACTGTGGGTTGACGACGATCGTGCTCGGAAACAACGACGCGTCGGCGACCATCAGGTTTGCGACACCGTGCACGTTGAACTCCGGCGACACGGCGCCGCGTTCGGGATCGGGATCGATCGTCAAGCCGCCTTGGGGATGCGCCGAGCTCATCATCAAACGGTCGGGCGTGGCGGCCACGCGCCTCACCTTGTCGAGCACGGCGCGCGACGACGACTCCTCCCCCGCGTAGAAAATAGCTCCACTGTCGTCCAACGCGCGCACGCCGCTCAACCCGACGCGCGTTGCGCCGCTGGCCAGATAGCTCCGCACGAGCAGAGCGAGCGACTCGTGGATCACGCCGAGCTCGTGCTCGCAGATCGCGTACTCGACGCGCCCAAGCCTGTCGATACTACCCCGCTGGGGTGAGCCGATCGTGTTCACCGCCATGCCTAGGCGATGATACCGCTGCATCCATTCACGGTGCGATGGCCCGATGCCCGGCAGCAAGGAGGCGAGCAGAGCGGGCGGCAAGAACGCGTTCTCGAGCACGAACGACTCGTCCGACGGCTTGGAGGCGATATAGTGAATCTGAATGCCGGCGTCCCCGGGTTTGCTCGGCGCTTGGGCCCACTCCGCGATCACGCCCGTGCCGTAGTTGAAGCCCAAATTCTTACCCACGCGCTCTCGACAAGCTAGCCTCGAAAGCACCGCGTCTTCGTGGATCGAACGGAGCAATAGCGGGGCGCTGCCCAGCGCGCCGGCCGCCAAAACCACGTAGTCGACAGCGATCGGCGGCGCCGTGGCGTCCCGCTCGAGCACGATCCCGTCAACGCGAATCTCGCCGCTACGCGGATCACGACGCGCGGACAGGGAGTGAACACCCAGGTTGGGGTGGACGCGCGCGCCCGCGCTCCGCGCGTCCTTGAGAAATGTTTGATCGACCGAAAGCTTGTGGCCGAAGCGACAGCCATAGTTGCACAAGCCGCAAGCGAGACAGCGCTCCCCGCGGCGTGCGCCGTCGAGCGGCCCCGGCGGATCGTGCTGCGCTGGCGTCATCGCGGCATTGCTGCGCGGCACCTCGAACAAGAGCTCGCTCTGTTGCTGGGGGTTCTTGCCGCGCCAGAGGCGACCGACATCGGTGAGCAGGTCCTCGGCCAGAGGCTGCAAGCGCAGGCGCTTCTCCACCGTCTCGAGGCCGGTGTGCATGGCGCCGAGCGGGATGCCCACGCGCCGCCAGGCCTCGAGCGTTCGGCGGCGCGGCCGCACGGACATGCCGGACGTGAGCACCGTGCTGCCACCCACCAACCTGCCCGCGATCAGTTGCAAATCGAGATTCTTGCTGAACGACATCAAACCGTCTCGATACAGCAGTGCCATCCCGGACAGAGTATCGAGCGGGTATTCTTCGGGTCGAAAGGAGGGCCCGGCTTCGAACACGGCCACGTCGCAGGAGGCCGCGAGCAGCGAAGCCACGACTGCGCCGCCCGCGCCCGAGCCGATCACCGCCACGCGCGGCCGCCCGCTCCGCGCAAACAATTCGTGGATCGGTGTCGAGCACCCCTCGCGGTGCTTGGCTTGAATTTCGGGTACCGCGAGGCGAGCTGGGGGCGCCGTAGTTTCCGGAGCAAGCTCGAGGATACTCGGACGCAGCCAGACCGGAACGTAGCCGCTCAGCGCGTCACGACCAGGCGTGCTGTAGTACGCAACGAGCATCATTTCACGCACCGCGCGCGCGATGTCACGCAGCTTGGGCCAGGGCTTGTCGTAACGGCCGTTTACCCGCTCGAGCGCGCGGCCAAGCAGCGTCCTCTCGGGCTCGCACAGCTCGCGCAGCAGCGTGTTCCGTTGGGCGTCGTCGAGGCGGTCCAAGCGACATCGAAAGCGCAGCGTGGCGTAGAGCGCGAGCGCACGGATTAGCCGCCGCAGCGGCGCGGCAGTGCTCGGATCCGGCAGCGCGCACAAAAAGTCGTTCAGGCGCTCGCTGGCGAGTTCGAGCTCCTGTGCTTCCGCCGTGGGATCCGCACCGACGAATCCGGCCATGATGGTCTTGATCAACGCGCGTTCGAACGAGCTGAAGCAGGTGTCCGTGGAGAGGAGGCTCACTGGCTAGGCCTCGACTTCCGCGAGCTCTCGAAACGCCTGCCGAGATGCCTTGCGCTGCGCCGGCCGCATGTAGCCGTAAAAGAGCGCGTTGAGCGCGAGCAGCCTGAACAGCAGGTAGTACTCGGGCACTCCGAGCGCGATGAACAGCGACAGCCCGAACACCAGCGAGCCGAAGCCAAACCACGTCCGCCACAAGCGCATCAGCTTTTCGCAGTGACGCCGATAGATCGCCTCGGTACGAGCCGAGCGAGCCGGGTATCGCGAATAGCGCAGGTCGCTGTAAGGATCGAAGCGCTCGAGAAACGCGAATTGGCGGCTGCTGAAGAACAGATAGAGCGCCCACACGAATCGCTCGACGGTCGTCAGCTCGGGCTCGAGCGCACGGTATCGCTCGCGCGCGGTCTCACGGTCTTCACCGTCCTTGAAGGTGGGGTGTGTGAGCCGCAGAAATACGTTCTTGTAGTGCTCGAACGCCGTCGTGTGAAATGAACTGGTGACGGTGGCGGCGATGATCAAACCGATCGCGATCACGCCGTGCCACTCGGGATGAGCGAATTTACGCCAGATGACGACGGCCGAGCCCAACACTATGGAAATCGACACCGTGAGATCGGCGACTCCGTCCAGCATGCGTCCAAATGAGGAAGAGGACCTGCGCATGCGCGCGAGCTGCCCGTCAGCGCAGTCGAAAATGGCCGACGAGAAGATCAATAAGCCAGCTATCCACAGCTCCGCCTGGGGCCTCGCGAGCATCCAATACCCACCCACGCCCCCGAGCACTATCGAGCAACACGTGATGAAGTTCGGCGAGACCGGTGTCGGATAGCTCAGCAACGCCAGGCCGTACGCGAGCGGCCGGTGCACCCACACATCGACGGGCTCCTCCACGTCCAGCGGCTTTAAAGTGCTTAAATACCCCTGTAGAAATCCTGTAGACTCAGGCATTCATTCTCTGTTTGCAGACGTGTCTTCAAGGGGCTCCCGCTCGGTTCCCTGGAGTGGCCTGTAGGGCTGGATATCAGGCAAGCGTCTAATCGCTCCTGTCTTTTTTTCGTGGGCAACTCCCAATCGCCAAAGCGTGCCCCTTGTCGCCCCGAGGTTGCTTCACGTGGGGCTTTATTCCACGATGCGCCAAGGATTGACGTCATGAGGGCTAGGGTCTCGCGGTTCGTTTTTGGAGCGGTACTCCTGGTGATCGGCCCCGCCGTCGCGACGGAACCGACGACGCCGAGCTGGCACAAGCTCGGCGACAGCAACGGCATCGCGGTCTTTGGCCGAGACGTGCCCGGCACGTCACTGATCGCGATGCGCGGCGAATGCGTGATGGACGCTTCGATGCTGCGTCTGGCAAGCGTGTTGGTCGACACCGCGCGCGCGCGCGAATGGATCGACAGCGTGGCGGAGACGCGCACCCTGCGCAAACTGAGCGAGACCGAGTACGTCCAATGGAATCACGTCGCGACGCCGTTCATCGTTCAAGATCGAGATTTCGTGTTCATAACCAAGCTCGAGCTCGCGCCAAAGGATGGGCGCGTGACGCTGAGCTATCGCTCGACCACTGATCCGCTCGCGCCGAAAACCCATTACGTGCGCGGCGAATTCATCTACGGCAAATTCGCGCTCACCTCTCTCGGTGTCAACAAGACCAAGGTCGAGGCCGAGCTGCTCTGCGACCCGCGCGGTTCAGTCGCCAAGTGGATGGTGAATTTGGTGCAAAAGGATTGGCCATACAGCACGCTGTCGCGTTTGCGCCGCCAAGCGAAGAAGCCTGACATCGTCGACAACGAAAAGCTCCGACAAGCCCTCGCGCAGCCCGGCTAGGTTGGTTTTTTTGCACCGTACTTTCCGGCTCGACATGGCTGTACGGTGCGTACGGCGGCAACGGCTCGACCGATCGTATTTAGTACGGACGGCGGACCGCGGTGCCCAACTCCCCGGGCGGAAACGCCTCGCGGACCAATACGGCGGAACCGAGACAGCCGACAGCTGGTATTCGAATCGGAGCGTAGGCGGGACCTCGAGCTGCGTAGCTCAGTGATACGGGCCAGGCTACGATCTCTCGCTCAATCGAGCGCGCCCACCGTGCGGAGGGCCGTTCGCACGACTTCCCAATCGAGCGTAGGTAGGCCGAGCGCCGGACCGCGCTCAACCCAGGCGGAGGCGACCGCGGTCAAGGCGGCGGTGCGCGTCGCGGCCCGTTCACTGATGCGCGCCCCCGAATCGCGGCCGTTGCGCGCCTCGATGCACCACTCACCCACCGGATCTTTGCTCGATGAAATACAAATATCGAGCAACAGATCGGATTTCGCGAATTCGCACACGCGCGTCTCGCCCCGCCAATATTGCGTGACGATCTTGAGCGTCGGCGGAGCGGGGGGACCTGCGCGCGTCATCGCGCGCGACGCAGTTCGTTGTGTCGGGTCGCTTGGGCCACCGCGAGCCAATCTCGCTTGGCCCGACTGTAAGTCGTCGTCACGGCGGCGCTCAACTCGCTCGCGCTGAGCACGGGCATCGCCCGCTCCGAGAGCTCGCGGTTCAGCTGCGTCGAGACCAGCGCGCGCGCCTCGGGCAGCGTGCCGGGCCAGCCTCCGTCCACGGGGCGGCCTTCGTCGCGCGTTCGTTCGAGCAGCGCGCGAGCCCAGGACGCGCCGAGCACGCTGGGTTCCGTACACAAGAGTTGGCTACGATCCATCGTGTTCCTGCTCATGATCGCTGGGGATCGAGCTACTCCTGCGCTTTGCCGCGCGGTTTGACGCTGGCGATGGTTGCGCTCACGAAGTCGAGCACGTCGAATAAATCCCCGGGCACTTCCCCCAGAGCGCCGAGCTCGGTGGCGATGGTACGGGCCATACCGGCGCAGCGCGCGTAGGCGGCGCCGCTCGGGCGCGCGCTGAGCACGTTGTTACGCCCCAGCGCCTTGAGCTGCTTGCGAAACGGCCCCGGTTCCACGAACGTGTGTTCGGTCGGGAAAACCAAGGCGGACAGCGCAGTCGCAAGCTCCCATGATGGAGGTTCGCGAAAGACCGTGTCGAAAGCCGCGACGAAACCGTCGAAGCGTTGTTCGTAGGTGCTGGTCCCGAACAGCAACTTGCGCACGGCCCCGCCGAGCACCACGAGTTGCTGGCTCGACAAAGTGCCGGCAATGCGCTGTGCGCTGGTGAGTTCGCTGACCGTGAGCACGTCGCTGACGCTCTCCCACAGCGTGTCGAAGCGCTCGGCGGCGATCAGGGCATCCACGACCTTTCGCGACAGCAGCTCACGCGCTTTGTCGATCGCCAGATCCCGGGCGCGCCGCGCGCGTTCCCGGCGTGGCTCCGTCAGCCATTTCTCGTCTTTTAGGGCCTTTGGGCAGCGCTCACGCAGCCAGAGCAGCTGGGCCGTGATCGAGGCCCGGGCGATATCGGAGGTCGCGATTTTGACGCGGCCGCCCCGCTTGGCGAGCAGCACCGTCAGGCGGGCGTAGGCGGCCTGTTGTTCGGGATTCGGGCTGTCCACGCGGCGCATCAGATCGAGGGAGCTCGCGCTCATCGTGCGCTCCTCCCCGCCTTCGAACAGAAAGCGGCGTTTGCCGTCGTGTTCACCCGAAACGACGCTGACGCCCCACTCCTTGCGCAGTTGATGCTCGAACAGCGTCGGAAACGGCGCACTTTGAGTGGCTTGAGTCATCGGAACCCTTTCTAAGGGCGGCCTTGCCGCACGGAGCGCTCTGCCGTCCCGGGCAATGGACCCGAGCAACACTCACGAATACCTTAGCATCGCGACGCTACCGGCGCTCGGCTATTTGCAGCGCGCGGATCGGCAATTGCGCTCGGATGTGCGCGCTTGCGAGATCGCAACGCGCACCCGTGCGGCGACGTCGTTCCGCAGAACGCGTGATGGAGCGGTAAAGCATCTCGCTTTGAAACACAGCACGAGCGTCGCTCGCAGGAGCGCCCTGCGACACCGTCGTGTTGTCACCTCGGCGGCACGCGCCGAGCATCGCCGCCCCCAAATCATTCCCTCACGCGAGTATCACCCAGCCCCAACGCCGTCGTGAATCAAGCCGCGCGTAGCGTTTGAAGCCAATCGAGAGCTCCAAACGGCACCGGCGCCTCGCGGCGCCGGAATGTCGATTTTCTACCTAGATCAGCTTTACGTTCTCGGCCCGAGGACCCTTGGGTCCTTGACCTTCGTTGAACGAGACCCGCTGCCCTTGCGCGAGATCCTCGAACCGAACGCCTTCGACCGCTGACATGTGGAAGAAGAGGTCCTTCCCCGTGCCCGTGTCGATGAATCCGAAACCTTTGTCAGTCAGTCGCTTAATGGTGCCTTCAGTCATGCGCGGCACCCTAGCACGCAACGCGTACTACCAAGGACTCGAAGTTGTACATTGATGCGGATTTACACTGCGAGTCTCGCTCCGTTCGGAAATAATAGAAGATCCAACCCAGAAACACGCGGACGATTTCAGGTGGGCGGAGGCGCGACGCGCGTCCGGAGCAGCGCGGCCACCACCAGGCAGCTGTCCGGCCCCCCCAAGCGCGCGTGATGGAATTCTGCCCACCCGAGCGGCGTACTCCCATGCTGAGCGTCCACCGTAGCTGCATCCGCGCCGCGCTCGAGCAACAACTCGACAAGCGCGACCTGCCCCGCGCCAGCGGCCAAATGGAGCGCTGTTTGACCGTCGCGCGTGCGTGAATCGACCAGAGCGCCACGCTCGAGCAGCAGGCGCGCTACCGCGAGCTGCCCATGCAATACGGCTACGTGCAGCGGCAGCGCGCCGCGACTCAGGCGCGCCGCGCCGTCGAACTCGCGACCATATTGCTCGAGGGAGCTGGGACTCACGGCGAGTCTATTCGCCACCGCATCGAGATCGCCGTCCGCGACCAAGAACGAGAGCTCGGGCTCGGCGCCGCTCACACAGAGCACGTAGCGCGCGACCTCGCGTCGCTGCGCGAAGCCAACCAGCATCTGGTGCGGGGGATTGCCGCTGCCATCGAGCGCGAGCGGATCGGCCCCGGCCTCGAGCAAGATGCGTGCGACCTCGACCGATGCGGCGAAGTGCAGCGGCGTCGTCCCGTTCGGCCCGCGCGCTTTCGCCGCAGAAGGATCGCGGCGCGTGATCTCTTGGGCACGGAGGGCGTCGCCGAGCCCTGCCGCGGAGCAGAGATCGACCGTCGCGCCATGCGCCATCAGAGCCGACGCCGTTTCGCGGTGCCCCTTGTGAACGGCGAGCTGCAGCGGCGACCAGTCGTAGCCTGGAGAACGCGCGTCGGGATCTGCGCCCCGCTCGAGCAAGAGCGCGACGAGCTCCGTCTTGCCTAGCTCCGCGGCCACTTGTAGCGGGTGTGGCTCGCCGCCCCAAATGGGATGCTTGCCCGTCGCGCCGACGACCGCCGGTTCGTCGGCTACGAGCCGCAGAACCTCGCTCTTATCGCCCTGGGCGACAGCTTGTAGGAGTGCGCTCACGCGCTGCACGAACGCATCCGAAGCGGACGGTCTCAACCCTTCCAGCGATTCTTCGATCATGTTCAGCATCCGTTCTTGAAGCTTGCCGCGCGCATCGTGCAAGCGGCGCTTGATGGTTCCGCTGGGCTCCTCGGTGAAATTCGCGATCTCTTCGACGGTGTGACCCCCGACATAGAAAAGCACGACGCTCGTGCGCAACGCCTCGGGCAAGGCGAGGACCTCGGCGAGGACGCGCGCACTTTGTGCGCGCGCCGTGAGCTGGTCGAGCGGGTCCGCGCCGGTCGCTGTCGTCGCCTCGCCGCAGGCTGCCAGGGCCGCCGCTTGCTCGAGCGAGGGAGGTCGCGCCTTGACGCGTTGGATGCGGTCGATCTGTTTGAGCAGGATGCGCCGAAACCACGCGGGAAACGCGGCCGGCTCCCGCAGCTGATCGAGGACCCGATATGCGTCCAAGAATGCTTCCTGTGCAGAGTCCTCCGCGAGCGCTCGATCGCGCAAGCGCGCAAAGGCAAAGCCCACCGCCATGTCCTGAAAGCGCCGGACGAGCTCATTGAAAGCGTCACGCCCACCAGCTTGCGCGGCGACGACGAGCTCGGGGAGCGAGGAACCCATGGCACTGGACAAGAGACCCAGATGCTAACCGAATGGTTCGGATGAAGGCTGGCAGAGCCCCAAAACCCCGAGAGCCCGGACTCACCGGGCGCGTTCGCGGTGGAGCGGATCGTGCTATGACCCGCCGATGGCCCTCTCCGAAACCTTGCGGAGCGAGCTAACCAAGCTCGTTTCGACTCATCCGGTCGTGCTGTTCATGAAGGGCTCGCGGCGCGCGCCACAGTGCGGTTTCTCAGCGCAGGTCGTGCAGATCCTGGACGAGCTCTTGCCTAACTACCAAACCGTGAACGTGCTCGAGTCCCCGGAGCTCCGCGACGGCATCAAGGAGTATTCCTCATGGCCGACGATTCCGCAGCTGTTCATCGGCGGGCAGTTCGTCGGCGGCTGCGACATCGTGCGCGAACTCCATGCGTCGAACGAGCTCGCCAAACTGCTCGGCCGCGACGTGGCGGCTCCGACGCTGAAGTTACCGAGCATCAGCGTGAGCGAGCAAGCGGCCAAGGCGTTTGCCGCCGCGCTGCTCGAGTGTCCGGGCGACTCGCTTCACCTCAAGATCGATGACTCCTTTCAATACGATCTGTTCTTTGGTCCGCGCGAAGCGGGCGAAATCGAGCTTTCAGTCGCAGGCCTCACGCTCCTGATCGATCCGCCGAGCGCGCGCCGCGCGGACGGCCTAAGTATCGATTTCGTCGACGGCGCACAGGGCGGCTTCAAAATCGACAACCCGAACGAGCCGCCCAGCGTCAAACAACTGAGCGCGCCCGAGCTCAAGGCCAAGCTCGAACGCGGAGAGGTCTTGTTGTTCGACGTGCGGCCGGACGCCGAACGCGCGCTCGCGAGCATCCAGGAAGCGCGCGCTCTCGACGAAGCCGGCCAGGCCTACCTGCGCGGATTGCCGCGCGACACCGCGATTGCACTGCACTGCCACCACGGCGTGCGCAGTGACAACGCGGGCCGCGAGCTTTTGCGCGAGGGGTTTCGCCGCGTCTACAATCTCGCGGGCGGCATCGACGCCTGGTCTCAAACGGTCGATCCGTCCGTGCCTCGCTACTGAGTTTCTGGAGAGCCAAACACATGTCGTCGCATCCCACCGATTTCCAAGGTTCCGTGACGGACGCCCTGCGCCAAGCGATCGAAGATGCCGTGCCCGAGTCCCGAGCGCAGGTCAGCGGCGGCGGTGGCCACTACACGATCGAAGTGACGTCGCCGGTATTCAGCGGCAAGAGTATGCTCGAGAGCCAGCGCCTGGTGTACAGCGCGATCGCGCATCTGATGAAGGGCGACGCGCCGCCCGTGCACGCGGTCGACAGTTTGAAAACGCGCGCGCCCTGAGCGTCAAAAATCCGTTCTCGCACGAGTCATTCCGCCCGGCACAAACGACGTAAGCAACGGCGTGCGGGAAGTGCGCTATAGGGTGGTCGCCGGATGGCCCTCACGATCCTCGAGAACCAAGCCCCGAGCATGGCCGACGTCGTCAGCCAGCTGTGTACACAGGCTCAGTTCGAAACGGATGATTACGAAAAGTGGCGTCAGGAAATGGGCCTGCACTTTTCGTATCACCGCAAACATTGGGAGTTTGCCTTCATCCTGCAAGCGCTGAAACAAGCAGGCATGCTCGCGCCGAGCAAGACCGGGCTGGGCTTCGGCGTCGGGCGCGAGCCGCTGGCCTGCGTGATGGCGAAGAGCGGTTGCGAGTTGGTCGCCACGGATCTCGCCGCGCGAGCCGCGAGGAGCCTCGGTTGGTTACGGAGCAAGCAGCACGCGCGCTCACTGCGCAGCTTGTTTTGGAAGGGCATCTGCGATTGGGAGTTCTTCCAAAAGCATGTGCGCTTCCGAGCGGTCGACATGAACGACATTCCGAGCGACATCGGCAGCTATGACTTCGTTTGGTCGGCGTGCGCTCTCGAGCATCTGGGCTCGCTCGCGAAGGGCAGCGCGTTCGTATTGAACAGCCTGGCTTGCCTCAAGCCCGGCGGCGTGGCGGTTCACACCACCGAGTACAATGCCATGTCCGATTCTCGCACCGTGGACAACGACGGCACCGTCCTTTATCGCAAACGAGACATCCTCGAACTCGCACGCGAGGCCGCCGAGCGCGGCTACGCCGTCACACTCAATTTCACCGAGGGACAGTTGCCGGCCGACCAGTTCATCGACGTGCCCCCGTTTCGC
>DASXKQ010000164.1:0-17312 GCA_036496745.1 Polyangiaceae bacterium
GAACCCGGGGGCGGCGCGCCGCCTGCGTGGGAAACGCCGGCGCGTCAAAAGGCCCGCGGCACGTGGACGCTGAGCGTGGCGATCGTGCTGATCGCGGCCGCAGGCGTCGGGTCGTTTCAATACTCGAAGAAGATCCGGGCCGAGCGCATGGCGCACGCGGCCGCGCTGACCACGGAAATCGACAAGCTTTTGCACAGCGGCAGCGTGAGCGATTTGAAATCGACGGATCAGAAGCTCAACAGCGTCTTCGAGCTCGATTCGTTGAGTCAGCGCGCGGCGCGTTTGTGGCTGGAAAACCGCGTGCTTTACGCGCTCCTGACCTCGGAGGAGGCGCGCGGCATCGACTCGGCCGTGCATCGCGGCCGCACCGTCGAGTTGCCTGAGAAAGAGGTCGTGTTCGGTAAGATCGCCTCCTTCATGATGGAGGGCGATCTGGCCGGCGGCGCCGCGCTCCTGCCGCGTTGGGACCGCGACGCCAGCGACGACGCGTTCTACCAGCTCAGCGCCGGGGCCGTGCTCGAGCGGGCCGGGGATCTGCGCGCCATCGAACGCTACGACTCTGCGCGCCAAAGCGATCCTCAGCTCGTGCCCGCGGAGATGCTGCTGGCGCGCCTGCTCTTACTCGAGTTCGGCAGCGAGCGAGCCAAACCGGTGATCGACTCGCTGCGCGGAAAAATCGGCGCCGATCATCCCATCATTCACGCGCTGTCGGCGCTGTCGTGGGTGGTCGACTCGGAGCGGGCGGAAGCGCCGCCGAGCGACGCCAAACTCGACCCGACCGAGTTCGACAAGTTGCCCGCGCCGTTGCGCAGCGTGCCCGCCATGATCGACGCCGTGCTGGCGATGCGCAGCGGCGACATGCAGAAAGCCTCGCAATCACTCGACTCCGCGATCGGTATGGCGACCACGCCGTCGCTCGCGACCGGTCTCGGGTTTTTGGCGATCGAAGCCGGCAACGAGCAACTCGCGCGCAAGGCCGCGCTGCGCGCCCTGCAATTCGCGGCCGTTTATCCGCGTGCGCGCACGCTGGCCGCGCGCGTGGCGCTGCTCGGTGGTCGCCTCGACGAAGCACAAAAAGCCATTGAAGAGCTCGACCCGCGCTCGCCGGAGGTCGCGGTGGTGCGCGGTGTGGTCGCCTACGAAACGCTCGAGCCCGGCGATCTCGACGGCGTCGTGAAATCGCTCGGGGATACCGCGAGCCACGCCGCGTACTCGGCGCTGGCCGCCGGACCACAGCTGTTGATGGGGCGCAGCTATCCGGCGCCCAGCAAGCTCGAAGCCATGGCCGAGCCCACGGTTGCCTGGGGTGAGATCGTCGCGGTCGACGCCGCGCTCGATACCAATAACCTCGCGCTCGCACAAAAAGTCTTGAGTCGTCGTCAGGGCGACGCGCTCCGGCCAGTGCACTATTTGCGTCTGGCGCGCTTGTATCGCTACCAGGGCAAGCCGGACGAAGCCGCCAAGGCTGCTGCCGAGGCGCGTGAGGGAGCGATCACCGCGGCGGTCTTGATCGAGTCCGTCTACGATTTCGTGAAGAAGGAAGACACGGCTTCCGCGCGGGATCTGCTCGCGCGCTACCCGACCGTGCTCGGCCCGATGAGCGGCTGGCTCGCCGCGATCATCGACGTCACCGCCAAACAAAAGGCGCAAGCCGACGCGCGCATCAGCAAGCTCGATCTGCCGCCCGCCGAGACGCCGCTGCTGTTCCGAGTGCTGGTCGCCCGCTCGCTGGCCCTCACCGGCGACAAGCGCGCGCGCGCCTACGTTCTCACCGAAGTAAAGCTCGCCCCCAAAGGCCAACCCGATCTCATGCAAGCCGTCGCCGACCTCTGAGCGGCTCGAGCGGGAGAAAACTGCGAAGGCGCGAAGCAGAGATTTTGGGTGACCGTGGTGAGCCGCGCGCCGCCGCGGCTACGGCGTTGTGCATGCGGCTCGGCGAACCCCCAATCTCATGCTTTTCGCGCCCTTGCGGTCAATCTCTCCACAAAAAACGACCGGCAGAGCTTGGGGCCCTGCCGGTCGTAAGTGTGCTGGGAGTGGCTGAGAATCAGAATACGTAAGAGACGCCGATGGCCAGAGTGTCTTGGCCCTTCTTGCTCTGCCACAAGGCGGGCTGGTCGGCTGCGTCGTGACGGTACTCGACGCGAGTCGTGACGCCGCCGCCCCAGGTGTAGCCGGGAGCGATCGACACGTTCCAGACGGTGAGCTTGTCCGTAGTGGGCGGGATGGTCGGCGCCGGTTGAACGTTGGCTGCCGCCGTGCGCGAGAGGCCCTTGTCTTGGAAAAACTCGAAGCGTAGCCCGGCGCTGAAGGCATCCATCTTGAATACGGGCTGCAGTCCGAAGCCGAACCACGACGCCGTCTTCGTGGGGTCTTGGAAGTCCGAGTGCTTCTCGTTGCCGAAGTTGATCTGGTAGTTGATGGCGATCATCGGATCGGGGGTGACGGCGCCCGTCAAATCCACCGACAAACGAGGATCGTCGTTTGGCCGCGGATTCCCGCCGTTGAGGGTCGGTTTTTCGACGCCGTAGGTACCGGACAGTGCGGCGAAGAACTGCGGCACCGGGGTGATCGCTGCGCGCCAAATGAACGTCTTTTGGTCGTTGTTGTCGCCGGTCATGAAGACACCGTTGTTGGTGTCCCAACCGTTGACGACGCCGACGCCAATGTCGATCGGACCCGTCGCGTAATGCAGTTTCGCGCCGACGTGCGTGATCGGCTCGGCGAGCCAGTACAGGAAGCCGCGCGAAATCGTCGGGTTCGCAGGACCGTCGACGACCTCGATGCCTTCGTAGGTCGTGAATTTACCGGCGGTGAACGTGAATCCGGAGTCCGTGTACACCGCGTACGCTTCGCGGACGTCGAACAGCTCGAGCGGCGAGGAGTTCGGCGTAAGACCCGGGTTGTGGTTGTATGCGGCGTCGGCGCCCGCGTCCAAGTGGATCTGCGCGTACACGTGCTCATTCAGCTGATGCTTGAGGCCGAAATGAGCGGTGTTGAGCGCGAAGCCGTTGGACGAGTCATAGGCGCGCAACGGAATCGGCGTGTCGATGTGCGGCTTGCTCAAGATGCGGCTGTACGTGCCTTCGACAGAACCCGTGATCGTCGTCGCGGGATAGGTCACGGGCGGCGGTGCGCCCGGCGCTGCGGCGGCTGGCGCCGCTGCATCTGCAGGCGCTGCAGGCGCGGCTGGTGCCGCGGCAGCATCCGCCGGAGCTGGCGCTGCGGGTGCGGCCGGGGCTGCCGCCGCCGGAGCTTCGGGTGCCGCAGGCGCTGCGGGTGCGGCAGCGGCTGGCGCTGCGGGCGCCGCCGGGGCAGCTGGCGCCGCGGGGGCAGTTTGAGCGAAGGCGGCGCTCGGTAGCGCGCACGCCCCGACCACGAGTGTCGTCAATAGGGTCAAGCCACTTTTTCGCATTACAGTTCTCCGAGGGGGTTCATGCAGCGGGGGATTTGCACCCGCTGCCGGTCACCAGCGACCGCAGTGGGACATGTAGGCGCGATGGTGCCTACCAGATATTTCTCCAATGTTTCGGATTTATATCCTGCGGCGTAAACAGGTGCGTTTCTCGATGTCAGTGGGAAATTACCGGGGCTTCGTGTTGTTTCTGCGCGAAGCGCGGTCTCCCCTCGATTCGATTAAGAAACATTGAGCCCCCCGAACGGCCGGTCACGGACACGAGCGGCGCCTTCACCGGCCGTGGGGGAAAGGGGCGAGCCGGGGGGCTGGGCGCGCGCCAAGCACGCGCGCGAGAGCTCGTGCGCTCAGGAAGAGAGCGAACCGCCGGACACGCGTCCCTCGATCATCATGCGCAGCTCTTCCGTATCGTTCGAGCGGCCCATGGCTTCTTCGAGCGTGATCAAGCGGCGCGAGTAGAGCGAGTAGAGCGATTGATTGAGCGTTTGCATCCCGTGCTTCGCCTGACCGACCTGCATCTGCGTGTAGATCTGGTGGATCTTGTCCTCGCGGATCAGGTTGCGAATGGCCGCGTTCGGGATCAGCACTTCGAGCGCGAGCACGCGGCCCGGTGAACCCGCGCGCGGCAAGAGCAACTGGCTCATCACGCCCTCGAGCACGAACGAGAGCTGCGCGCGCACCTGCGACTGCTGGTACGGCGGAAACACGTCGATGATACGATTGATGCTTTGAATCGCCGAGTTCGTGTGCAACGTCGCGAATACCAAGTGGCCGGTTTCCGCGATCGTGAGCGCCGCTTCGATCGTCTCGAGATCGCGCATTTCACCGACCAGCACGACGTCCGGATCCTGACGCAGCACGTACTTGAGCGCGTGCTTGAAGGTGGAGGTATCGCTGCCGATCTCGCGCTGGTTCACGATCGATTTTTTGTGGGGATGCAGGTACTCGATCGGATCTTCGACCGTCATGATGTGCTGGCGCGTCTCGCTGTTGATCTTGTCGATGATAGAAGCGAGCGTCGTGCTCTTGCCGGAGCCGGTGGGACCGGTGACGAGCACGAGCCCGCGTGGCTTCGACGCCAGCTCGGCGACGGCCGGCGGCAAACCGAGCTCCTCGAACGACAAAATCTTGAACGGAATCGAGCGAAACGCGCCGGAGACGGCGCCGCGCTGCATGAACACGTTGGCGCGGAAGCGTGACAGGTTCTTCACGCCGAAGGAGAGGTCGAGCTCCTTGTTCTTCTCGAACTGAATCTTCTGCTCTTCCGTGAGCACCGAGTAGCAGAGCTGCTTGGTCTCGATCGGCGACAGCGGCGGCAACTTGAGCGGCACGATCGCGCCGTCGATGCGGAGCAGCGGCGGCGACCCGGTCGTGATGTGCATGTCGCTCGCGCCCTTCTCGATCATGGCGCGCAAGAGCTGGTGGAGGTTGACTTTGAGGCTATCGCTCGGGTCGTTCATGGCTGTCTCAATCGGACATCGTGACGCGCAAGATCTCTTCTGGCGTAGTCATGCCTTCGAGTACCTTTTTGATGCCGCTCATGCGAAGCGTCGCCATGCCGCTCTTGATCGCGCCGGCCTTGAGCTCCGCGGCGGAGGCGCCTTGCAGCACGAGCTCTTTCAAATGGTCGTGAAAGCGCATGACCTCGTACAGCGCGATGCGGCCCTTGTAGCCGGTGTTATTGCAGGTCGCGCAGCCCGCGCCTTTCATGATCGTCGCGCCCTCCAGCTTGTCCGCTGGCACGCCTAGGTCGACCAAGACCTGTTTGTCGGTCTCGTGCGGACGCTTGCACTCCGCGCACACCTTGCGCGCGAGGCGTTGAGCGAGCACGAGGTTCACGCTGGCCGTGATCAAGAACGGCTCGACGCCCATGTTGAGCAAGCGGGAAATGGTTGCCGGCGCGTCATTGGTGTGCAGTGTGGAGAGCACCATGTGGCCGGTGAGCGCGGCCTTGACCGCGATCTCGGCGGTCTCGAAATCGCGGATCTCGCCGACCATGATCACGTCCGGGTCTTGGCGCAGGAACGAGCGCAGGGCCATCGCGAAGTTCAGCCCGATCTCGTCGTGCATCTGCACCTGATTGATGCCGTGCAAGTTGTACTCGACCGGATCCTCCGCCGTGCTGATGTTGACGTCCGCTTTGTTCAGATCGCTGAGCGCGGAATAGAGCGTGGTGGTCTTGCCGGAGCCGGTCGGGCCGGTCACGAGCACCATGCCCCAGGGTTGCTCGATCGCCCACTTGAAGTCGTTCAGCGGACCCTGATCGAAGCCGAGCTTCATCATGTCCAGCTGCAGATTGCCCTTGTCGAGCAAACGCAGCACGACCTTCTCGCCCCACATCGTGGGCAGCACCGAGACGCGGAAGTCCATCTCGCGGCCCTTGCCGAGCTTGAGCTTGATGCGGCCGTCTTGCGGCAACCTGCGCTCGGCGATGTCGAGCTGGCTCATGATCTTCAGGCGGCTGACGATGGCCGCTTTCAGCTTCATGGGCGGGGTCATTTCCTCCTGGAGCACGCCGTCCACGCGGTAGCGAACGCGCAGCTTCTTTTCGTAGGCCTCCACGTGGATGTCGCTGGCGCCTTTGCGAATCGCGTTCAAGAGCAGCACGTTCACCAGGCGCACCACGGGCGCGTCCGCGCTCGCGCGCTCGAGCTCGAGCGCGTTGACCTCTTCTTCGTCAGCGCCGAAATCGATGTCCTCGTCGCCGAGGTTGAAGTCGGCCATCACCTCGTCGTAGGAGGGCCCGGCGTTGTAGTAGCGCTCGATCGCCGCTTGAATCGCGGTCTCGCTGGCGACGACGGGCTCCACGTTGTAGCCGGTCAAAAACCGGATGTCGTCCATCACGTTCAGATTCGTCGGGTCGCTCATCGCCACGATCAGCGCGGAACCGGAGCGCGAGATCGGCATGATGCGATGCTTCTCGCACACGTCTTTGGTGACGAGCTTCACGACCTCGCCGTCGATCTCGTATTCGTCGAGGTTGATCGCGGGCAGCCGATATTGCGACGAGAGAAAGTTCGTTATCTCGCCGTCGGAGATGTAGCCGAGCCGCGCCAGCGTATAGCCGAGGTTCTGCCCCGATTTTTTCTGTTCGTCCTGGGCTTTGCGGAGCTGCTGTAAGCTGATGAGCTTCTCGCGGACCAGCAGTTCACCGAGACGATTCTGCGACATGTACGGCTCTCTCTCTCCCAGCTCGACGCAATCTAGAACGAACGAGTGTAGCCCGGTGGCGAGACCAGCAGGGGGCCCCGTGGTCGACTCGTGGCGACGCCGCGCGCCGGGCTAGGGGGGAGTGAAACCCGGAGCGGCCCCTGGGCCGACGCAGCAGCGCCCTTGACGTCCGCGCAAATCGGTCAAATATTGCTCGTTTATATTGTTACATCGGGAAATGAGACTTTATGATTTGCCCGCGCTAGAAGGCGATTGGGGCTTTCGAGCCCGCTCGGCGTAGGCGACAAGAAAAGAACCATTCATGGCCAAGACCTATAGCGACCTGTTCTCCGAGATCCGCTCGAGCGTGAAACTCATCTCACTCGAAGCGTTGAAGGATCGCTTGGAGCAGCGAGGAGACAAGCCCTTCACGCTCGTGGACGTGCGCGAGAAGGACGAGTTTCGCGGCGGCTATATCCCGTCGGCGGTGCACATTCCGCGCGGCTTCTTGGAGATGCAGGCCGAGCAGAAGCTGCCGAGCAAGAGCGAAGAGATCATCGTCTATTGCGCCGGCGGCACGCGCAGTGCGTTCGCCGCCAAGACGCTGAGCGAGCTCGGCTACGAGAACGTGACCAGCGCGAACCCCGGCTTCGTGCGCTGGAAGGATTTGAAGTACCCGGTCGAGCAGCCCGCCGATCTCACGCCCGCGCAGCTCGATCGCTATTCGCGCCACATCCTCTTGCCGGAAGTGGGCGAGCGCGGTCAGGAGAAGCTGCTCAAGAGCAAGGTGCTCTTGCTCGGTGCGGGTGGGCTCGGCGCACCTGCTGCGCTCTATTTAGGCGCAGCGGGTGTCGGCACGATCGGCCTGGTCGATGCGGACACCGTCGACGCCTCGAACTTGCAACGCCAGGTGATCCACGCCACGTCGCGGCTCGGACAAGCGAAGGTCGACAGTGCGGAGTTCGCGCTCAAGGACCTGAACCCCGACACCAAGGTCGTGAAGTATCAGGAGCGCGTCAATAGCAGCAACGTGGATCGCATCTTCGGCGCGGGCTGGGACGTGATCGTCGACGGCTGCGACAATTTCCCCACGCGCTACCTGGTAAACGACGCCTCGCTGTTCCACAAGATCCCGGTCGTACACGGCTCCATCTTTCGCTTCGACGGTCAGGTCACGACCTTCATGCCGTTTCAGGGTCCGTGCTACCGCTGCCTTTACCCAGAGCCGCCGCCCGCGCACCTCGCGCCGTCGTGCGCGGAAGCCGGCGTGCTCGGCATCTTGCCCGGCGTGATCGGCGTGCTGCAAGCAACCGAGGCGATCAAGATCATTCTCGGCAAGGGCGATCCGCTGATCGGACGCCTACTGACCTATGACTCCATGCGCATGAGCTTCCGCACGCTCAAGCTCCGCCGGGACAAGGGCTGTCCGATTTGCGGAGAGAATCCGAGTATCAAGGGGTATATTGATTATGAGGGGTTTTGTTCGAGGTAGGATTGGGGGTTGTGATTTGGCAGGTGGACCCTGAAAGAAATCAGCCGGTAGCCGCGTTCCTTGGCTGATTGGCCGCAAAACCCCGTTTGTGGCCTCTCTGGCTTCCTGTTAGAAAGTTGCCGCGGCGCGCGAGGGCTTGCCCTTACGGGCGTCCAAGCGACCCTTGAAGGAGATGTGCTCGATGGCTGGAAAAAATTTGGTTCTACTCGCGATGGCTGGCTGCATCACCGCCCTGACCGCTTGCGGCGGCAGTGACACGCCCCCCGCCAACACTGGCACGCCCGGCGCGACGCAATGTCCGCCCGGCACTTACTTCGACGGTCGCACCTGTCAGGGCCAAGGCGTCGCAGCGGCACCGGGTGCGGTTCCCGGCGCAATGCCGGGCGCAGTTCCCGGTGCGGCGCCAGGCGCGGCACCAGGTGCAGCTCCCGGCGCGGCTCCCGGGTTCCCAGGCGTTGCAACCGCTTCCTCGGGCCCGACGGCTTCGCCGCTCGATCCCGCGGCAGCTTCTGCAGTCACGACGTTGATCGGTCCGCTCGCAGCGTCGAGCGCGATGCCCGGCGCCAAGCCGATTGGCGCGGCGATCGCCGGCAACTTCACGCAAGGCCAATCGCTCGAGTCGACAGTGCAGATGAACCCCGGCAAGTGTTACACGGTCGTCGGCATCGGCGTGCCGACCATTCAGAACCTCGACATTCAACTGGTGCCGGCAATCGGTTTGCCCGGTCTGCCCGCGGCGGTTATGGCGGCGGACTCGACGACGGGCCCGCAAGCCATCGTCGGTCAGCAGCCGAACTGCTTCAAATGGGCGCTGCCCATGGGCGGCACCATGAAAGTCGTGATGACCGTCTCGGCCGGCCAAGGCATCGCGGCCGCTCAAGTCTACGAGAAGTGAGCGCAACGCGCTGAACTCCGGGGCAGCGTCGCGGTTCGCTGTCCTGGAGTTCGCACGTGGTTACCGCGTCCACAACTGCGGTTGATACTGTCCGCGGCATGCTGCGCCCCAAGCGTGCCGCCGCTCAAAGCGTGCCGCCGCTCAAAGCGTGCCGCCGTTCAAAGCACGCTGCCGCTCAAAGCACGCTGCCGCTCAAAGCACGCTGCCGCCTTGAGGTTCACAAGTGGAAACGCTGGGCGAAGCCCAGCCGGATCGACCTCCTGGATCTTGGAAGAAAAGATCACGATCGAGGAGACCCAAGCTCCCACAAGAACCGGCGGGCCCGGACGCCTGCTGTTCCCCAGATGGGCCAGGCCGCAGAGCGCATCTGCTTGGAACTACAAAAAAACAAAAACACACACAAAACTACAAAACAAGAACCTCAAGCCACGCTAGTGGCGTCGCTCGGATAGTCCTTATTGGCGCTCGGTACCGGCGTGAACTCCGGCCACACGGCGCCGTAGCCGAGGCGCTCGCGGCGCGCGAGCTCCCAGCGCGTGACGGGCCGGCTGAGCCAGACGCCGGTTGCGGCGAGCGCGAGGCCGACCACTACGTCGATCAGATAGTGCCAGCGCAGGAACATCGTGGCGATGATGATATTGACGGTGCAGAAGGCGACCAGCGGCCACGTATAGCGGAAGGGCAACTCCTTGCGATTGCGCCAGGAGAACAGCGCGACCGCGGTCGGCGCCGCGGTGTGTAAGGACGGAAAAATGTCCATTTGTGCGCCGCCCGATTTGACCGCGCTCATGACGAGGTCATGCCAGAGCCCAGCGGGAAACGAGTGCTGGAACGCGCCGGCCATGGCTCGGTAAGGTCCGTAGCCGGGCACGGCCATATAAAGTGAGTGCCCCACGCAGAACACCATGATGATGGCGAACGTGAACTCGCCCAAGATGTGACGCCGCCGGCTAAAGAACAGAATGGGCACGACGTGCAAGGCGAGCAGGAAGAAGTAACCGAAGTAGAAGAACGCGAACCATTCGGTCGTCGCGTGCGTCACGAAGCGATCCAATGCCATGGCCGGCTCGAAGCCGAACACCTTCAGGTCGAACGCATAGAGCTGTGAGTCGAGCGTCGTCTTGTTGACCTGCGGCAGCACCGTCTTGAAAAAGAAGTAGCTGATCTGCACTGGGCCGTAGATCCCGAAGCGGTACAAGAGCGCGCGCCACCAGGGCATCTTGTCGAGCGCGCCCCCGCGAACCAAGCAGATGCTGACCAGCAAGAGCGCGAGCAGTCCGCCCACGCGTGCGATGTTAGGCAGACGATTCGGATCGGGGCCGCTGAACCAAACGGCTGCGTTCAAGATCAGCAAAAAAGTCAGGATCAGAAGCTCGTGAACGGCGAGTTCCTGATACGCGCGCACGTACCACGGCCTCGGCGGCGCTGACTTGGTGAATGGATGCGGGCTCATCTATGGCGGGGCGGATCTCGATTTTCGCTCGTGGCGGGCGATTTCGCCAGACTTTCTGCAGCGGGTTCGCCAGTCGCGACCTCATTTGGCACGCGCAAGCGGGCGTTCAAAGTCGGGACGACCTCCCCCATCAGCTCCTGGACGCTCAGCTCGGCCAACCAGAGCTCCGCGCGCGCCTCGCCGACACCAAAACGTCGCGCAACCGTTGCGGCGTCGAGCTTGCCCACGGCGCGCTGATTTTCCTCGGCCAGCACGCTCAGATACGCCTGGTCGAGGCTCTGCTCGAGCGCTTGCTCGTGACGCGCCGCACTGCGCCAGGCCAAGGCGGCGAGTACGAACGGCGCGCCCGCGGCCAGCAACGCGACGCTCTTGGCTAGCAATCCTGCCGTGACGACCGCCAAGATCAACAGCGCGACGACGGCGGACAGCGCTCCCGAGCCCAATAGAAAGGCGGCGGCAGCTCGCAGCGCCCCCATACGCAGCTGTTCCTTGCGCGCGAGAACGAGCGCCTCGACCTCGCTTCCCGAGGGCGCTCGACCGTCACCCGCGGGAATGCGCGGCGCGCCGCACGTCAAACAACGGAACAAGAGCTTTCGATGCGGTTCGACGTCGCACACCGTGTGGCAGTGCGGGCAGCGGTGAGCCTCGCCAAAAACGCGGCCGCACTGAGCGCAGCGCCCGCTGGCGTCCAGCACGCCGCCGCAAGCGGCGCAGATGCTCCCTGCGCGGGTGGCTTCGACGGAAGATGCTTCGGTCACGCTGGGCTCCGCGGCGAAGCGGCTCCTATCGCGACTATACGCCCGTGTCCAACCGGCGGCACGGAGCCAAGCTAGCTCTGGCTCGAAAGCGCGGAAAGCAGCTCCGCGAGCACGCGGTAGGTGAAGCCCCAGACGATACGTCCGTCGATGTCCCACGCAGGGAAAAGCTTACCCTGGAACGTGAACTCGGCGCGGTGCTCACCGCGTGCGAGCGGCGCGAGCGGAACCCAGATCGCCGCGCTCACTTCGTGGTTCAGTCGGAGCTCGGGCCGGGTGAAGAGCCAATATACGAACGGCTGTATCGAGAGCTCCGTAGTGTGCGCCGGCGGGCGTTCGGGGAGCGAGCCGAGCAAATCGACCAGCGTGAGATCCAAGCCGACCTCCTCGCGAGTCTCGCGCTCGGCTGTTGCCCGCAGGTCGACGTCCCGCGATTCGTAGTGCCCGCCCGGCAGGGCCATGTGTCCGGACCACGGATCGGTTGCACGCTGGGCGCGTTCGATCAACAAGATCGAGAGGGCAGCGTCGGCTTCGTGGATGACGACCGAGACGGCCGCTGCGCGGCTCGCCCGTGAACTCGAGGCCGAGGCCGCGCCGCCGAGGGCGCGCCGGAGAGCTTCTCGGCTCGGCAATGCCAGCATGCTTTTCTACATAGTAGCGCCACGAATCTTCAGAAAGGATCGGAATTTTCCGCGCCTACACAGGCGAGAATTTTCTGTTAGCCTGCCGCGCGATGAAGGCCCAGACTCTTGGGATCGCCGCCGGATTGCTCGCCGCGTCGCTGGTCTCTGCTCAGCACGCGCAAGCGTTCCCCGGATTTCTCACCTCCAAGAAGCCTGCCGATCTCAAGGTGCACTCGACTCAGGTGGTCGTGCTCAAGAAAGGTGCGCTCAGTGCGGTTACGGTCATGCCCGACTACGAGGGGCCGATCGAACCCTTTGCGCTGGTTCTGGTCGTGCCGTCGGATGTGACCGAGCAGCGCGTGACGACTCTGAAGCGTGATTTCGTCGATCGGATCGATCAGATCAGCGCGCCGCGCTTCCATGAATTCTGGGAGCAGGATCCGTGTGATCCCGGCCCGCTCGAGCAGGAGTGGGAGCGCGTGCTCAAGGCCGACCCGAGTGGCGGCTTTCTGGGCGGTGGCCCTTCGCCCGGCGGTGGACCCAAAGTGGCCAAAGAACTGTCGATGGACGTCAAGGCCAAACAGAAGGAGGGCGAGTACACCTTCTCGCTGGTGGGCAAGGACGAATCGATCGCGTCGTTCTTGAAGGGCAAGGGCTACCTCGTGCCGGACGGCGCGGAAGCCGCCGTCGCTCCCTACGTGCAGGCGGGCAATCGGCTCGTGCTCGCGCAAGTGGACAGCAACCGCATCGAGCTCGTCGGTGGAGAGCGCGCGCAGCTGTCGCCGATCCGTTTTTGGACGGAGCAGCCGTACGACACGATCCCCGACCGCGTTGGTCTGCTCAACGCGCCGGCCGCGCCGGACAAGCAGGAACTCCTCGTATATGTGCTCGATCCCGAGCAGCGCTACGAGGTGAAGAACTACAAGAACCTGTTCCCGCCCACCAACATCGAAGTGGACTTCGCGGTGAAAGAGCGCGTGGGCGAGTTCTATGCGGCGCTCCAGGACATGATCTTGGCCAAGAATCCAGGGTCGTTCCTGCTCGAATATGCTTGGCACGGTGATGGCTGCGGCCAGCCGTGTGCGACCGATCCGATCGACATTTCCGAACTATTGAGTCTCGGCGCGGACGTCTTCGAGCAGTCGGTGCCCGCGGACGAGAAAAACCCGAAGCCGCCGGAGCGTAGCAAGGAAGAAGAAGACGCGTTCAAAGACACGCTCAAGGATCTGAAGCCCAAGGAGAAAAAGGCCAAGATCAAAGCCGACAAAGAGGATCGCGAGACCGTGGCCGCACGCAAGGCGCTCGTCGCGCGCCACAAATACATCCTCTCGCGCATGCACTACCGCTACGACGCCGCCGCGCTGCCGAACGATCCCAAGATTGGCCCGGCCGCAGGCGCGCTCGAGGGTGGGATCTGGGTGCCGGAGGGCAAGGACCACACGGTCTCCACGGAGACCAAGCCCGCAACGGTCAGCAAGTTTCAAACTCGCTACAACAACTTTCACCCGTGGGTTCCGGTGATTCAGTGCCCGAATCCGGACCGCTACAAATGGGGCAAATCCCCGCGTGACTACCGCGGTCTGCGCAAGACCTGGATCGCCGAGGACTTGACGCGCAAGAGCCGCACTCAGATCAAACCGGCGGAGGTCGTGAAGACGGCGATCCCATGGCTCGGTCTCACGGGTGCCGTGCAGCCGGCGGCTTCGGACGCGGGCGCCGACGGCGGTACCGACGCGGGCGCGAAGAAATCCGGCAAGTGCGGCTGCCGCGTGCCCGGCGGTTCGGGCAGTGGCTCACCGCTCGCGCTGATCGCCCTGGCGACGGCGCTCGGTCTCGCGCGCCGTCGCGCGCGACGCTGAGCTACTTCAAGAAGTCGCTCACACGCAATGCCACTTCGGGAAACTCCGTCAGCCGGAGCGCGCCGTTGTGTTCGACGACGGTCACCTCTTGGTAAACGCCAGCCGCAGGGGCCCTGTGTACCTCCACGCGCCGGTCCTGGAGGTTCACGACCCAGTACTCGGGAACGCCGCACTCCGCGTAGAGTCGCGCCTTGCGGCCGCGGTCACGCGCGAGCGACGACTCGGCGACCTCGATGATCAAGTGGGCGCGATCGGGATGCCCTGAGTCGTAGTCCGCGCGCGGCAAGACGATCAGATCCGGCTCGGGCTCGGAGAACTCACCGGCGGCGAACGCGCCTTGCACGCGGATACGCGCTTTTCCGGCGAGCGCGAGCACGAGAAGCTCTGTGAGCCGATCGACCGTTGCGCAATGGGGCGCGCCGATCGGGCTCATGCGAACCAGCGCTCCGTCGAGCAGCTCGATGCGCTCGTCCTGGAATGCCCCGAGCGCGATGAGTTGGTCGTACTCGACGCGGCGGAGAGGCCGGATGGACTCGACGCTCGGGGCTGCCATCGCCTGCAATATAGCATGCACCCCAACCCAGTCGGTCGAGCGCGGCAGTGGTTGCTTGGAAGAGCGCGGGCGGGGGTGGGCGCGCTCTAATAACCGACGTCGACTTCGCCGGCCGCAGTGCGCCGCGTCGGCGGTAGATCCCCGACCTTCACCGGTTTGCTCGCGCCGGATGGTGGACGCCAGGGCACCGCGTCACCGTTCGGGTGCCAGCTGTTCGATTCGGCGTTCGAGGTTGTCGCGACGCGGGCGGCCGCCGGCGCGCGACAGCGCACGAGGAAATTGCCCTCGCTGACGTCGAAGATCGGCGACATGTCGTAGCCGTGCGGGCACGATTGTCCCGCTAGCTGGAAGCATGCGGACTGATCGCCGCCGCAGTGAACGTGCAGCATCGCGCTGCCGTCGGGACCGATGATCGGGCGCGCGCCGGGCTGAACGCAGGCGGGTAACCAAGCTCCCAGCACGAACGAGCCGAGCGCGACGGACCATCCCTTGGCGGCGGGCATTCGAACAAGAATACCAGATTCAGCGGCGCCCGTTGGCGGGCTTTGGCTAGCGAGCCGAAACGAGCTCGTCGCTCGGTCGCTTGGGCGGTTCGCGTTCGAACGGATCGCTGAGCCAGCCGCGGCCGGCCTTGCGCAGATAAGCGCGCAAAAAGTCACGCGCGAGTTCGTTGGCTTTGCGGCGCCACACTTTGCCGTTCTCGAGCATCACGCTCACTACCACCTCGGGGTTCCGGCTGGGCGCAAAGCCGATGAACCAGCTGGTGAGCCCTTCGCTCGAACCCGGCTTGAGCGTGCCGGTCTTGCCGGCCACGCGGATGTTGCCGAGATAAGGTCGACCCTCCTCGTCACTGAAAGCGTGCCGACACGTGCCACTGCGCACCGTCACCTCCATCATGTGACGAATGCGCTCGGCCGTCAGCGGGTGCAGCACGCGCGCGACGCTCTCGGCGGCTGCGTCGGGATCGCGTCCGTCCTCGAAAATGCGGATCCTGGTGGCTTCGCCGCCGTGGGCGATCACGTTGGCGAGGTGGGCGGCGCCGAGCGGTGAGAGCGTGCTGCCCTGAAATCCGGCGGCCGCGCGAGCGAACTCGAGATCGTTGTACGGCAGGGCGAGCCGGCCCATTTCGGCTTCGCCGTCGAAAGGCACCCGCCCATTGAAGCCGAGTGCCTCCGCGGTGCCGAGCAGGTCGTCGCGCCGCAAGCGATGCGTGGCAAGCTGCGCGTAGACCGCGTTTTTGCTGTAACCGAGCGCGTAGCGAAAGGGCGCGCACTCGATGGCTTCGCCGCCTTGCGGGGCATCGAGATGTCGCCGCTCGATGCCGTGCATGCCGCCGGCGATGCACACTGGATCCGCAGGTGTCAGCGACGTGGTTTCGAACAGTGCGGCGGTGGTCACGATCTTGAACACGCTCGCGGCCGGCATGCGCGCTCGGGTGAGCAGGTGACGCGGGTGCCCATCGCGTTCGAGCTCCGCCCAGGCGAGCACGCGCCCGCTGTGCGCATCGATGGCGATCAGAGCGCCGGCGACGGGTTCGGCGCCGGCTAGAAGCTTTTGAGCCGCACGCTGCAGCGTCGGGTCGAGCGTGAGACGGACCGAGCCGCCGCCCGGTTTGACGGCCGTGGCTCCGAGATCGCCCAGCGTGATGCGCTCGAGATCACCGGCGGGAGCTTGCGCTGGCTCGCCTTCGGAACGCGCGACCGCGGGAAAGCCGGCGATCAGGCAGGCGAGGGGCAACGCCCAGCAACTGCGCGCGACCAACGACATAGGCCAGGAGGTATCCGGCGGAGCCCAATTGGGGCAATTTTTCTACTAGTTTCAAGGGCTTAAATAAGCCGATTGCAAGCGCTCCGGGGAGGGCGCCTGGCGGACCTCAAATAATTTGGTCACCTTTACCTACATAGACCTACAATTTGCTCGCTGGAGGATCGGCAAAATGAACAGACGAGTCGGACTCAGGGCGCGAACGGATTTTCGAGTCATCGCCACGCGCGGGACGCGGGCCTCTTCGTATCGCGGCATCGAAGTGTCGCCGAGCGGCATCGTGCTCGACCGCGGCCGCACGGTGAGTGAGCTCGATTCGCCGCTCTTGATGCAGCTCGAGCTGCGCTTGCCCGAGCGCCTGAAGCCGGTGCGCGCGCTCGCGCGACCCATCTGGTCGTTCGGGACGCAGCAGGCCTTCAAGTTCGTGCGCATCTCCGACGTCGATCGGCTGATCTTGGCCGAGCACCTCGATTTCATGAATTTGCGCGGCGTCGCTCTGAACTAAGGAACGAAATGAAGATGGTTGCCACGTTTCACGATCGTCTGCTCGGGGGCGTCACGCGCGAGCGCTCGCAGATTTTTTATCAGGCGCTGGCGCTCGCTCCACGCCTCTTGCTCCATTGCGCGTCGGCGGCGGCGCTGCTCGGTTTGACCAGCGGCTGCGTCGCCGAGACCCGCTACGAGGAAGCGCGCTCCGCTGGCCAGGTCGAGATGGGCGCGCGTCAGCTCGCCGAGCAACGACTGCAGGCGGCCGAGACGAGGCTCGCGGCGTTGGAAGCCGAGCTCAAGACGCGCGACCAGAAGCTGTCGGCCGACGAGCAGGCGATTTCACAGTCCGAGCTCGACAGCAGCGTGCTCGGCAAGGAACGCGATCAGGCGACGCAGCTCGTCGAGCAGCTCCGCTCGGAGCTCGCCCGCGTGGGCGGTGATTTGCGCACGTTTTCCGAGCAAAAGGAGTCGCTCGAGCACGCGCTCTCCGCGGCTGAAGCCAAGAAAAAGCAGCTCGAACGAGCAGACGTCGAGACGGCGACGCTCGTGCGCATGACTCGTGATCTGAGCGCGGTTCTGGGCGACGGTGTGCTGAGCGGGGAGCTCGCGCTCGATATCAAAGACGGTGTGGTGGTCTTGCGCGTGCCACGCGAAAAGCTCTTCAGTGAAGACAAAACGGTGCGCAGTGACTCCGCGCTCGGCGCGCTGGCCCGCGTGCTCGAACACTATCCACAAAGCGCGTTGTCCCTGAGTGAGAGCGGCAAGTCCGCGACCGGTCAATCGGATCTCGCCGCGGTATCGGCCGCACTAAGTCAGCGCGGTGTGGCTCCCGCTCGCATCCAGAGCGTCGCTAGCAGTGACGGA
>DASXKQ010000165.1:0-29119 GCA_036496745.1 Polyangiaceae bacterium
GACCACGATTTACCCGCTCGATCTGTACTACTCGAACATGGGCAACATCACGCTCGGCGGCGGGGGCGGCTACTGGCTCAGCACGAGCGACATCCGCGCCGGCCAAACGGCGAACATGGACGGCCTGGCCGACGTACATCTCTTGCACTTCACGACGGGCGCGCCCGATCAAGACATCACGCTCGCCAGCGACGCCGGCCTGAACGACCGCGCGCCGCACCTCGCGCAATACGGCGCGTCGCACCTGCTCGCCGCCTGGGACACCTCCACCGCCAAGGGCGACCTCACGCCGACGTCAGCAGGTCGCAAGCTGTACGTGCAGGTCCTCGACAGCACGTCGGGCGCAGCAGTGAGCGCGCCCATCCAAGTCTCGGTTACCAACAACCGCTACCAGGAAATGAAGCCGTATGCGGACGGTAGCGTGGCCTATCCAGGCCTTGGCAGCTCGAAGACCAAGGTCAAGATTCTGCGCATCATGCCTTGTGAATGACGCCAAGCCCACAGCGACTCCCGAGTGAGCCGCTTGGCTTCGCCGTTTCAACCGGCTCTCGCTCCGTCACTCGCAACTGAGACCTTGGACGGTCCGAAGCTTCTTTTATGGCACTCACGCTCGAGCACTCCGTGCTGCTCGCGCTTTTTCAAAATCGACCTGAGCTCGGCCTCGAGCTCATGCGTGACGTGCTGGGTGAGTCGACCGATGCCGGCGGGCCCGGCCAAATAGAGAGCGTCGACCTGACCGCGGCCGTTCCAGCGGAATATCGAGCCGATTTGGTGGTGCGTCATAGTGCGGGACGCTCACCGCTGGTCGTGATCGTGGAGGTTCAGTTGGAGCGCGACCGCGAAAAACGCTTCAGTTGGCCGGTGTATAGCGTGCTGCTACGCGCGCGTTTTCGTTGCGACGTTCAGCTCTTGGTCTTCGCGCCACGTGCAAAGGTTGCGCGGTGGTGCGCACGCTCGATTCTTCTCGGTAACGGCGCGACCTTCACGCCGCTGGTTGTCGGCCCGGAGTCGATCCCCGTGATCACCGATCTCGAGCTTGCGCTGCGCGCACCGGAACTGGCCGTGCTGTCCGCCATGGTGCACGGCCGGGGTGACGCGCTGCGAGCAGCGAGTATTGGGCTCGCTGGCATTCGCGCCGCGGAGAGCCTCGAGCGAGAGCGAGGCATGCTATATTTCGACCTGATCCGCAGCGCGCTGGGCCCAGCCGCTAGAAAGGCCATCGAAGCCATGATCCCGCAAGGCTACAAGTTCAAAAGCGACTTTGCGCGCAAGTACATGGCCAAAGGCCGCGCGCTCGGTGAAGCGGAAGGCCGCGCGCTCGGTGAAGCGAATGCCCTCTTGCTCGTGCTCGAAGCACGAGGCGTCGTGGTGGCGCATGAGCAGCGTGAGCGCATTCTCGCCTGCAGCAACTTGGTGTTGCTCGATCGCTGGCTGCGGCGCGCCCCGACAGTTGCCACGACCGATGAATTGTTCGACTGAGGCGCACGCTTCATGAGCGTTCGCGCGGATTTTGCGAGCGAGCGCGACGGCGCGCTATACATCGACGTGCGCGCCGTGCCGCGCGCGTCGCGCGATCGCGTCGGGCCCGTCGTGGACGGCGCGTTGCGGGTCGCGGTCAGCGCGCCGCCCGTCGATGGAGAGGCGAACGCGGCCGTTGTCGAGCTCCTCGCGCAGGCGTTCGGCGTGCGTCGAAGCGCCGTGGAGGTCGTGCACGGTGAACGCGGTCGGCGTAAAACGGTGCGCATTCTGGGCGCTACACGCGCGACCTTGTTCGAACTCCTGGCGCAGCGCGAGCGCACCTGAGCGACCCAGGAACACACAGAACCTGTGCATCGGGGCCGCTGCGAGGCAGCCCCAAGTTCAGAGCGGTGTGACTACGGCCGCCAAGTGTACGGGCCAGCAGCGGTGACTTCGGCCACCGGCGCGGTGCGCGCGGAGCCTTGCTGGGTATCGACCGTCACGGTGTTGTCGATGAAGCCGTAGTAGACGCCGGAGGCGACGTTGAAACCCTGCCCACGGAGCTCGACGTCACCGAGGATTTGTCCGGTGCCCGAGACGATCTGCCCGCTTTCGAAGGTGCCTGGCCCTTGGAACACCGTGCCGACGACGCCGTTGTCCTTGACGGTGATGCCGCTGATCACGCTGAGCGCGTTGACGTTGGCATTGCCGGAGATCGTGCCGCTCACGACGACCGCGTGATCATCGATCCGCGCGTTGCCGGAGACGTTGCCACCGAGCACGCTCGCGTGTGGACCGACGTAGACCGTCGAGGCGACCGTCGCGGCGCTGGCAACCCAGCCGCCGCCGTTGGCCCAGCGTTGGCCTGTGGTGGTCGGGTTCGGCGCGTTCGCCTGGTATCCGTCCGGCAACGCGCCGTCGACCTGCACCATCCACGGGTAGCGGTAGACCGAGTAATACATCTGATCCCAGACGATCTGCTGCTGTTTGCTGGGCGTGGCCATCACCACCAACCACACTTGAGTGTCGGCGGCGCTGATACAGAAGCTAAGCGCGCCGTCGGTACCGCGTTGCAGCGCGCTGTAGCGCGGCTTGGCTCCGGTTGAGTCGACCGCGACCAGGCCCCAGCGGAAGTCCGTATTGGGGGTCGGTTCGGACGCGGGCTGGTTCTTGAAGTTGCCGAAGTTGGTGTTGGCCGCAGCTGTTTGAATCACGCCACGGAAGGTGACCGTCACGGTCGTGGAGCCGGCATCGGGGAACAGGCGTACGATGTTGTAGCCCCAGCGCTGTGGCGCCCAAGCCGAGGACGTTACGAAGCGACGATTCGCTTGATCGAGAACGTCGAGTTGCGTGCTGCGCAGCTCGCGGAAGCCTGCCGGCGCGCCTTGCGCGTGACCGGTGCGATCGGAGGCGGCGCCGTAGTTCTTGCGGTAGAGCGTGCCTTCGTCGGTGCCGTCTGGATTTTTGTAATCCCAGGTGATGTTGTGCATCGCCCATTCGCCGAAGAAGTCGTTCAGCTGGCTGATGTTCCAGCCGCGCGTAGCCATGATGTTGGTGAACGGATCGTTGCTCGACATCGGCGCCGTCCAGATGTCGTTGACGGCCTGATAGCAATACTTGTCCTTCAGATACTCCATGAACTGCCAGTTGCAGTAGCGATCACGCGTGGACCCCAAATACAGGTGAGGGAAGTTCACGAGCAGCTCCGAGCAATGCACGTTGCCGGTGTTCGGATCGTGGTACTCGGCGAGTTGATGCGAGCGCCAGTTGGCGTGGCTCTCGTAGATCCAGCCGCAGGTGTTGCTCTGGTTGCAGGCGAGGCCCTTCGTGGTCGACTGCACGGAGTGCATGAATTCGTGCGCGAGACCCCAGTGATCCGCCGTCGCGCCCGGGCCGACCCACATGCCCATGTAGCCCTGACCCCAGCCGCCGCCGGTGAGCCCGTAGTCACTGTGGATCACGATGCTCGCTTTGTACTTCGTGGCCGAGTTGCAATAGGGCTCCGGGAAGAAGATCGGTGAGCCGAACAGCGTCGGCCAAATGAGTGTCTCGAGCGTGCTGGTGGCCATGGAGCACTGCGCGGCAGTGATTGTGCCGGCCGGCGAGTAGACCGCATAGTGGTCGCTCTCGCACTGAAGCGGATCGTTGGTGGTCGAGCCGGGATCGATCCACACGCCGCCGGTCGGCGCCACACAGGTGGTGGTCGGAGCCGTCTGGCACCCGGTGGCCCAGGTGGTGGTGGTGGTGCCGGCATCGCACGTTCCCGCGCCGCCACTGCCACTCGCGCCGCCGCCGCTCATGCCCGCTGCGCCGGCTGAACCGCTCGCGCCCGCTGTCCCTCCGGCGGCACCGCTTGCGCCCGCGCTGCCCGCCGCACCGCCACTGGCGCCTGCGCTGCCTGCTGCGCCGCTCGCGCCCGCGCCACCTGAAGCGCCCGCCGCGCCGCCGACGCCGCCGATGCATGCGCCCGCCGAGCAGGTCGCGCCGCTTTGACATTGATTGCCGCAGCTGCCGCAGTTCGCACCGTCGGTCATCGTGTTGGTGCACACGTTGTTGCAGGCGGTCTGGCCGCTCGGGCACGCGCACTGACTGGCGACGCACGATTGACCCGCTGGACACGCGTTGTTGCACGTGCCGCAGTTCTGCACGTTGCTCGTCGGATCGACGCAGTTCTGACCGCATTGCAGGAGCGTGCCGCAGCTGGTCGAACACGTGCCTTGCGCACAAACTTGGTTGGCGGTGCAGACGGTGCCACACGTGCCGCAGTTCATCGCGTCGGATTGAGTATCGGTACAGCCGTTGCTGCAGGCGGCGAGCCCGGCCAAGCACTGACACGTCGCGCTGGTACAGCTCTGGCCGGTCACGCAGGCCTTGCCGCACGTGCCGCAATTGGAGCTGTTGCTCGTCAGGTCGACGCAGCCCGTGGTGCAAGCGGCTTGGCCGGCCGGGCACTGGGAGCCCTGGCCGCCCGAGCCGTCGGGGGGGTTGCTTGGCCTGACGCTGCTCGTGCCGGAGGCAGAGCACGCAGCCGGCAAAGCCGCGCCGAAACACAAGAGCAAGAAAAGTCCGACCGATTTGTTCATGAATGGGCTCCGGCGCGTGGCCAAGCAGGCGCGTCTTTGGACAAAATCAGTCGGGATTGCTCGCCCCGAACAGGCAGAGAAAGGCGGGCGAATACGTGGAGCAACAAATCGATTCGTCGGTCGGCGACATTACGCCGGTCGCCACCTCCGTTAGGCTGCTCAGCTCGCCAAAATATCGCATGACTAGAATATTTGCTTCAGCACCGTCGCTCGTCGCGCTCGCACTCCTGCTCGGCTGTGGGGGTCGCAATACGGCATCCATTACCCAGGGAGCCGGAGGCGACCTCGGGCCGGCCAGCGGGGGAGATTCAAGCGCGGGCAGCGCTGGCGTGCCGGGCGGAGCAGGAGGCAGCGCAGGTGCGGCGGCGGCCGGCACCGGCGGCGCGATGGCTGGCAGCGCCGGGATGGCGGTCATGATGCCCACGCCCAATGGCGGCACCGGCGGCGCCCCCGCGATCACCTGTCCCGTCGTCGACACGGACGCGGGCGTCGACACGGACGCGGGCGTTGGCGATGCCGGCACTCCGACCTACCCAACCACCTGTGAAGAAATCGGCACCGACGCGCCGCAACCACCCGCGATCTGCGCGACCGTCAAAGCCACACGCAGCGCGCCGAACGGCGTGCTCAGCGATCAGTCGACGGTCGACACGTTCTCGATTCAATCCGCGATCACCGCGTGTTGCGCGGGCCAAGCGGTGGAACTCGCGCCGGACGGCGACAACGACGCCTTCCTGAGCGGCGCCCTGAATCTGAAGCCCGGCGTCTCGCTCGTGATCGACCAGGGCGTGACGGTGTTCGCTTCACGCAACCCGCGTGATTTCGGCGCGACCTGCAACGGCACGGCGAACGCCAAATGTGGCGCGCTGATCACCGTTTCCGGCGGCGCGAACATGGGCATCTACGGCGCGGGCACACTGGACGGCCAGGGCGGTCAAACGATCATCGGCATCGATCCGCCGATCAGCTGGTGGGATCAAGAGAACGCGCTCAACGGCGATCTGGTCGCGCCGCGTTTGATTCAAGTGAACGGAAGCCCCGGCTTCGTACTGCAAGGGATCAAGCTGCAGAGCGCGCCCAAATTTCACATCGTGTTCCAGGGCATCAACGGCTTCACGGTTTGGGGCATCACGATCCACACCGACCCCAAGTCCCCCAACACCGACGGCTTCGACCCATCCGGGTGCACGAACGGCGTCATCGCCTACAACAACATCTCGACCGGCGACGACAACATCGCGCTCAAAGGCTCGGGCGCGATCGACAATCTGATCATCGTGCACAATCACTTTGGCAAGGGGCACGGCATGTCGATCGGCAGCGAGACCAACGCCGGCGTGCAGAACGTGAAGGTCTGCGATCTGTCGCTCGACGGCACTCAAAACGGCATTCGCATCAAGAGCGACGTGAGCCGCGGCGGTGAGGTGAAGAACATCAGCTACACGGATGTGTGCATGCGCAGCGTGTCGAACCCGCTCGTCTTCAATCCGTTTTACGACAAGACCGCGACGGGCACGTTGATCCCATACTTTCACGATATTTCGCTGAAGAACATCCACATGCTCGGCGCGGGGACGCTCACCTTCCGCGGCTATGACGCGACGCGCGTGTTCACGGCCACGCTCGACAACGTGATTTTCGACGACGCCGCCAACGTCGCGTACAAAGGCCAAGATGCGAGCCTCACGTTCGGCCCGGGACCGGTCAACATCGACCCCACTGGCACGGATATCACCGTGACCAACAACGTGACCAACACGGACCCGCCGCTCGATTGCACGAACGCCTGGGTCACGTTCTAGTTTGGGTTTTGTTCTTGCGGAGCTCCACGCAGGGCGCCTCGCAACTCTAGCGGCAAGGGCGCTGCCTTAGAGCGTCTCCGCCGCGCTCCGGATCCCCTGCGCGACGTTCTCCGAGGCAACGTCGCCGTGGGAGGGGACGAAATGCGTGAGGCCGGGCAGTGTCGCCAAGCGGTTGAGGTGCGTCTTGAGCGCTTGCTTGTCTTTCAAGAACATCAGCCGAAAGATGGGGACGATTTTGAAGCTGCCCGCAAAGCCCATCAAGCGTGGCATGAGGCCCATCTGCTCCTTGCGGCTGTTCATCAAGATGTCGGATACGAGCACGCTCTTGTGACCGTTTTCGCTGGTCACGACGATTACCGGCTCGCCGCTTTTCACGCCACCGGCGGCTTCGATCACGATGCCGGGATCGGCGGGCACGTCTTCCAGCGTGCCCGCTAGCACTGCGCGTTGACGCGCTTTCTCTTCACATGCCTTCGGTGCGTATACCTTGAGCTCGAGCTTTTCCGCGAACGGGCGAGCGTCGATCATGTGCTGATCGTGCGGGACGACCAGCGAGCTCGGCTTACCCCACGCCTTGACCTCGCCGAGCTCCGGCTCGGCGAGCGGAATGGCGTTGAAGAACAGCAGCGTGCCGTCGCCTCGCTTCACGATCGACATGCGTCGCGTGAATGGCAAATTGGGGACCTGTCCGTCGACGACCCACAGGTTGTTTTCCAGCTTTTGCAGCGGGCCGTGCTTGGTGACGATCCAGGGGCGCGGAGGCTTTGCCATGTTGACGAACAAGCTAGGGCAGGCAGCTCGAAACGGCAACCCAGCGAGCGAGCGCGCGAGCGTCAGCGACGAAGCGCGAACGCGATGGTGACGATCAGCAGTAGGCCGAGCAGCAAGAGCGCGACGAAACCGAACGATGATTTTGCGCGCTTCTTGTTGCGGCGCGCTGGCTTGGCACTTGGCTTGCGCTTCTCGAGCGTGCTTTCTTGCTCGCGCGCTCGAGACTTGCTCGGCTGATTCGCGTCAGCGCGGCGCGCGCGCTCGCTTTGCCGGTTGACCTGCGCTTTGGCCTTGGCCCGCTCTGCGCGTTCACGCTCCCGCTCCCGTTCGGTCGCTTGCTGCTGTTCCTTGGCGAGCCGCGCTTGGGCCACGCGTTCGTGCTTTCGGCTCTGCTTTTGCTCCACCTTGCGCTGTGCTTCGTGAGCACGCCGTCTTCGTGCGGCGTCGCGCAGCTCTTTCTTGCTGAAACCCGCAGGGGCACGCCGCCGCGGAGCACCGGCGGGAGCATCGGGCTCGTCCACGTCCCAATCGTCGTCCAAGCCGTCGAGGTCCGCGGACAGCGGCGCGGACAGCGGCGGTATCGAGTGTGCGGCGCTCCTTGCCGGCGCTTCGTCGTCGACGTCCCAGCCCGCGTCGAGGCCGTCCGCGAGCTCGTCGAGGCGGCGTGGGTCGTGTTCTTCGGGCTTCATGGACTCCGCCGGGGATTGTTACTGTTTTTGGCGCGTGCCGCAAAGGGCACGCGCTAGGGCCTCTCGACGAGCGACTTGCCCTTTGCGTCCAGCGCGAGCCGAATGCGCTTTTCGAAGCTCCGGCGCGGTTGCCCGCCGGTCAAATAGTAGCCTCCGCGCGCGCAGTAGTCCGCGCCGCAAACGAGGAACGCGGGAAGCTCGCCGCCGATGCCCGATGCGCGCGCGCCCTGGGCGTCACGCTCGACGTCGCCGGCCAGCTCCGGATCACGAATGGATTCGTGAAACTCATCGCGCGCGAAACCCGCGGCGAGCGCGAAACCGTCGAGCGTCGCGCTCGAGTAGCCGCCGGGCGGCGCGTCGAGCAAGAGCTTGTGCATCGCATTGTAGCCCTCGACGCCTTTTTGGCGGTATGCGGCGCGGCTCGCGAGCGCTGCCCGTCGGGAATCGTCGGAGCTCGCCGGCGGCACGTCGATCCAGGTCATCGTCAAGCTCGGGAATGCAGCCAATAGATCCGTGATCGTGGGGTCGATCAAATGGCACAGGAAGTTCCGGTAGTCGCAAAACTCAATCAGGAGCGCTTCGCCCTTTTCCGAGCCGCGCGTGGGTGCGGAGCTCGTGCCCACCTGGTAGCTCTTGAGTTCGAGCGGCAGCGGACCGCGCCCTTTGCCGGTGATACGCTCATAGCTGCCAGCCCGGGGCGCTCCCGCGGCGAGCTCGGCCTGCACGCGGCCGAGCTCGTCTTCGACGCTCGCGCGCAAAGCGGGCGTGGCGGGCACACGCCGGCCGTTCACGAAATAGTACGGCGTGCCGAGCGTGCCGAATTGATCGGCGAGATCGGCGTCGGCTGTGATCTGGTCGGAGTGGAGATGCTCGGCGAGCACCTTCTCCACGCTGCCGGGGTGCAAGCCGAGCTCCTTGCCCGCGTCGCGTAGGCGCATAGGCGTCGGCCTGAAATCGCTCTTCATGAACAAATCGTGGATGGCCCAGAAGCCGGCCTCGCCGCGCTGAGCGCGCGCCTCGCGGGCCACGTTCGCAGCGCCTTCGGCGTGAAAGTGCACGGCGAGTGGGTCGTCCTTCCAAACCAGGCGTACGGTGTCGGGATGTTCCGCGAGGATTTTGCGGATCGTGTCTTCCGCGCCCTTGGAGACCGGGCATTGAAAGTTGGCGAACTCGACGATCGTGACGAGCGCGTCGTCGGGCCCGCGTCGCGGCGAATCACCGAGCGGCATGCGCCAGACGGTGCTGAGGTCCTTTGGATCGAACGCTTCGCCGTTATCGGTCACGGACGACGCTGGTGCGGCTGAGGCGAGCGCGGACGGCGAGGGGCGAGCGAGGGCGCTCGCTGTGGGGTTGGCGCTCGCGCTCGGCGAGCTGGCTGCACCTCGAGACTCGGACCGATAACCGAGGGCCACGCCGCCGGCGAGCGTCAGGCCGAGCAGCGTCCAGGCCAGGACGCGCCGCGCGGAAACCTTTTTCGTGGGCGCGCGCTCGAGGGCGGTCTGCGTAACGGCCGCGCGGGCGGCGGAGTCAGCGGAGCGCGCCGGCTGCAGCTGCTGTTGAGACGGGATCTGCACGGTGTCCGCTTGGCCTTCGGCCAGGCGCGCGAGCGCGCCATAGGCCTCGCCCGCGTCCCGGTAGCGCTCGCTGAGCGTGCGATTCACGCAGCGCGCGAACCAGGCGTCGAAACCGGCCGGTAGTGGGCGCTCGACACCCAAGCTCCGCGCGCGCACGCTGGCAGGCTCCAGCGGATCGGCTGCGAGTTCCTTCAGGACGGCGAGCATGGACGCTCCGCCGGGCGCCGCGTTCGCCGTCCGCCAATAGAAGCGCTCGGTGAGCATCCAAAACGCGATCAGACCGAGCGCCCACACGTCGGTTTGTACGGACACTCGGCCGCCCGCTTGCTCGGGAGCCATCCAGAGCGGTGTGCCGATGGCGGCGGTTTCTCCCGGGTGCGACTCGGCAACCAGTTTGGCGATGCCGAGGTCCAGCAATTTCACGACGAGCGGCGCGCCCGCGCGCTGCGCTCGCGACACGAAGATGTTTTCCGGCTTGAGGTCGCGGTGCACGACTGCCGCCGCGTGCGCCGCGGCGAGCGCGTGGCACGTCTGCGCCAATATGGCGCACGCTTCCACGAGCGACAGCGACCCGCGACTCAGCAGGTAGTCCGCGAGATTTTCGCCCTCGAGTAGCTCCATGGCGAGCCAGGGCACACCGCTCTCGGCGTCGATACCAGCGGCGATCACCTGCACGACGTGGTCGCTCTTGATGCGCGAGCCGATCTTGGCCTCCTGCTCGAAGCGACGGCGCATGTCGTCGTCGCGCAGCAGGTTCTTGTGCATGAGCTTCAGCGCGCGGTCTCGTCCGGTGCTGAGTTGATGAGCGACGTAGACCGCGCCCATGCCTCCTTGCGAGAGCGGGCGCTCGATTCGAAAGTCGGTCGCGAAGATCGCGCCGGACGAAAACTCGAGATCACTCGGCACCGCGTCACTATACGTCGGGGCGCCCCCCTCGGTGACCGAAACCCGGTCCGCCAAGCGAAATGCGCCGCCACGCGCGCGTCGCGTTGCTGTTCACGGCGTCGGGCTGCATTCGAAAAATTGAAAGCTCTGGCAGACGCAGCCCGGCTCCCCACCCTGGCATTGGCAGCCGGTGCCGCAGCTGCAGTCGACTCCGGCGTATACGGCGCGGCAGTCCGCGCGCTTGCCGCAGTCGGCGGCGTTCATCAGTTCGCCACAGGTGGGAGCCGACGCGGGCTCGCACGTCGTGCGGGCGAGATCGCAATTGAAGTTCTGCGGGCAGTCGGGCTCGGACACGCAGGTCGAACTGGTCACGCAGCGCTGTGCCGCAGCATCACAATACGAGCCAATTGCGCAGTCGCCTTGAGCAGCGCAACTCGGTTGTGTGTTCGTGACGCACACGTAGTTTGCCGAGCAGACCATGCCGATGTTGCAGTCCGAATCGAGTGAACAGTACACGACGGTCGTGCTCGAACCGCCGGAAGCGCAGCCTCCGCCGTCCATGCCGGTCTGCCGGCTGTCGACGATACAACCAGGCAGCAATGCGCACACGCCTAACCACGACCAAGCGAAGGCTTTCATGACGAGCTTCTCCTCAGTACAGGCGCGCTCGACGTTGAGCGCGAACATCGCATCAGACAGCAACCGCTGTGCCGCCCCGCGCGTTGCGGCGAAACCGCAGCGATCCGGGATCCGTTGCCGCGCGCGCCGCGACATTCTTGTCGACGGGGTGTGTCCGAATCGCTACAGGGGCCAGGGTCGTATCAGAGCGACGGCAGAATCGTGGAACGAGCGGTAGCCTTTGTGTTCCACAATACGGCCTGCCGCTCTAGGCTGCCTGCATGCCCCCCGCGCGCGCCCGCACCACTCGAGCTCTGCTAGGGCTCGTGCTCGTCGCGCTGCTCGCGACCGCGGGCTGCCGGAAACGCCAGAAGGCGACGGACGCAATCGGGATCGACCAGCCGCACCCGCCGGAGCTTTTGCCTGGTCATGAGCTGCTCGCCACGCTGGAGCGCAGCGGTTGCTTCGGGGAATGTCCGGTGTACCGGCTGAGCGTGTATCGCGACGGGACGGTCGTTTACCTCGGCACCCGTTGGGTCAAGGTGCTCGGCCGTCAGCAGTACAACATCTCCGCGGAGCGAGTCGCGGCGCTCGAGGGCGCGTTCGTGCGGTCAGGCTTCGTGCAGATGCATGACTACGATCAGGTCGCGGGCACGGACGACGATTGGGCGCATCTTTTGTACCGCCGCGGCCCGTTCACGTATCGCGTACGCCACTACCATGGTGACCAGTCTGCGCCCCCGCTACTCAGCACCCTGGAGGACGACTTCGATCGGGCCACGGAGAGCAGTCGTTTCGTGGGCAGCGCGGCGCCCACGGGTGCGCTGCAGCTCAGCGCGCCTGTGAGCCCGGCCGCTCCTACGACGTCGAGCTCGTCCGCCGCGGCAGCGTCGAGCTCGTCCGCCGGCACTCCAGCGAGCAGTGCCAGCGCCAGCGCGCCGCGGCCGAACGCGCCTCCGCCGGCCAGCGTGACGGCCCCCGGCCGACCGCGCAGCGGTGCGTCGGAGATGGCGCCGGAGACTCAGGAGTGAGTCAAACGCGCGCCGTGAACAGATCCAGCTCGTGAATGCCGAACTGGCGCTCGAGGTCGGTGAGCTCCGAGACGATTCCGGAAAAGCCGTCGCCGCCGAGCTCGTCCTGCTCCCGCTCTTCGAAAATATCGTAGAGCTTGCTGAACGTGTCCGCGGTCATGATCTCGCGCATGGCCGGAAAGAGCACGGTGTCTTCGCGCGCTTCGTGCGGACGGGACATGCGCACGTACGCGCGAATCAGCGCGCTCGTCTTGGCGCGCCCAGCCGGCTTGTCGACGGCGCCGGAGCCGGTCAAGCTCTGCAGCTGGTCGGTGATTTGGCGGCCGACCTTGTGCTGCTTGGCGAGGATGGTCACCAGATCGGCGTGCTTGTGCGCTTGGAGAAAGCGCGGGAAGAGATGCTCCTCTTCCAAGCGCGCGTGATAGTCCTCTACGAAGCGGCGCGTCAGGTCGATGGTCGACACCAGAGCGTCCGACGGCAGCTCGTCTGAGCCGTCCAAACGCCGCACGCTCTCTTCGTAGATCAGCAGCACGCGATTGAGCACGCCGTGCTCGCGCATCAGATCTTCGGACGGCGAGACGGCGTAGGTGATGCCGCCTTCGTCTTCGTCCTCGTCGTTTTCCGCCATGACGCCGGTGCCGGGCGCTGAAGGGCCGGGTGCGCCCGGCTGCGCCGGTGCATTCGTACTGAGCTGTCCGGATGCCGGCGCGCAGCTTGTGAGCAAGAGAGCGCCAGCGCCGAGCAATAGGCGGCGTCTGGATTCAGGACTATCGAACATTTGGGCTGTCCGTTTCTTTCGAGCGCGTTCCCACCAAGCTCAAATCTACAACAACCGCACGTGCAGGTTGCGACTTTCCACGCGGAAAACGCCGATTCAAACCGTGGAAAAGTTCCACACTCGACTCATAGAATCGGCGCTCGACTCATAGGAGCCAGCCGCAATCTCTGAGCTGAGCGTGCTCGGACCACTCGTTTGCGCGACAATCAGCCGAATTTGACCCGAATTCAAAACCCGCTGGCAGCGGTGCTATCCGTAGAGTTTGCATGACGGAGCCCCGGACGAATCGAGCGCACGCTCCCATCCATGCGCTCTTGATCGACTCGCTCGACGATGAGCACGAGGTGAGCGTGGTGCGCGGAGCGCTCGCCGCAATGCGCGACGGCAGCAGCACGCTGCTGTGCATCGCAGGCGGTGCGCTTGGCCACGCGGATCCCGATCAAGCGAGCCGGAATTTCGCCTTCGACTTGCTGCGCTCGGATGGCGTGCGCGGTGGTGTCGTGCTCTCGAGCGCGATCGGCAATAGCATCGGCCCGGTGCGGCTCGTGGAGTGGCTCACCCGCTTCGCCGGGATCCCGCTGTGCTCCGCCGGCGTCACGCTGGCCGGCTATCCGAGCGTACGCGTCGACAACGCGGCCGGCATCCGTGAGGGCGTGCGCCACCTGGTGCAGGTCCATGGCAAGCGAGCGATCGGCTTCATTCGCGGTCCCGCGGCCAGCGCGGAGGCCGAAGAGCGCTTGGAGGCGTACCGCGCGGGGCTGCGCGCCGAAGGCATCGAGCCCGACGATCGCCACGTGGTCGACGGTGATTTCGAAAAAGCGAGCGGCGTACAAGCCGTCAAGATTTTGTTCGACCAACGGCGGGCAAGCGTGCACACGCTCGACGCTCTGTTCGCGGCCAACGACTACATGGCGATCGGCGCGCTGGAAGAGTTGCTTCGGCGCGGCATTCAAGTGCCCGAGCAAATCGCCGTGGTCGGTTTCGACGACGTCGACTCGGCGCGCAACGCGCGGCCAGCGCTCACCACCATTCGACAGCCCGCAGAACCGCTCGGGCGAGCCGCGATCGCGCTCTTGCGCAATCTGTGCGACGGCAGAGCGAGTGATGCCACGGAGCTGCTCGCCACGGAACTGGTCGTGCGTCGCTCATGCGGCTGTGTGGCCACGGATTTGGCGTCCGCAGCGGGCGCGCAGTTCGCCTTTACGAGCGTGGGCGTCGAGACTGCCTTCGTGCAACGCCGTCAGATCATGACGGCGGAGCTCGCGCGGGCCGCGCACGGCACGCTGGGCGGCGCCGGCACGGCTTGGGAGAGTCGCTTGATCGAGGCGCTGTTGTCCGACCTGCGCGGCGAGGGTTTCGGCCGCTTCAGCAGCAAGCTCCGGCAAATGCTGCAAGGCGTCGAGCACTCTGGCGGGGATGCCAGCGCGGCCCCCGAAGTGATCGCGGCGCTGCGCCGGCAAGCGTTGCCCTGCGTCACGGGCGATCCGGTGGCGCGCGATCGCCTGGAGGAGGCGCTGCATGACGGTCAGCTCGTGGCGGCGTCGCTGGTCGCCGAGGTGGCCGTGGCGCGTATTCAACGCAGCAGCACGCGCTTTCGCAGCTTCGCGCGCCGCGTGCACGCCGCCATGTTTCGCGATCCGGGCCAGCTCTCGCAAGTGCTGGCCGAAACGCTGCCGAGCTTTGGTATCGAAGCTTGTCTGGTCGCCGAACTCAGCGCGGCCAATGATCCGCTCGGAGACGGCCGCATCTTGTGCGGCTTCGGGCCGAGCGGTCAGCGCGCGACGAACGAACGCTGCGTGCTACGCGCGCTCGGCGTCCACCCCATGCTCGAAAATACCAGCCGCTCGTTCTTTTTGTTGCCGATCGCGCTCGGCGGCAAACCCACGGGCATCTTGCTGCTCTCGACCGCCACGATCGACGGTCGCATGCTGGAAGACTTGCGGGATCTGTTCGGTACGGTGCTCGGGCTGTCTACTTTGGGATGAACGCGAGGTCGTCGATCGAGAGGCTGATGCTGCCCGGCGCGGCGATGTAGGTGGCCGAACCGTCCGCTTCGGGCACGAACTGCAGGCCCGCGCCGAACGAGAAGGACGTGATGTCGCTGCCCGTAACGGTGATCGGCATGGCCGGTCCCGATAGGCCGCCCATCAAGTCCGCCCATAGGACGTTGACGGCCGTCCAATCAGCGGTGACGGGAATGTTCGACTCGGTCGGAGCTGCGCAGGTCTTCGCTGCATCCGTGCCGGTGCACGAGCCGAGATTCGCTGTCTCGGTCGACTCGGCCAGGCTCAGGCTGAAGGAGAACACGCCGGTCGGGACAGAGCCGCGTACGTACATCGTGATGCCGGCGTAGGCCGACGCATCGACGCAGCCCGCCTTGTAGCCGTTCGTGGGATCGAGGATCAGAAACCCCATCCCCTCTCCGTAGGAGGAAGACGACACGGCCGTTTGGGTTAGGGCCTCGGTGAGGGCCCAGTTGCTGGCGTGGCCTCCGCCGATCATGAGCGTCGGCGCCGCGGGAGGCGTCAGCGTGGAGTCTCCGCCGTACGCATAGAAGCCCGAGCGTACGCCCAAGGTACCGTTGGTTGGGCCGCCGAAGGAGAAGCCGTATTGCGTAGGATCCATCATGCCGTCGTAGTCTTCGAAGTTGGCGATCTGCGTGCTGGCGGCCGTGATCTTCGTGGTGCAAAGTGGGAGTGTCGGGCCGCTACCGCCCGCGCCCGCGGTGGTCGTGCCTGCGACGCCCGTGCCTGCCGTTCCGCTGCCTGCCGTGCCCGTGCCGCCCGCCGCAGGACCCACGCCCGCCGTGCCCGTGCCGCCCGCGCCCGGGTTTCCCGTGCCGCCCGCGCCCGGGTTTCCCGTGCCGCCTGCACCGGGCGTTCCTGTGCCGCCTGCGCCGGGCGTTCCCGTGCCGCCCGCGCCCGGGTTTCCCGTACCGCCCACGCCCGGTGTGCCCGTGCTGCCGGCATGGCCGCGCGGCGGCGCCACGTTGCTGGCGCTGCACGCCGACATCGCGGCGAAGACGCCGGAGACGCCGAGGAAACCGAGCAGTGCACGATCGAAACGCAAGCTAGTCATGATGGAAAGCTCCTCAGGTCGGGCTCACTGAACCCGACAATAAAAACCGTTCGTTTGTAGGGTGCCCTGGCCGGTGAACACTTCCGTGCCCGCCTGAACCGAGGAGAGGTATTTCGTGTTCGAGATGTACCCGCGGCTCACGAGGTCGTGCATGAAGTCCATCATGTTGAGCACGGACGTGGTGGCGTTGGTTTGGCGCACGTAAGAGAACACGTTCCACGAGTTGTTCGTGCCCTTGTGCAGATCCCAGGTCGTGCCGTCGAGCGAGGGACTGGCCACGATGCCGCCGATGGGTCCCGCGCCGTTGGCGCGATAGAGCCAGACCATGATTTCATCGGACGGATTGTCGTTCGTGCCCGCGTTCGATTGCGTGTGCGCGAACATGTCGTAGGAGACGTCGATCGTGATCGTGCCGGTCGGCGTCACGGTGAAGTCCCAACCGCAGTTGATGGCTTTGGTGGACGAGATCTGCAGCGGCAGGGAAGTGACCAAGCGCTGCCCCATCGAGTTCGTTTTCCAGCCGAATTGCCAGCCGAAAACGACGCTGGCGAACGTCTTCACCTGACTCGGCGCGCCGGCCCAATTGAAGGACGTGCCCCAGCCGATCAAATCGCCCATCTGGCAGTTGCTCCAGATGCACTGCTGACCGCCGGCGGTGGCGCTCGCAGCGCCCCATTGGTTGTTGTTCACCCAGTACTCACCGAGCGTGATGTTCGCGTCCTTGGTGCAACTCTTGTTCGCTTGCGAGCCGCTGCAGGCGACGCTGCTCGGATCGATACAGGCGCCGTACAGACAGCTGGTGCCGCTGCCGCAGGTCTTGCCGCACGCGCCGCAGTTCTTGCCGTCGGTGTTCATGTCGACGCAGACGTTGTTGCAGGCGGTCTGACCGGTGGGGCACGCGCAGACGCTGGCTACGCAGCTCGCACCGGTTGCGCACTGGGTGCCGCACTTGCCGCAGTTGGTCGCGCTCCCGGTCACGTCGACGCAGGCGCCGTTGGCGCCGCAGGTGTCCTTGCCGATCGCGCAAATGCACTTGCTCTGCAAGCAGCTTTGATCGACTGGGCACACGGTCCCGCACACGCCGCAGTTTACGGGGCTGCCCGTGAGATCGACGCACGCGCTGCCACACTTGCTGAGCCCGGCGGCGCAGCCGGTCCCGCACTTGCCCTGTGAGCAGACTTGGCTCGCGGTGCAGGCCATGCCGCACGCGCCGCAGTTTTTCGGATCGGACGTGGTGTCGGCGCAGGTGCCGCTGCAATTGGTGCGACCCGTGGCGCACACGCAGGCGCTCGCGCTGCACATTTGGCCGACCGCGCACGACATACCGCACGCGCTGCAGTTGGCCGCGTCGCTGGTCAGATCGTGACATTGGCCGCCGCAGTCCGTGTTCGGCGCGCTGCAGCCTGCGGCGCCCGCGCTACCGCTCGTGCCCGTGCTCCCGCCGGCCGTGGTGCCTGCGCTCGAGATCGTGCCGCCGGTGCCGGCTGCGGGCGCCGAGCCGCCGCTGCCCGCCACTTGGCCTGTGCCCGCGGTGCCGCCTGCGCTCGAAACCGAGCCGGCCACGCCGGCCGCCGCGCCACCGCTCGATTGGACAGCGCCGGAGGTCGCAGCCGCGCCAGCCGTCCCCGCGCTGCTGGTGTCATCGTCTTGCGGAGGCGCCGCGCTGTTGCCCGCCGTACAGGCGGCCACGCAGATCGCGACGAAGATACCGGCCAGAGCTCCACGCTGGATCGAGCGATGCATGCAGGACTCCGAGTTTCGTAGCTTTATTAAGTTAATGCGCGGGCGACACCCATTGCCGCCGCAGTCACTCACAAAGAATGCCAGAAACAGGGACGTCCGCAATCGGTGTTGCGTTCGCAACCAGCCACGAATTGTACAGCTTGGGCAATCGAATCCGTCGCTGGCGACCAGCGCTGTGCGATCACGACCACAGGATCAAGTTGAGCGATCCGGCGAAGCCCCGCCCCACGGTTGCTCGTTCCGGAGCGAGCGCACGTCGGCGTCGCCCTCTTCGAGCAAGCCCGACTTTGCGTCGAGGATGCGATAGTGCAGCGTGGGTCGCCACAGTGGCTGCGCCTCGACCATCACGCACCTGAGCTCCCCTTCCTCGAAGCCGCATTGCCCTTGCACGGCGCGCAGGAGCTGCTCGCGATGCAGATGGCCATCGCCGAAATTCCAGCCGAGCACCATGCCCGCCACGAGCTCGCCGTCGATCCACTCGTATTCGTCGAAGGCTGCGATCGCCTTGGGGACGAGTCGGGTCAAGAGCCGTCCGTGCAGGTGCATCAGACGAAAAGCCATCACCTTGCCGACGATCCCGACGCACGTGCGCCGATCGTAGAGCCGGCCCAGCTGATCGTAGATCCACGCGGAGCTCGTGGTGAGTCGCCGCAGCTTCTCGTGACTTTGTCCGCGAAATAGCCAGACGCTGTAGGCCCAATTGCCGGCGTAGTAGCGCATCGCCAGAAGAAACGGCACGCGCGCCGGCGCGAAATTTCCAACGAGCGGCACGAGCACGCACATCACCGTCACGAGCAGCGCGACGACAGGCGTCATGCTGAAAAGACTCGCGTCCGCGTGCTTGTAGAATAGAAAAAATCCGCCGTAGACCATGATCACGTTCCACTCGATGGGCACGCCCATCGGCACGTTGCTCGTGATGAATCCGTGCAGCATCAGCATCAGCACGAGGCCGACGACGGTGGCGGTCCCTCCGTGTGCGGACAGGAGAATCACGGGCACCGAAAGCTCGAGCACCGTTCCGGCGTGCCCCATGTACGTGGCGAGGCGCGACGGGTTTAGGTCGTCGGGGTAGCTCCGGTACATCAGCTTGCGCAGCCACGCAAAACGCGTGAGCGGGCTATTGCTCGTCATCACCCCGACGACCGACGGAAAATGGTGGTTGAGCTTGGAAACGCCGGCCCAGAACCACAACGCCGCCTGAATGGCCTTCGCTCCGGGAACGAAGTCTGCCGCCAGTACGAAGACCATGAGAGTCGTCCAAAAGTGTTCGCCGCGCAGCGCTAGAAACAGCGTTTTGTCCAGCAGCGCAAGCAGTGGGACGAGGACGGCGATAGCGACGAGCACTGCGCCGCCGGGATGCGGCGAGACGAGCGACACGATCACGAGGACCACGCTCGCGGCGTAGAGAACTACATCGAGCCAGGACCTCGTCGAGCCGCCGATCAGCGGGGCGCCCTCGAAGACCGGCAGCTTGGTAGTGCCCGGTCGCAAAAAATACAACGCGCCGCCGATCGGTGGCAGATAGCGACCGGTGAGCGGGCCGCTGCCGCAGCCGAGACCAAGCCCCTCGAACAGCATGCTCCAGAGAACGGCCTTCTTGAAAGCGTCCGGCGCGAGCCACCACGAGTCGAGGTCGGCAACGCCGCCGAGCCCTGGCGTAAAGCGGCAAAAGAAAAGCCAGCCGGCCACGTACAGCACCACCTTGAGCGCGTAGACCAGGTAGACGACCAGCGGAGTGCCGTAACCCTGCAGCGCCCAGGCCTCGCACACCATGCGCGCCTTCTCGGGAAAGGGCTTCTTAGCCCACTCGAGTGGATCGTATGGCGGCGCGATGGGCGCTAAAAACACGGTCCGCTGCCTCGTCTCGAACCGCGCGGGGTGATCACGCATGCAGATACGCGCCACAGCGATGGATGGATCGGAGCGCGCCGGGCGCGCAGCCAAATCACTCAAAACGCCGCAGGTGCGTGTCTTTATTGCGGCCTGTGAATAGGCATTTTTACTGGAGAATCGCGCGATCGGAAAAGCGCTTTGAGCTGCAATTCACTCGTGGTACTCAGAGGTTCGGAGTTTTCGCTGTCCTCCTCGTTGTCAAGGCGAGAGTGAACGGCACGGGAAAGCAGGCAGGGTCGATGGTTTCGGCTCCGGTTCACGAAGGTAGCGTGCTCGCCGGCAAATACCGGGTCGAGCGCGTTCTGGGCGCGGGTGCCATGGGCATCGTGGTCGCTGCGACTCACATTCACCTCGGGCAGCGCGTCGCGCTCAAATTTTTGATGCCGCACTCCTGCTCGCAACCCGGCGCGGTCGAACGTTTTCTGCGGGAGGCCCGCGCGGTCGTGCGCATTCAGAGCGAGCACGTCGCGCGCGTCAGCGACGTGGGGACGCTCGAAGACGGCTCGCCCTACATGGTAATGGAGTACTTGCAGGGCATGGACCTCGGGCAGTTGCTCGACTCGCGCGGCGCGATGCCCATTTGGGACGCAGTCGATCACGTGCTGCAGGCGGCGGAGGCGATCGCCGAAGCCCACGCGGCGCACATCGTACACAGGGATCTGAAGCCGGCTAATCTATTTTTGTGCCAGCGCTCCGACGGGTCGCCGCTGATCAAAGTGCTGGATTTCGGAATTTCGAAACTCGCTCTCTCCGACTCCGATGGACCCTCGCAAGTGTCCATGACGTCTACGAGCGCCGTCATGGGTTCTCCCATGTACATGTCGCCAGAACAGATTCGCAGTTCCAAGAACGTCGACTCACGGACCGATATCTGGTCGCTGGGTGTGATCCTGCATCAGCTGATTACGAATCGCACCGTCTACGAATCGGACACGCTGGGCGGCCTCTTGGCCATGGTGATCGCCGATCCGCCCGCGAGTCTCCGAAACCATCTGCCCGACGCTCCGGTCGAGCTGGAGCAAGTGATCCTGCGCTGTTTGGAAAAGGATCCCGCTCGCAGGTTCCAGAACGTAGCCGAGCTGGCGGAGGCCCTCTTGCCGTTTGCGCCGGCGCGTTCGCGGGTATCGGTCGAGCGGATCGCGGGCACACTGAAGCTCCCCGCTCCACTGCAAGGCGTGTACGCGGCCAGCGGCCCGGCAAACCCGGCCGTGGCGACGGGTGGCGGCGCTTCGGCGCTGGTCGCCTCCACTCCAGCCGTCGCCGCGAGCTCCCAGCCGAATCTACAGGTCGCGTCCTCTTCTGGAGGTGCTTGGGGCAGCACTCACCAGTCTACGGGGAGTCGTTCGTCGCTGCGCGTGGCAGCGCTCGTCGGTGGCTTCATGCTGCTCGTGCTCGGGGCCGGCGCGTTCGCGCTATACCGCCTGATTCCAGGCCGAAGCTCAGCATCAGACACGGCCGTTCCTCATCCATCCGTGGCAGAGACGCCGCCGCTTCCTCCGCCTGCGGTCGCGACCGTGGCGGTGGAGCCGGCGCCGGTCGCTGCGGCGAGCGCGCCGCTACCGAGCCCGCCGGTCGCGCTCGCGCCCGCTCCGACTCCGAGTGTCGTCGCGCCCGCCGGCGGCAAACCATCGGGGGTGCGCTCGAACTCCGCGCGGCCTCAGGGTACACGCCCCGCCGCGCAGACCGCACCCGCGGCAGAAGCACACGCAACCCCGGTGCCAGCTCCGGCGGCGCCGGCCCGCACGGACGCTCCATTCGACGATCGTAGGTGATGCATGTCCATAGTGGCCAAACGCCGCCGAATCGCTGAGGATAGGCCTTCATGACGCGCCCGTATTTTCGCTGGATGGGGATCACGCTCACCTCGGCGTTCGCGCTCGGCCATGCGGCGCCGGCACTGGCGCAGACGAATCCAGCCGACGCGGCGTCTGCGCAGGCTCTCTACGACCAGGGCAAGCGCCTGATGAACGACGGCAAGTTCGAAGAAGCGTGTCCCAAGTTAGAAGTGAGTCAGCGTCTCGATCCCGCGACGGGCACTCAGTTTCATCTCGCGGACTGCTGGGAGCACGTGGGTCGCACGGCGAGTGCCTGGGCGACCTTTCTCGATGTCGCGGCCGAGGCGAAGAATTCGGGCCGCGCGGATCGCGAACAGCTCGCGCGCGCGCGTGCCGCCGCTCTCGAGCCGCGCCTATCGCGACTCACTCTTTCAGTCGCTGGGACGCCACCGCCCGGTCTCGAACTTCGGCGTGACGGCGCGCTCGTACCGCAGGCGATGTGGGGCGCGCCGGTGCCCGTGGATCTGGGCGTGCACAAGCTGGTGGCCTCCGCTCCAGGCCGGAAAACCTGGGAAAAGCAGCTCAACGTCGCGACCGAGGGCGCCAACGTGGCCGAGACCGTGCCGGAACTCCCGGTCGGAGAGTCCCAACCCGCGCAACCGACCTCGCCACAGCCACTCGCCGCTCGCCCGGCCAGTCACAGCGCGCAAAGGACGATCGGTCTGGTGACGGCCGGCGCGGGCGTCGTCAGTCTCGGTATCGCGGGTGTGCTCGGTCTGAGCGCCAAATCGAAGTTCAGCGATGCAAAGTCGCAATGTGCGCAAGGTTGTGACGACAAGGGCGCCGCGACCAATCGCGACGCGCTCAGTGAAGGGAATCTCGCGACCATTTTCTTCGGTTTTGGCCTGGGGCTCGCTGCGGTCGGCGGCGGACTCTGGCTGACTGCGCCGAAGGAGCACGAAGAATCGCCTGCGCAAGCGGCGTTGGTCGAGCTACCGACGATCAGACTGGGTCCACACTTGGCGACCGTTAGTGTTGGGGGAAATTGGCAGTGAGCTTTCGCAAACTCGGTTCTGAACGGCTCTTCCTGTCGGGTCTATTCTTGCTCGCCGGCGGCTGCAACGCCGTGCTCGGGATCGATGAGCTGCCGCGCCGGAGTGCGAATGCCGAGTCAGCGGGCGCGAGCGGGTTTGGCTTCGGTGGCACTTCCGCGGGAGTCGGCGGAACAGGCGTCGCCGGCAACATGAACACTTCCGGCAGCGCGGGAGACACTGGAACCGGTGGTCTTCCGACCGGTGGCAGCTCCGGCAATACGAACGGCGGTGACGCGGGGAGCGCGAACGGCGGTAGCGCGAACGGTGGGGACGCAGGCAGCGTGAACGGCGGCAGCGCGGGCAGCTCCGGTAGTCTTAACGGCGGCGCGGCGGGGCTCGCAGGAACCGCGGGCAGCGGCGCAAGCGGAGGAACTTCCGGCGCGTCTGGGATGGGCGGCATCGGCGGCACTGCTGGTTCCACCGCGGGGGCAGCGGGCAGCGCAGGCGCGAGTGGAAGCAGTGGAGCGTCAGGGAGCGCGGGCGCGGGTGGCAAGGCGGGAGCTGGCGGCAGCGCGGGCAGCGCCGGCGCGGGTGGCAAGGCGGGAGCTGGCGGCAGTGCTGGAACCGCGGGCGCTGGCGGTAGCGCGGGTGCCTGCACGGGCTTCTGCGGAGACGGCAAGGTCTGCGGGACCGAAGTGTGCGACGACGGGCACACGACCCCCTGCGGCGCCTGCAACGCAGACTGCACCGGTCCGGGTACGGGCAGTGTGTGTGGGGACGGGATCACCTGTCCCGATACCGAGGCCTGCGATGACGGCTTCAAGACGGCGTGTGGCACCTGCAACGCGACGTGCACGGGGGCCGGCACCGGGAAAATCTGCAACGACGGCGTGTTCTGTCCGGATCTAGAAGCCGATACGGACTGCGGCTACATGTGCACCGCGCAATGCGCGCTCGGCAAGAAGTGCCTCGAGCAGCGCGACTGCACGACGAGCGAATGCGCGGGCCCGGTTGGGACGTGCTCGACGTGCGGCAATGATTTTCTGGATTCCGGCGAGCAATGTGATCCGACGTCGGTGCCCGCGTCGGTGCCGGCGGGCGGGGTCGTTGGTTGCTTTGGCGGCGATAGCGTGAACACCTGCCTCTACGACTTCTCGAAGGTCACGCAAATTTTCTGCGACGGCGCCTGTTCGATTGGCGGGACCGACTGCGCCCAGGCGGACGCGAATCTCCTCTGTCAGCTCAGGACGGGTTGGATCAACTCGACGGCGACCGCGTTCACCACTGGCGTCGTGACAGCGTCACCGGGGTTTGGATGTCTCCCGCTCGACACCCCACACGGGACGCTCGTCTCGCTCGGACCCCAGCCGAAATACGGCCTTAGTACCGCGCTGCTCTACGACACGACGAATCTCCAACAAACCTACGGCAGTGGCGGCAAGGTCATCACATCCACGGGGCTCACCTGTTCGCTGCCTGTGTGCGGCAACGGCAGCAGGGATCCCGGGGAGCGCTGTGACGGCGCCGTCGGAGTCCCAGCAGGCGGGCTCGTCAGCTGCCGGCCCGCGGGGACCAACGGCTGCAAGTTCGATTTTTCGAAGGTCAACCAGCTCTATTGCGGTGGCTCCTGCACCTGGGCGGGGACCACGGGCTGCGACCAAGCCGACGCAGACTTGCTCTGCAAGCTGAAGCTCGGCAGCGCCACCGCCACGGCGAGCGCCTTCGTGCTCGGAGCGCCTCAAAACGCTCCTGGCTTCACCTGCCCGACTTACGGCATCGATCTCGGCCCCATGCCCGAGTACGGCGTCAGCCAACACGTCTACTATCACCCGATCAGCGTGGCGCGCGCGGGCACCGATCAGATCATCACCTCTGCCACCTGCAAGCCCTGACCGGGCGCGCCGAAGAGCTCTTTTTTCCCAGGAAAAGGTGAGCTCTGGGCGCGCGAGACAGCCTACGCCGCTACTGGCAGCGGTGCGAGAACCTGGACGCGACTGCGACCTTGTTATTGACCTTCCAGACCACGCGGTCGTCCTGGTCGAATTCGACGCTGAAGACGCGGTCGTGTTCGCCGGCGTCGAGCGCGGCGGGCTGCGCCTGTAGCTCGGCGCTCCGCCGTGAGTCGCGTCGCACGAGCTCATTGTTGGGTCCGAGCGAGATGGTTTCGTCGACACCCGGATTGTCGTAGCCGAAAAAGGCCACCAAGCGACGCACATGCTCGCGCTCGAAGCGATCGCGGTCGTGATCACGGTCGAAGTCATGATCGCGGTCAAAGTCATGACCGCGGTCAAAGTCATGATCATGGTCGAAGTCGCGGTCGAAGTTATGACCGTGATCGCGATCGAAATCCCCGTCGTGGTCGTGACCATGATCGTGATCGAAGTCATCGTCGTGGTCGTGGCGCGGGACGAAGATCTCCTTCACGCAATCGACGTGCGGGACGATTTCACAGGCATCGGCGATCCCGTCGTGGTCGGAGTCCCGTTGACTCGGGTTCGCGACACCGGGGCAATTGTCGATCACGTTGGGGATGCCGTCCCCGTCGGAGTCCGGGCTGGCTTCGAGGAGTTGGGACACGGTGAGCTCGGGCGATACGGCTGCTGTGAGATGGATCCCGTCGCCGAAGTCGATGGTTTTTCTGAAATTCAAGATCAGCAAGTTGCTGGCTGCGTCGAACGTGCCCGCGTTCCAATCCTTGAAACCGAGCAGCTTGGAAAGGTTGCCGTCTTGGTTGATGTCGGTCGCCACCGTGCCCGCGGCGGTCGCGTTGCAGTTCCAATCCACCGCGGCGCCGAATAGAAAGCCACCGGTTGGTACCGCGGTGCGCGGGCACGCGGTGTCGCCCTGACAATAGTAGAGCGACTTTTGCCCGATCGGTCCGGGCACGCCCGTGGCTTCATTCAGACTATTTTCATCGAGCGCAAAGGCGCACACGCCGGTTGTCGCGCCGATCGGTACGAGGCAGCGGTTAGAGCTGACGCAATCCGACGACGTGGTGCAGGTCAGCATGCAACGGCTGTCGACGCATGCGCTGCCGGCAGCGCATGGTGTGGTTGTCGAGCAGCTCGTCCCCGGGTCCGGCAGCCAGCGTTCCGAAAAATTCAAGGTCCAGCCCGTCACGACGGCCGGGATTTGGAACGAGTAGTTCATCACGCTGCGGTAGTTGGGCTTGTAGTTGACGCCGTCTTGCCCGCCGTGCCGGAGCCCGAGGTTGTGACCGAGCTCGTGCATGAACGTGGCCGCTTCCGTTTGCGGGGCCGTGATGCCGCCGAGCGCCACTGCCAGATCGTTGCCGGGCGTTTCCGAGCAGCCAGAGGGCGAGAGTGACGCGGTGGAGCACAGTGGCGGACTCAGTGATTCCGCGCGCGGCGTGAGCAGATTGGCCCAGATCGCGTAGTGAAATACGAACTCGCGCGCCTGGATCAACGCGGCGCGAATGTTCGAGGCCTGCGCTCGGTCCGCGACCGTGCCAAAATGCAGGGTCTTCAGAGCGTCGAAATCTTGGGTGCCCGCGAGTGGAACGGCGCGCGCGGGCGCGCAGGGCGGAAACGTCATTTCCCCCGTGCTGCCTGGGAGAGCGGTCTCGTCGAGGAGCACGTGCAAGCGGATGCCGTGATTCGCGAAGGCTGTCTGCACCATGCCGATCGCGGTCGTATCGGCGGCACTGAATGCGGCGGCCATCGTGTCGACTTCCACGTAGATGTCGGGCACGGCGGGATCCGGGTTGTCCGATGCGTTGAGAAGCCCGTCGGAGTTTGCATCCACCTGCAAATTGACCGTGTGCGTTCCGTCGACGCGGATCTGGCCAGCCGTTTCCCAGCAGTTCAAGAGTCCGTCGTTGTCTGTGTCGCCCGTGTCGGCGCAGCCGGCCGCTTGGCAAACACCGGCCAGACAGTTGCCACTCAGGCAATCGCCGTTGACCGTGCAGGTTGCACCCGTGCTCGGCGGCTCGCCGCCGGCAATGCCGCAGGTGCCCTTCGGAATTTCGAAGCGATTGATACCGGTGGCTGCGGCGAGATCGCGAGTCCACATGATGTCCACGTTCGGATCGCTCACCGGATCGCACTCGATGTCCTCGGTGCGAGTGCCGCCGGCCGCGTACGGTCCGGTTACGGCGGCGTCGGGGATGATGGTGCAGGTCGCCCCGGAGTTGACGAGCGCGGGTACTTTGATGGTGTAGAAGTTCGTCGATCCGTCACAGGATGCGAATAGGGTATTGCCGCCAATGGCGACACCGCTGTTGTTCACGCACGCTGCCATCGCGCCCGTGGACGTAAACGAGAAGCAACCGAGTTGTGTGCCGGCCTCGTTGTAGTGGTAGATCGTCGTTGCGGGTTCGGGGCTGTAGTAGATGGAGTCGTCCTGCGCGCTCCAGGCGAGGCCGTCACAGGGAAAGCTGGGTACGCCGGTCACGGCCGGGGCGAACATCAGTGTCGCGGGGGCTTTGCCGGCGGTGTCGCGGTGCGCGGGGTCCAAGTCGATGCGATAGACGACGTCGTCCCCGTTGCTGCAAGTGAGCAGGTCTCCGCGGTCGGCGCGGAGCGCGAGCGCACCCCAACCGAGCGAGGGCGCGACGTTCGTCGTGATGGTGTCGACCACTTGGCCCGTGCCTGGCGCGATCAGATAAAGCTTGTCTACGTTGGTCGTGTAGCAATCAGAGACGAGTAGAATCGGAAACGCGTCTTGATTGACGAGGCTGCCTGGAATGATGGTGAGGCCGACACCGCCGCAGTTGGCTGCCCCGAGCAGGGGAGTAGCCGGCGGAATGAGATCCCCGGTCGCCTTCTCGTAGATCTTGTTGAGGTACCGCTCCGCGTTGCTGGCCGCGTCGCATGCGCTCGCCATCAGCGCCAGGGCCAACACCAAGAGTCGCAACACGTTGTGGCGCGTTGGCGCGGTTTCATTGACTGTTGTCATGACAGCGATTCCTCCATGCAAGCGTCGACCCGAGAAACTACAAATAGGCGCGGTGCCCCAAGCCGCCGCTAGGCGAGCTTGCGGGATGCTAGCTTGGACACAGCCAAACCAACCCGTTTATCTGAGTGCAAAAGCAAATAGGTGTGCCGTAGTCGCACATCTGGTTTGGGACCGTGCACGCAGCCATATTTGCCGGCGGGGTTGGCGGACACCCAGGGCCCGCACCGCCGCTCCCGCCCGTGTTAGCACTGCCGGCCTTGCCGCCAGTGCCACTTTGCCCGGCTGCACCGCCGCTTGCAGGCTTGCCGCCAGTGCCTGCACCGCCGCTTGCAGGCTTGCCGCCGGCGCCTCCAGAATTCTGTGCTCCAGCTGTTCCGCCGTTGGCGGCTCCGCCGGCCATGCTGCTCTCGCCCGCTGTTCCGGCCGAGCTGCCGCCCGCTATTCCGCTCGAGCCGCCGTTGTTTGTGCCGGCATCACTCGAGCCGCCATCACTTGAGCCAGCACTGCCGCCGCTGCCCGCGGCCGCGCCGGCCGTGCTCGTCGCATCGCTCCCGCAATGGAGCAGCCCAGTCGTCGCGAGCGCGACGATTCCAAATAGCCTGAGCGGATTCAAGAGCTGCTTTGGCATTGCGTTTCGCAGCAACGGTGGACGATCCGCGGGAAAGAGGGAGTCAGTGCAGAGAGGGAGTGCGCAACCCCAGGTGCAGGCAGGATAGCCTCTTCGAGTTCTACAAAGCGAATAGTTATTTTGTCACTGAGCTCCCGCTCGGGAACGAATCTTTTTTGACCGTAAAGTCGGAGTTTCCGACTGGCACTTCACTAAGACGCCGCGACAACCGCACCCGACAAGCACCGAGTCAACTCGGACACAGCCAGACCAGGCCTTGCACATCAGCGCAAAAGCAAACCTCTGCGCCGTAATCGCAAGTTAGGCCTACGCTAGTGCACGTGGACATTGGGGCGGGTGCTGCTGGCGGACAATTTCCGCCGGCTCCGCCGCTCCCACCCGAGGCACCGCTACTGCCGGCCCCGCCGCCCGCACCGCTCTTGCCGCCCGAGCCGCCGCCACCTTTGCCAGCGGAGCCACCTGCACCGGCCCCGCCGCTGCTACCACCCGCACCGGCAGAACCGCTCGCACCGGCAGAACCGCTCGCACCGCTGCTGCCACCTTTGCCGGCGGAGCCGCCCGCACCGGCCCCGCCGCTGTTACCGCCGCTGCCCGCCGAACCACTCGCACCGCTGCTGCCACCTTTGCCGGCGGAGCCGCTTGCGCCTGCGTCGCTGTTACCGCCGTTGCCCGCCGCGCCGCTCGCGCCACTGCTACCGCCCGTGCCCGCGTCGCTGCCACCGCCGTTGCCGGCATCCCCGCCAGTCCCAGCGCCGCTCATGCCCGCTGTTCCGCCGTCTGCGCTGACACCTGCGGTGTTCGCGCCGCTTCCTGCGCTCCCGCCTACGCTCGAGATCCCACCGCTGGCGGTCGCCCCGCTGCCCCCCGTTGCGTTGACTCCGCCGCTCGCCGAGGTCCCGCCGGCGCCGCTCGTGGCGGTCATGCTGCCAGCGAAGCCGAGTTGAGAGTTGCTATCGCCGCCAGCGCAGTGAACGGATGCCATGGAAGCGCCTAGCGCGAGTACCCAGCTTGCCCAGAGGGGCACTCCTGCACGCGGACCGTTCGTGGACCCTTCTCGACGCGGGAGACGACGCGCGGACGCGCTTGATTGTCGGTTGGGGGAACGCATCGAGATCCTGTACTGACGGCTAGAACGCGACGCCGCCGGCATTCACAATCACGGACCAACCAAGATTGTCGGCGATACCCACAGTGCTTGGCCCACCGGTAATCGCGGCAAAGTAGTGATCGGCGAATGCCATGACCTGAGCGCCTCCGAAAGCGTCCCAGCTCCGATTGCCGGGCAGCTTGGTCGTGCCGGACAACCGATAGCGACCGCGCCCCTCAGCGCCCACACGCAGAAACGGCATAACGTCATAA
>DASXKQ010000166.1:0-41083 GCA_036496745.1 Polyangiaceae bacterium
CGCCGGCGATGACGCTGGCGACGGTGCCGACGAAGCGCAGCGTCTCCTCGTCGAGGCGCGTGCGCTCTTCGAACAGCAACAGGAATACGGCGTAAACCACGCGCCGTTGCACGACCGGCACAGCGAGCGCGGTGCGCGCCCCGAGCGCGACGATCTCCGCGGCGTCGTCGATGCCTTCTCGATCCGCGCGCAGATCGGCGCAGACCACGGTACGACGGGTGCTGGCTGCGCGATCCGCTATTGTGTTGAGTGCCCGCCGCAGCGCGACCACTTCCGCGCCGCGCTCGACGAGTCCGCGCTCGGCCACCGCAGTGAGCGCGTCGTCCACCGTGAATGCCGCTGCGCCCCGCGCCGAGACGCAGGCGAGCAAGACGTCCAGCGTGTCGCCCACGAGCCCCCCGCCCGAGTCGCCGGCAACTCGATGGGATAGTTTGTAGAGCGCATCCAAGCGCTGTTGTTTCAAGGCCAAGCTCATCGGATGGGAACACTGCGCGCCCAAATTAGCGCCGCGCGTAACCTTCTCACGATAGGCTTTTCTCAGCGTACGCGCCAGCTCCGCCGCGCTCGAGCTCCGCGCCGACGGAAGCTTCCCGCGAGTGCGCGAGGGCGGGTTGCCTTAGTCCTCGATGGGTTCCGCTGGGTTGCGGGCGGGTGTGAGATCATGTCGCATAACGGGATAGGGACGAAAATCGTTTACGACTCGAAAGCCCGCCTGCACGAACGCGGATATCGGCCCGGTCCACGCCTCCGCGTCGGCGAGCTCGAGTTGGCCGCGCGGGAACGCTTCGACGGCGCGTGCGCCCTGTGCGCGTGCGGCGTCCACGCTCGCACGAATCAGCGCGTGCGCGACGCCGCGTCGACGAAATGGTTCGTCGATCAGCAGGCAGCCAATGGCGAGGATTCCCGCGCGCTCGCCGCCGAAGCAAGGCAGCGCCCGATACAGACGCTGCTCGTACAGCTTCGGCAGGTGTTCGGCGCGCGCGAGCTTCAACCAACCAATGACCAGCGCTCCGCTGAGCGCGAGCAGCCCTTCAGCTCTCCCCGCTCGCAGATCCGCCGTCAGCGCGGCTGCGTTCTTGTCAGCCTCGTGCGCGAGCCGATTGAGCCACTCGTTCTTGTCGCCCGGGAAGTGCCAGTACTGACAGTGACAGGCGATCTCGTTGCGCGCGTACAGTGCGAGGAGGGCGCTCTCGTGTTCGGCGCGAGCAGGCTCGACGCGCCAGTCGTCCGTCATGCGCTCGGCAGCAGAGGGCCGTTTGGCGCGCTCAGCTTTTCGACGGCTGCGGCCAGCGTGAAGAGCCGCTCTTCCGCGAAGGCTGGGCCGAGCAACTGCAAGCCGATCGGCAGCGCCGGTTGGGCGGCGCTTTTTGGCGACAGGCCGCAGGGCACGCTCAGCCCGGCGATCCCGGCCAAGCTCGCGGGCAGCGTGTAGATGTCGGCCAGGTACATGGCCAACGGATCGGCTGCCTTTTCGCCCAGTTTGAAAGCGGGCGTCGGGCTCGTTGGAACCGCGATGGCGTCCACGCTCTGAGAGGCCGTGTCAAAGTCTTGCTTGATCAGCGTCCGAACGCGTTGCGCCTTGCGGTAGTACGCGTCGTAGTAGCCCGCGCTGAGCACGTAGGTGCCGAGCAAGATGCGCCGCTTGACCTCCGCGCCGAAGCCGCTGTTGCGTGTCTGTCCGTACATGGCGAGCAGATCGGCCCTTGGTGGCTCGACGCGCAGTCCGAAGCGCACGCCGTCGAAACGCGCGAGATTGCTGGACGCTTCGGCCGTGGCCACGATGTAGTAGGTGGCGATGCCGTGGGCCGTGTGTGGCAGCGTGACGGGGTGCACAGTGCAGCCCTGGCTCTCGAGGCCGGCGATCGCGGCACGCACGGCGCGCGCGACGTCCGCGTCGAGGCCTTCACCGAAATATTCCTCGGGCACGCCGATGCGCAGACCGCGCACGTCTTTTCCGCAGGCGGCTTCGTAGGCACCGACCGGCTCGGTCGCGCTCGTGGAGTCGTGCGGGTCGCTCCCTGAAATCACCTCGAGCAGTCGAGCGGCGCTGCGCGCGTCGCGCGCGAACGGCCCGACCTGATCGAGGCTCGACGCGAAGGCGACCAGCCCATAACGAGAGACTCGGCCGTACGTTGGCTTGACGCCGACGATGCCGCAGAGAGCGGCTGGCTGACGGATCGAGCCGCCGGTGTCGCTGCCGAGCGAGCCGCAAGCAAGACCCGCGGCGACGGCAACGGCGCTGCCGCTGCTCGAGCCGCCCGGCGTGCGCGCGGGATCCCAAGGGTTGCGACTCGGGCCGAACGCGCTGTTCTCCCCGGAGGAGCCCATCGCGAACTCGTCCATGTTGGTTTTGCCGATCAGGATCGCGTCCGCCGCGCGCAGGCGCGCGACGACCGTGGCGTCGAATTGCGGGCGGAAGCCGTGCTCGGGGTCCGTGCCAGTGCGTCCGTCGGTCGCCACGCGCGTCAAGATCTTCGAGCCGCACGTGGTTGGGGCATCGAGCGTGCAGAGCGCGTCTTTGATGGCTATGGGCACGCCGCTGAGCGGACCGAGTTTTTCGCCGTGCGCGCGCCGTTCGTCGACCTTGCGTGCGGCTTCGAGCGCCGCGTCACGCGCGACGTGTAGGAAGGCGTTCAGCTTCTCGCCCGCGTGCACGCGAGACAGCGCCTGCTCCGTCACCGAGACTGCGCTGACGTCTCCCGCGGAGACGCGGCGGGCAAGGTCCGGGATCGGCAGATCGAGCAGATCCGTCACTCCTCGACGAACGCCGGCACGGCGAACCCTCCACCGGAGCTGCGCGGCGCTTCGCGCAGGGCGACGTCGTTGCTGAGGCTCGTTTCGACGCGATCCGGTCGCAACGGAGCCCCCTCCACGGCGACCTGCGCGGTCTCCTGCACGCCGCCCGTATCGAGTTTGGCGAGCGATTCGACGTAGTCGAGGATATTGCCGAGATCGCGCTGCAAGTGATCGATCTCGGATTCCGCGAGCTCGAGTCGAGCGAGCTTTGCCACGTGAAGGACGGTCTGTCGCGTGATGGCCATGAACGGGCGGAGCCTAGTACTTCAGCCCGAAAATGCACACCGGCCGCAGCTGGCACCGCTCGCCAAGCCGCCCTAGAAACTTCCCGCACGCAGGTCTATCGTGAGGTGATGAGTCAATACGGCGGACCGCCGGGCCAATATCCGGGTTACGGGCCGCCCGGGGGGCCGCCTGCGGGCGGTCCGCCGCGCAAGCCGATCACGGGCTCACCCGAGACGATGGCGCTGCACGCGATGAGTATCGATCCGCGCACCGGTTTGCCGCGCGGGGAAAAACCGCCGGCGAGCACCGCCGCCGTGATCGCGCTCGTGTGCGGGATCTTGCTGTGCCTGGGCCCGCTCACCGGCATCACGGCGATCATCACGGGCTTCGTGGGTCGCAGCCGAGCGCGCGAGAAGCCGGACTCGGTCGGCGGCGTCGGCATGGCCACCGCGGGCATCGTGCTCGGCTTCGTCAACCTCGTGTTGTCGGCGATCGGCGGCGTCTTTTTGCTGCAAGACCTGTTGTCCGATTGACGGAGTAGCCATCCGTTCAGCGAGGCCGTGGCGCGTCTCAATTTGAGCGGAGGCTTTGGTGCACAGCACTCGAAACTCGGAGCTCGCGCGCGCCGATGACGCTGGCCGTGGCAGATCGACGAAGTAGCCAGTCGCGCTTGGCGGGCCAGCAGCCGCTCGGTATCATCCGGGGTCGCGGATTTCAGCCGCCGAGAGTGGGAAAGGTGTCCGAGTTTCGAGAGTTTCAAGACGGCGAGCTGATCGAGGGCACGCGCTATCGCGTCGTGCAGCTCGTCGGCGTCGGCGGCATGGGCTCGGTCTATGAAGTCGAGCACGTCGAGCTCGGTAAGCGCTTCGTGCTCAAGGCGCTGCTGCGCGAGCTCGCGCGGCGCGAGGACCTCGTCGCCCGCATGCGCAACGAGTGGCGCGCGCTCGCGCGCCTGCAACATCCGAACATCGTAAACGTGACCGACGCGGGGACCTCCGGAAACGGCGTGCCGTTCTACGTCATGGAGCGCCTGGACGGCGAAACGCTCGGGGCGCGCTTGAAGCGCGCGCGTCGCTTGGCGGTGCCGGACGCCATTCACATCGCGGCTTGTGTACTGGACGGCCTGAGCGCGGCGCACGACATCGGCGTCGTGCACCGCGACGTGAAGCCGCCGAACATCTTCCTCTTGCGCGACGGTACGGTAAAATTGCTCGATTTCGGCGTGGCCAAGATGGCCGACGCGTCCAGCGTGATCACCGCGCGCGGCCTCGCCGTCGGCACGCCGCGCTACATGTCCCCCGAACAAGCGCGTGGCGACTCGGTGGACGGTCGCTCGGACGTGTACGCGAGCGGCTTGATCTTGTTCGAGATGCTGGTCGGAGCGGGCCCGTTCGACGACGCGCGCGACTCCAACGAGCTCTTGCTCGCGCACCTCGCGCGCCAGGCGCCGCGCTTGTCGAGCGTGGCCCTTGGCATCGCGCCGGAGCTCGAGGAGATCGTGGCGGGCATGCTTGCGAAAGATCACCGCGAACGCCCCGCGCGCGCGGCCACGGTGGCCGCGTCGCTGCGCGCCTTCCTCGCGGGTCGCGCTTCCGCGCCGGCCACGGACGCACCGACCGGGCAAGCCTTCTACTCCGCGCAAACCGCGGCGCGGCCGGTCCCGAGCTCACCCGAGCGCGAGCTCGAAACACGCGCGGACAGTCCGTCGCGGCGCTCGACGCTGGTGATGAAGGACGACACCACCACCGCCCAGATCACGCTCACCTTGAACACCGCGGACGAGACCGGTTCGACGCAGCCGACCGTGATTGACGCGCCCGTCTTCGGCGCGCACACTACGCAGATCGGCGCGAGCACGACCGCGCCGCTCGGCGTCAGCTCGCGACAAGGCACGTCGAGCGCGGTCACGCAGCCCATCCTGCGCACGAGCCCCGAGCGCGTCGAACGGACAGAGATTCTGACGGGAATCGTCGTGCCGCCTCAGGATGCCGGGCCCACGCACACGCGCGTGCCGTTCGTCGAGCCGCTGCAGAATCTGACGCCACCGCCGGTGGTCGAGACGCGCCCGACGGCTCAGCCCGTACGTCGGGAGAAGACCGTGGTGATCGCTGCCGCCGTTGCCGCAGCGGCTGCGGTCGTGCTGTTCGTGGCGGGCACCGCTTTCTTCGCGCTGCGCAGGCCGACTCCGTCGGCGAGCGCAGCGGTCACGAGCGCCCAAATGGTTGCGACTCAAGTCGAACTGCCGTCGCCATCCGCGTTGCCGGAGCCGCCAGAGCCAGTCGCCGAGTCAGCTCTCGTCGCAGCCCCTTCGGTCGCGCCAGCCCCTTCGGTCGCGCCAGCCCCCCCAGCCGCCGCTCCCGCTCCACCGAAGCCGGCTCGCCAAGCGCCGTCCGCTCCTCCGCCCGGGCCGTTCCTGGCAGCTGCGCTACCCAAAAAGCCTGCTCCGCCCGCGCCGCCGGCCTCGAATCGGCCGCGAAAACCGGGCGAATCCAAGTTCGTGCTGCCCGCTTCCGGCCTTTGAAGCGCGCGACCTTGCACTAGCTGCGGCCTTGCCGTAGGTTCCGCGCCCCTTCGCCATCCCGGCGAGGGTTACCCCAAAACCACACGTCCCGATACGCGACCGATCGAGTCCGGTGCTCCAGGAAATTTTCTTGGGGTTGGCTCGGAGGCGGGACGGAGGAAAAACCGAAAAGGAGCAAGTGTGATGGCCGATATTGCAATGGGTGCACCCGCGCCCGCCCCGGAAGCTGCCCCGACCTTCGAGTCGAGCGGCGAAATGAAGAACAAGCTGCGCGACCCGGCGCAGCCCCTCAGTGTCCGCGACCTCTTCGAGGCCGGCGTGCACTTCGGTCACCAGACCAAGCGCTGGAACCCGAAGATGCGCCAGTACATCTACGGCGCGCGCAGCGGCGTGCACATCGTGGATCTCGATCAGACCGCGCGCATGTTCAAGCGCGCGTTCGACTTCGTGAGCGACACGGTCGCGCGCGGTGGCAGCGTGCTGTTCGTCGGCACCAAGCGCCAAGCGCAGGACATCGTGAAGGAAGAAGTGCGGCGCGCGAGCATGTTCTACGTCACGAACCGCTGGCTCGGTGGCACGCTCACCAATTTCCGCACCATCAAGGGCGGCCTCGATCGCTTGCGTTCACTCGAGCGCATGCGCGAGGACGGCACCTATGAACAGCTGCCCAAGAAGGAAACCGTGCAGCTCGAGAAAGAGCGCGCGCGGCTCGAGAAGTACATCGGCGGTCTGAAGGGCATGGGCACCGTGCCGCAAGCCGTGTTCATCATCGATCCGGCGCAAGAGCAGATCGCCGTGCAAGAGGCGCGCAAGCTCAAGGTGCCAATCGTGGCCATCACGGACACCAACTGCGACCCGGATCAGGTCGACTACATCATCCCCGGCAACGACGACGCCATCCGCTCCGTGCGGCTGATCACCGGCGCCATTGCCGACGCCTGCGTGTACGGCGCAGCTCGTCGTCGCGAATTCCAGCAGGCGCGCGATCGTGAAGGCGGCGGACAGCAGCAGTCCGGTGGCCGCCCCGGCAACGACGCCCAGGTCATCTACGCGCCCCGCGGCGGCCGCGACGCTGGGAACTAGTCATCGGGGGCTCAGCCCCCGCGCCCGCTGAAGTGAATTCAGCGGGGCCCCACCCCCAGGTTTTGGGGCCCCAACTCCAAAACAGCCCCTCTGACGTAGTGAGGAAATGAATGTCGCAAGTCAGCATGCAACAGGTCAAAGAGCTCCGCGATCGCACGCAAGCGGGCCTGAATGATTGCCGCGCCGCGCTGATGGAAACAGCCGGCGATATGGAAAAAGCGGTCGAGGCCATTCTCAAGAAGGGCCTCGCCAAGAGCGCCAAGCGAGCCGGCGCCGTCGCGGCGGAGGGCGTGGTCGTCACGCGCGTCTCGGCGGACGGCCGGAGCGGCGTGATCGCCGAGGTCAACATCCAGACGGATTTCGCCGCGCGCAACGCGGACTTCCTCGCGTTCGCCGACAAGGTCGTGGAGGCTGCGCTCGCGGCCAAGAGCGGCGCCGACCTCGGCGCTCAGTCATTCCCAGGCGGCAGCGGCACGATCGAAGAGAACCGCGCGGCCCTCGTCGGCAAGCTCGGAGAGAACATCACCGTCCGCCGCTGGGAGCGCCTCAGCATCGACGGCTCCGGGCGCGTACACTCGTATGTGCACATGGGCGGTAAAATCGGCGTCCTGCTTGCCGTCCGCACCGGCACTGACGCGGCCGCCAAGGCGCCCGCCTTCGAAAAATTCGTCGACGACAGCGCGATGCAAATCGCCGCGATGGCGCCCGCCTACCTCAAAGCGAGCGAAGTCCCCGCCGACGCCACCACCAAGCAAAAAGAAATCTTCGCCGCTCAAATGGCCGAGGAAGCCAAACCCCCGCCCGAGCAAGCGCGCCCCAAAATCATCGAGGGCAAGATCGGCAAGTGGCTCAAAGAGATCTGCCTCCTCGAGCAACAAAGCGTGCTCGACGCCGACAAGACGGTCGACGCGCTGCGCGCCGCGCTGGCCAAAGAGCTCGGCACCGAGATCACGTTCGCCCGCTTCGTGCGCTTCGAGCGCGGCGAGGGGATCGAGAAGCCGACCGGCGACGACTTTGCGGCGGAAGTCGCGAAGATGGCGGGGGGCTGAGGAGCTAACGGCGGTTTTGGGCGCGTTCGAGCGCCTGGATATCGCGCAGGTCCTGTTCGCGAGCGGCGGCGCGTTTCAATGCGAGCAGGTCGGCCACGCTGACGATTGAGACGGGAACGCCCTCCCATTCGGCCTGTACACGACGAGTGTAAGCGGGAACGAACGACCCGCCGTCGGCGTGGCGCACGATGTCAACCCGCGTAGGAGGGACTCTGAACCACGCGATGTCGTCGGACGAGCCCGTGTTGATGGAATCGAGCACGGATGCGGGGACGCCAAATTTTTCCAGCGCGATGCTGAGCCGTAGGAGATTCTGAGCGGAGTCGCCCACCCAAAGATCGATGTCTTTCGTGAAGCGAGGCCTCGCGTGAAAGCCGACGGCATAGCCGCCGATCACCAAGTACTCAGCGCGCTCGTCGGCGAGTACCGAAAGTAGATCCTTGAAATCCGGATGGAGAAGCATGATGCGCCTCCTCGATGGCCATTGCGTCGAGCGCTAGCTGCCAGATTGCGCCGAGTTTTTCTGACGCCGTGGCTTGACGCCAGAAGGTTTGGTCGACGTCATCGAGCTGCTCGTGCGTAGCCACGACGCCTCCAACCATACGCGACCGGCGCCGCTCTGCTCGCTCTTGGAACGCTCGGTCCATAGCGTGCCCAGTATACCCTGAATCACAAGCGCACACGTCTTACATTCTGCTCGAAATGGTTGTTCTCGCCGACGTTTGCCTAGCGGCGAATCATACTCGAATGCACGACTATGCGCGCGTTCGACGTGGCGAAGGGCGTCCACGTGATGTATATACATCACGTGGATAGGCTCGTTCGCAAGCAGGTGTACATCACCGAAGAACAGGAGCGGCTTTTGAAAAAGGCTGCGCGACAGGAGCAACGCTCAGAAGCCGAGATTCTTCGTGCCGCTCTCGACCAGGCGTTTCGTCCGAAGAAGGTCACTCACGCGCGCGGAAAGCGTGACCCGTTGTGGGAAGTCGTTGGGGTCGGCCGGACCAAGAGGGGGAATGTAGCGCGCAACGTCGATCGCTACTTGTACGGACCGGATCGAAGTTGACGGTCGTTTTCGTCGATACGAGCGCGTTTTACGCCTTGCTTGATGAAGGTGAATCCACGCATGCCATAGCGTGCGAGACCCTCGCGAAACTCGAACGCACGGATGCGCGTCTACTCACGACCACCGATGTCGTCGACGAGATCGTGACACTGGTCCGCTATCGACTCGGCCACGCCGCTGCCGTCAAGTTCGGTGAGCGGTTGCAAGCTTCGAGCTGGTGCAGGACTGTAGATATTTCTGAAGAAATACGAGATGCAGCCTGGAAGATTTTTGTCCGTTACGACGATCAGCGGTTTTCTCTCACGGACTGCACGTCCTTTGCGACGATGCGCGCTATGAGCTTGAGCCAGGCCTTCGCCTTCGACACCGGGGATTTCCGGGCGGCCGGCTTCTCGGTCTTGCCGGACGCACCCAAGCGGCGGGCTCGTCGTTCACGGCGATGGCTCCAGGGCAGCGCACCATATCCGATCGGTCAGCCGCGCCGCGCCGTCACCACGAGCTCCGGGCGAAACCGCGGAAGCGCGTGGTGAAGAAAGTCCACCACGCGACCGTGCTGGCTCGGGATCACGCGCCGCTCGATCTGGATCTGATTGAAGCCGGCGCGCGTTAGAAATGCCGTGAGCTCGCGCGCCGTGTACTCGCGCACGTGGCCCATGTGGCCGACGCTGTGGAGCTTTCGTATTCGTAGAGCGGGTCGTTGGAGAGGCCGCGGCCGAGCAGGAAGCGCGCGACGTTGCCGAGGCGATAGAAGTTCGGCGTGGTGAGGTAGAGGAGGCCGTCCGGGCGGAGCACCCGGGAGATTTCGCGCAGAGTGAAGAGGGGATCGATGCGGAGATGTTCGAAGGTCTCCGCCAGGACGACGGGCGCGATGCTCGCGTCGGGTTGGGGCAGGGGATCGCGCTCGATATCGCAGCGAACTGCCGGAATGGCGTGCGTATCCAACCAGGGTCGGGCTCGCTCCGGATCCAGATCGATGCTCGTCGCTTCGTATTTTGCGCGCATCAAGCAACGTGAAAAGTGAAACGGGTAGCCGCCGAGCTCGAGCAACGGCGAGCGCGCGTCGTTGACCTCGAGTCGCTCTAGATCCGCTTGGTACCCGCGCCGCCGCATGGCGAAGTACTCGTCGCAGAGCCCGAGCGCGACGAGCTCTCGCTCGACCTGCTCGACGATGCTTTCGGCGGTCACCACTCTTCAGAGTCCCCAAATTTTCGAGTGGTTGGACGCAAACTCGGCGAGCGCGCCGCGCGTGTCGACGATCAACGACGCTTCGCGGACCAAGCGCGCGCGATCGAGCGCGCTGTGCGCGGTCACTAGCACGACAGCATCGAAATCCCCGAATCCATGGCCCAGCTCGAGGCTCGTGAGTGCCCCGCTCTCGAGCTCGAGCGTCGGCACGAGCGGATCGAGGTACGCCACGCGCGCCCCTTGTTTGCGCAGAGCCTCGATGATCGGTACGGCTGGTGACTGTCGCACGTCGCTCACGTCGGCTTTGTACGCGACGCCATAGAGCAGAATGTTCGAGGCCGCGACGGATTTCTGTCGGCTCTCGAGCGCCTGCGCGAGCCGTTCGACGACGTATTGCGGCATGCTGGCGTTGACGGCGTCCGCCAACGCGATGAAGCGCGCCTGGTAGTCCAGGGTTTCAAGCTTCCAGGACAGGTACAGGGGATCGACGGGCAGACAATGCCCACCGAGGCCCGGCCCCGGATAAAATGGCATGAACCCAAATGGCTTGGTCGCGGCGGCGCGCATGACCTCGAACGGATCGACGCCCACGCGCCGGCTCATGATCGCCATCTCGTTCACGAGCGCGATGTTCACCGCGCGAAACGTGTTCTCGAGCAACTTGACCATCTCAGCGGTCGCGGTCGACGAAACGGGCACGAGCTCGTCGACCACTTGAGCATAGAGAGCGCGCGCCACCGCCAAACACGCGGGCGTCGCGCCTGCCAGCACCTTGGGCGTGTTGCGCAGCTTGAAGCGGGCATTTCCGGGGTCCACGCGCTCCGGCGAAAACGCGATGTGCACGGACTCGCCGAGTGCATAGCCGCCGGCAGTGAGCTTCGGTACCAAGATTTCGGTCGTGGTGCCCGGATAGCTGGTCGACTCGAGCACGATCAGCATGCCAGCGTGCTGGTGCTCCGCGATCTGGTCGACCGCCTGTACCAGAGGTCGAAGATCCGGCTCGCGCGTCTTGTTGAGCGGCGTCTGCACGCACACGATCACGACGTCCGCGTCCCGGAGGAGCGTCGCGTCCTGTGTGGCACGCAAGCGCTCGCTCGCCACCAGGGGCGCGAGCTCCTCCGACGCGACATCGGCGATGTAAGATTGCCCGGCATTCAACGCGCGGACCTTCTCGAGCTCGAGCTCGAGTCCAACCGTGCGAAACCCCGCGCGCGCAAGCTCCAAAGCCAACGGCAGCCCCGCGTAACCGAGCCCCATCACCACGACGCGCGCAGCGCGCGTTTCGATCTTCTCGAGCAGCGTGGTCGGCACGCCTGCTGTCTAGCCTGGTTTTTGGGCGAAAACGATCACGTTGTCCGCAGGTCAGCCGGATTTCGCGGCGAACACCTTCGCGCGATCCGGCGCCAGCACGACGCCGCGCTCGGTAATCAGCGCGCTCACGAGCTCCGCCGGCGTGACGTCGAAGGCGGGGTGCCTCGCTAGGACGCCGACAGGCGACCAACTCACTCCGCCATAACCCGTCACTTCGGCGCTGGCGCGCTCTTCGATCGGAATGGCGTCGCCGTTCGGCGTCTCGAGATCGATCGTCGAGAGCGGGCAAGCCACGTAGAAGGGGACGTTGTGCCGTCGAGCGAGCACTGCCACCATGTACGTGCCGATCTTGTTGGCCACATCGCCGTTGGCGGCCACGCGATCCGCGCCGACGATGACCGCCTGCACCTCGCCGCGGCTCAAGAAATGCCCCGCCATGTTGTCCGTGATCAACGTCACCGGGATCCCGCTTTCGGCGAGCTCCCACGCGGTGAGGCGCGCGCCCTGGAGAAACGGCCGGGTTTCGTCGGCCAGCACGGCGATGCGCTTGCCGGCCTCGACCGCCGAGCGAATCACGCCGAGCGCCGTACCATGGCCCGCCGTGGCGAGCGCTCCCGCGTTGCAGTGCGTGAGCACGGTCGAGCCGTCGCGCAGTAGCGCCGCGCCGTGTTCGCCCATACGCCGGTTGTTGGCGATGTCTTCCTGCAGGATAGCGTGCGCCTCTGCCAGCAGCCGCTCGGCGAGGGCTCGCTTCGAGCTCGCCCCCTGATCCTCGAACACGCCCTTCATGCGTGCCAGGGCCCAGAAGAGATTGACGGCGGTCGGGCGACTTTGCGCGAGCACGGTAAATGCCGCCGCCATGCCCGCCTCGTGAGCGGCACTTGGCGCATCCGCGAGACGCAAGGCCTCGAGCGCGACACCATACGCGGCCGCGCAACCGATCGCGGGCGCGCCGCGCACGACCATGCTGCGAATCGCTTCGGCGACTTCGCCGGCCGAGCTACAAGCGTGGTAGCGAAATTCCTGCGGGAGCACGCGCTGATCGATCAGCTCGAGCTGGCCGTCGCGAAAGCGCAGTGTCTCGACTTGCTTGCGCGCTGACATCTCGGGCATCTCACTCGCCTTCGAACTCGCACAAGGCGAACACCTGGAGCCCGTGCGCTTCCAGCCGCTTTTTGCCGCCGAGATCGGGCAGATCAATCACGAAGCAGCACTCGACGACCTGTCCGCCCGCCTGGGCGATCAGCCTCCACGAGGCCTCGGCCGTGCCGCCCGTGGCGATCAGATCGTCGACCAGCAGCACGCGCTCGCCCTTTTCGAGCGCGTCCACGTGCATCTCGACGCGGTCGACACCGTATTCGAGCTCGTAGTCGAGCCCGACGGTTTCCGCGGGCAGCTTGCCCTTCTTGCGGATCGGGACGAAACCGGTGCCGAGCTGAAACGCAAGGGCTGCGCCGATGATGAAACCGCGCGACTCGATCCCGACCACTTTCGAGATTTTCTGATCCGCGTAGCGCTTGACGAGCTCACTCACCGTGACGCGGAACCCAACCGCGTCCTTGAGCAAGGTCGTGATGTCGCGGAACATGATCCCCTGCTTGGGGTAGTGGGGAACGGTACGAATCAGGGATTTGACGGTCATGGGTTCACCGGAACTTTAGGGCTCGCGAATCCTTAACTCAATCGATTGCTTGCCAGGTCGATCCCACTGGCAAGGCAGGTTTTTTGTTTAATTCCAGTTGGCGCGCCGTGCGGTCACAAGCGACCTGTAGGAAAGCAGGCACCGGTTCCGCCGGTTTCATGCTCGGCCTCGCCTCCTCTGCCATTCCGCGATCCGCCGTTCCGAGGCTGACGTGTCGCCTTGCGGGGCGCTGCCCCTGCGCCCCGAGAGGGCGTGCGTAAGGCTCTTGATCGATCGACTTGAAAAATTCGCCGACCTTTAACCTTTGAGAACGCGCCCCGCGACAGCATCCAGGCGCGACACGAGCTCCGCGTCGCGCGCTGCGGGGGCCGTGATCAGCGCGTGTTCGAGCGCAGTCGAGCAACCGTGCGGACAGGCGCCTGAAAACGCCGCGACGCGCGGCGCGACCTTGCTCACGAGCGAGCGGGCGCGGCCGGCGTTTTCGAGCAGTGTGGCCACGATCATCTGCACCGTCACGTCGTCGTGCTGAGGGTGCCAGCAGTCGTAGTCGGTCACCATGGCGACGGTCGCGTAGCAGAGCTCGGCTTCCCGGGCGAGCTTGGCCTCGGGCATGTTGGTCATGCCGATCACGTCGCAGTTCCAAGAGCGGTACACCTCGGACTCCGCCAAAGTCGAGAACTGCGGCCCCTCCATCACCAGGTACGTCCCGCCGCGCACGTGACGGATATTGACTTGTTGCGCGGCTTGCTCGAGCGCGTCGCCCAGCCGCGCACACACAGGGCGCGCCATCGACACATGAGCCACGAGGCCACGGCCAAAAAAACTCTTGGTGCGCGCGAACGTGCGGTCCAAGAACTGATCGACGATCACGAACGTGCCGGGCGCTAGGTGCTCGCGCAATGAACCAACCGCGCTCACGGAAATGAGCTGAGTCACTCCGACGCGCTTCAGTGCGTCGATGTTGGCTCGATAGTTGATCTCGGACGGCGGGATGCGATGACCGCGACCATGCCGGGGCAAAAATGCCATTTTTTGCCCAGCGAGGTCGCCGAGCAAGATCTCGTCGGACGGTTCGCCAAACGGAGAATCCACGCGCTGCCAGCGCGTGCCGGTCAGCCCGTCGATCTCTTAGATACCGCGACCACCTAGAATTCCGAGCATGGCTTGCCTCTCAGATGACTCGCTCGTTGCCGCCGTCGATCGGGATCTGCAGCCCCGTGGTCTTCGCGAACAGGGGGCCACACAGCTCGGCACACAGCTCGGCGACGTCCTGGCTCGTGACCTCGACCTTGAGCACGTTGTGCGTTTTGTACTCGGCGACGGACATGCCGTAGCTCTTCGCGCGGCTCGCGAGCACTTCTTCAGTCCATAGCCCCGTGTCGAACACCGCGTTCGGGTGGAGCACGTTCATGCGGATGCGATCGCGTCCCCATTCGAGCGCCGTGACCCGAGCGAGCTGCGTCAGTGCCGCCTTGGACGCCGAATACGCCGCGGCGCCGGGTCCCGGTGCCGGTACGTTCTTCGAGCCGATCACGACGGCACGACCGCCGCGCGGAGCGAGCTTCAAAAGCGGATGGCATTCGCGGAGCAGCGCCAGGTTGGCGTCGAGATTGACGCTCATCACGCGCCGCCACTCCTCGTCCGTGAGCTCGGCCACGCCCTTGGCGCCTGGGAAAATCCCCGCGTTGAGCACCAACAGATCCAGCCCCCCGAATGCGCGAACGCCCGTCTCGAGCGCGGCGCGCAGCGCGCTGAGCGACGTGACATCGCAGCACAACCCAAGAAAATCGGGCCGCGTGTGCAGCTTCGTGACTTCCGGATTGAGGTCGAGCGCGATCACCGCGGCGCCACGCTTCAAGAAGGCGGCCACGCAAGCCTTGCCGATCCCGGAGGCAGCCCCGGTGACCAGCGCAACCTCGCCCGCGAACACGGGAGCCGAGCCCGCGCGCTTGAGCTTCGCCTGCTCGAGGTCCCAGTACTCGACGTCGAACAGGTCCTTCTCCGGCAGCGCCTGATAGCCGCCGAGCGCCGTGGCGCGCAGAATCACGTCAATCGTGTGCGCATAAATATCGCGCACGATCCGCGCGTCCTTCGCGCTGCGACCGACCGTAGCGAGCCCGAGTTCGGGATCGAGGATCACGCGCGGCGCCGCGTCGAGCGGAGTCTTCGGCTCCTTGGCGTGCGGCGCGTTGCGTTCGAAGTACGCGGCATAAGCGCGCGCGTAAGCGTCGACGTCGCGCCCGAGCATCGGCAGCCGCTTGGTTCGGAGCACGTGGTCCGGTGTGGCCGGGCCCTGCTGGCTCACCGTCGCAACGTCGGACCGCCGCGCGAACGCGAGAAAACGAGGCTCTTGTGCCGTCGCCAGCACGAGCGGAAAGCCGGCGCACGTCGAGAGCCGTTGCCGAAGCGTCGCAATCTCGAGTCGGAGCTCGAATGTTGGCGGGTCGGCTGTTGGCGACGCGAGCTCCCAGGCTTTGTGCCGCGCCAGGTACGCCTCCGCGCGCCCCACGAGCGCGATCATCCGCTCGTAGGACTCCTGCGCCGTCGCACCGAACGAAAAAATGCCGTGATTGAGCAGCACCATGCCAATCGTCCGCGCATGCGCCTCGGCCTCGAGCTGCTTGGCGCACAGTCGCGCCAAGTCGAACCCCGGCATCACGTACGGAATGATCACGACCTCGTCGCCAAAGATCTCCCGCACACGCGCGGCGCCGTCCCGCGTATTGGTGACCGCGAGCACCGCGTCCGCGTGCGTGTGGTCCACAAAGCGATGCGGCAAAATAGCGTGCAAAATAGCCTCGACCGAAGGCCCCGGAGCGCCCGCGCGCGTCACCTGCGTCCCGAGCTCATTCACCATCTGCGGATCCGACAGCGCCTCCAGCCGCGCCAGCTTCAACAAATGCGCCATCCGCACCGGCGCAAACCCCGCCTCCTGAATACTCACCAGATCCCAGCCGCTCCCCTTGACGTACAGGATCTCCTCCTCCTCACCCACCAGATTGTGCTCCCGCACCTTGAGCGACGTGTTGCCGCCGCCGTGCAACACGAGTGTGTCGTCGCGACCGAGGAGCTGCGATGTGTAGACGCGGAGTGCGAGCTCGGTGGCGCAAAGCGCGGCTTGTTCGGGGTTGTAGAGGCTTTGCATGGGGGCGGTCAGGCTGGCTTTTGCGCAAACACGATCACATTGTCGCTGAAGGCACGCCCGCGCGCTCCTGAGCGCGCGCTGAGCGCATGGGGAAACGAACGAGCGCTCAGCGGTATTCGGCCTTGCCCAGAGTACGCGACCTGCGCCTTGAGGCCATTTTCCCGAAACATGCGCACCAAGTCTACCTCGAGCAGCGCTGTGATGTGCGCAGGGTAGAGCCCAGGTCGCTCCTGGAACGCGATGAACTCGTTCTTCAAGACCAGAGCGAGCTTAGACGCCAGGTTCAGCTGGTTCGGCGTCGTAACCAGAATCCATCCGCCGGGTCGCGCGAGCCGCACGAGCTCTCGCATCAGCGCGCGCGGATTTTCCACGTGCTCGATGGTCTCAAGGCACAGGACTAAATCGCAGCTGCCGTCCGAGAGCCCGACCGAGCCCGTATCGAGATCGACCTTGACGAACTCGGCGTCCGCGGGAAATCCGTCGTGACGGATGGCGTCCGCGCCGACGTATCGTTCGCAGCGATCACGCACGTGCTCGCGGAGTGCGCCTGCGCCGCAGCCCACGTCCACGAGCGTTCCACCTCGCACCCCGCTCCTTTCGAGCACGCAGCGCACCGCCTCGTAGACGGCTGCGCAGCTGGCGCCATGGGTCATGCGGGCGCGCGCTTCGACGGTTTCCTGAGTCACGGGTGTGCTAATCGTTGCCGGATCCCAGTGATATGCCAATGAAATTCGGTGGCGCGGGCTCTGGCGGCGCGTGCGGTTTCCCGAACGGGCAGGGGTCGCGCAACGGCCTCACTTGTGATTCACTTGGCGCGTGCCGCGGCTGCACTCAGGCGTCCGATTACTACGGGCCACCCTCTACGAAAGTGCCAATCCACCACCTGCATCAATGGCTTGTGCAGCGCTGCAAACGCTCCGCCGGGCGGCGTGTGGTGACGCTGGGCTAGGTTGCGACGGGCTCGGGACGTGCGGGGACTGAATCGTTTTTAGGCGGCTGCCGTCGTACGTATTCGCGTCACCGTCGTGGCTGCACCGTGCTCAAGGCATCAGGCGTGCGAGCCAGCCGCCGGGGGTCTGGGAGTTGGCTTGCTGGGCCGTGTACCACACGGCATTGTCGGGTCCGGCGGCGATGCTGTCGGCCCAGGCACCGGAGAGTAGCGGGTAGGCAGTAACGGTGCCCTGGGCGTCGATAGATCCGACATAGCTAGTGCCGTACGTCGTGAACCAAATGGCGCCGCCCGGACCGACTCCGAGGTGGTTTAGGTTGCCGCCAATCGGCGCAGCGCTGAATTCGGTGACTTTCCCTGCAGGGGTGATGCGACCGATCTTGCCGGTGGCCCATTCCGTGAACCAGAGGTTCTGATCTGGACCGACGGCGATGTCCACCGGCTTGCTGTTAGGCGTCAAGATCCGAAATTCAGTGAAGGCGCCAGCGGTCGTGACTCGGCCGATATTTCCGGCAAAGTACTCGGTGAACCACAGGGCCCCATCCGGACCGGCGCAGATTCCTTCGGGGAAACTGGTTGCTGTCGGGGTGCTGAATTCTTGAATGGCTCCGGAGGCGGGCGTGAGCCGCCCGATCGACGCGGCTTGGCTCGCAGTTGCGTCGTTGAGAACAAGCCAGAGGTTATCGTCGGGGCCGGCTGCGATAGCCCAAGCTTGGCTTTCGGCTCGGTTCATCGGGAACTGCGTGAAGACTCCGTCCGTCGTGAGTCGGCCAATCCCTCGCGAGAGAGTAAACCAAACATTGTTGTCGGATCCGATCGCCAGGTGGCCGGCGAGCCCGGTCGAAAAATGCGTGACGATTCCCTGCGGCGTGACTCGGTCCACGCCGGCACTCGGTGAATCCACGCCCACCCACAAGTTCCCGTCAGGCCCGGTCACGAGTCCCCACGGCGTCGTCGGGAGTGGCGTTTCGGTCGTTTTGGTATCTACATAGAACTTGATCGACGCACTCGCGCGCGTGGATGGATCGCTCACATCGACCGTTACGAGAGTCTTTCCCGGCAATGAGAACACGAGGTCAGCCTGCACCGTGAATTCGCCCGGCCCGTCCGCGATCAGCTTCGCGGAGTAAGTTCCCCCCTGCAAGGGTTGGTCGTAGTTCTCGATCGTTGCCTGTGCGCTGAACGCGCAGCTTGTGCTCTTGATGACATCCCTCAGGTGCGCCACCGCCACCGTCATGGGTGCTCCGGCTACGAACGTAAACGAGGCCGGCGTGAGAGCGAGTTGATTGACGCAAAGCCCGGCGGAGCAAAACTTCCCGAAATCGCAAGGCGTGGCATCGGCTCGCATAGTACCTTGCGCATCGACGCAGCCGAGCGAGCAGGGACCGCCGGTGCTGGTGCAGTCGGTGACGACGCATTCGCCGCCCAGGCGCTGTCGTTCGTGCCTGAGCTGCCACTGGCACCCGCGTTGCTACCACCCTTCCCGGCGGCGTTGCCATCCGTTCCAGCAGGACCACCGGGGCGGCCACTCGTGCCGCTCGCTCCGCCACTCGGGATGGAGTTTCCGTTCGTGGTCCCGCAGCCCCACGAGCTCACAGCAGCGAGCCAAACTCCCCAACACTTTCGCCCTGTCATCATCGTCACCCGCGTCGCTAGTTTAGTCGACCGTGGAGAGCTGGCAAGCCGTAGGTTCTCCGAGGACAACGCTTGGCAAGCAATCAGGCGAGCGAATTGCCCTCAACCTCTAGACTAGTCGCCGTCGCGTTTCGAACGGATGCAACCGTTCCGCGTTCCCGAGACGGTCGCCCCCCAATCGCCCTCCTCAACTCCGCCCGCGTCATCGGTCCACGCAAGAGCGACATCGCCCAGCGCGGCTGCACGAGCACCGGCCCGTCTCCAGAGTGCGCGTCTCGGAGCACAAACCAGCGCGGCGCAAGCCGCTGAATTGATTTCGACAAGATCTGAGTGCCCGCGCGGTCCGCGCCCGTGCCGGCGGCCAAGCCGTCGACGACGCGCACGCGGTCGGCGTCGGTTTGCAATCTTCCGACGCACCAGAGGCCCGCGTTGCTGAGGGCGCGGTAGTCGAGGTCCATCGGATTTTGGGTTGCGACGATGATGCCGACACCGAAGGCGCGGGCTTGTTTCATGAGCGCGACGAGGGGGCGCTTGGTGGGAGGGTTTTGAGGATGCGGGGGCAGGAAACCGTACACTTCGTCGAAGACGACGAGCGCGCGGAGGCGCTGGCTGCCCGGTAGTGAACGGACCCAGGCGAGGACTTCTTCGAGTAGGACGCCGAGGACGAGGGAGCGCTCTTCGTCCTCCAAGTGCGCGACGCTGACGATCACGGCCGGCGTGCGGCCGTCTTTCGGCGTGAGCCAGGCGCCGACGTCGAGGGTCGAGCCTTCCCGCCAGCTCGCGAAGGTTGGAGAGGCGAGCAGCGTGTTGAGCGCGGCAGCGAGTGCTTTGCGATCGGTTTTAGGGAGGAAGTCGTTGAGTGGGAGTGCGCCCACTTCCTCGATGGGCGGTTCGGCGAGGTCGTGGAGGAGTGCGCCGAGCTCGGCGCCGCCGCCGGCTCGCAGTCGTCGCTCAGCGAGTACGGAGAGCAAGACGTGCTCGCGGCTCTTGGCCGGGTCGGGATCGCGGCCCAGCAGGCGGAGTACAAGTGAGATCGCAGCGCTGAGGGCCGCGCGCGCGGCTTCGGGATCTTCGTCCCAGCGGGCAGAGCGCCGTTCGAGAGAGGAGAGCAGGTGCAGAGGCTCGCCGGCGCTCGAGCCCGGCGTGATCACGCGCACATCGGTGCTGGCGGCGAACGCTCCGACCATGCCTTCGCTAATGCCCCAGGCTTCGAGTCCGGCTTTGCGTTGGTCGGCGAGGGCGCGGGCGATTTCCTCGGGGCTGCGTTCGTCGTTGGGTGATGCGCAGCCGGCCGCCCAGGGGACGAGCCGGCTCGCATCGAAATCTGGAAACGCGAGTAACAGGTTCGGGAGATCTCCTTTCACGTCAATGACGAGCACCGGAATGCCGGCGCTCATCGCTTCTTCGATCATCACGGTGGTCATGCCGGTCTTGCCCGAGCCGGTCATGCCCACGATGACGCCGTGGGTGACGAGGTGATGCGCGGGCAAGAGCATTTTGGAGACCGCACCCGCGCCCTCGAGAGTGCGGGTGCCGCCCAGGTAGAGCGCGGGTGTGGTCGCCATGTTTCAGTTCCCTGCAAAGGAGGAGCTGCCCGGAAGACCTGCGGGTACGATCGGGATCCCGGCGGGCGGTTTGGCAACCGACACGACAGGCTCGGGTGAGGGCGTGACGCCGCCCGCTTTCACGGGAGCGACTACCGGTGTGGGCGGAGTCGGCGCCGGAGCCGGCTCGTCCGGCTTCTTGCGCGCGGCGCGGCCCGCGTAGAGCGAGGGAGCGACGGTATCGATGTCGCCTTCGTTCCAGCGCAGGTACGTCACCGCGCGACGCACTTGATCGTACGAGTTCAGGAAGAGCGTGAACATGCGTTGGCGTTGCTGCGTGACTTCCGCCGCGACGGCGGGAGCTTGTTCGCGGGTGCCGACGGCGTTCACGAGCTGTTCGCCGATCGATTCGGCCTGGTCAAGCTCGCCGAGCTGCAAAGCGGTCTTGGATGCGATCTGCGTCCAGTTCTTCCTCTACCTCACGGTCAAAGGCGCGGGCTTCCCGAGCGTGGACGAAGGCGTGCTCATGCTCCTCGGCATCAGCGGCGCAACCTACGCGCTCGGCAAGACGCTCGAGAAACCCGCGGCCCCAACGCCTGACAAGGGCTGAACCATGCACGCTTCAGTCATCACTCGCTTCGTCGACTTCACCAAACCGCTCGAAGGCGACGTGCTCTGGCCGTACCTCTACGTGCTCGGTCTCGTCACCGTCGGCTACGTAAACCTCGCCCTCGGCCTCCCATGGACCAAACGCGACGGCTCACCCGCAAACAGCGACTTCGTACGCAGCCAATGGAGCGCTCTCAAAGCGCAGCCAGCACTCGCGAAAATGCATTACAAGTATGCCGCAAACGCGAGCGAACTCCGGCTGAGCGAAGACGCCGCCGGAGCGCTGCTCCGCGCGCGCATGCAGTCCTTCGAGGCAACCCTCTGCAAATACTTCCCTACATGGGACACCTTCCCCGCAGACGCGCAGCTCGGATGCATGTCCATGGCTTGGGCCTGTGGACCGGGCTTCCCGGCGATCTTCAAAACTTTCACGCAATTTGCGAACGCGCGCGATTGGCCGAACGCCGCCAAGTGCGCCGCCATCCGCACGGACGGCAACCCGGGCATCGTTCCGCGCAATGCGCAGAATGCGCTCTGCTTTGCTAACGCGGCTACCGCGATGTCCCGTGGGCTACCGGTGGATGAGCTGTACTGGCCGGGGACTGTGCCGGAGGCTCAGGAGGCGGATGATGCTCTGCGAGTGCTCGCAGAGCGAGCGCTCGCGGAGCATCCGATTGATGTGGTTGGGCAGGCGGGGAGGAATATTGAGGAGGAAGAGACCACCTGAGCGCGCGAGTCCTCGCCGACGGCAAAAAGTAGCAGGTGCCGGCTTTTCTGCTACACGGCTAGCATGAGGTCGGCGTCCGCTTCATTATCCGGCGCCGGTGCTCGCACCGGGGCTGCCGCCGGTCACGAGTATCGCAGTTTCGAATTTCTCCGCCTGCGCGCTGAGCACAACTGGGAAGCGCTACTGTTGAGGCGTTAGCTTGACCGGGGAGCTTGGCGATGGGACGCAAACCGAGCAACTGAGTCCTGAGCTAGTGCCATAGAGGTCTCGATCCGGCCACGCGGCGCCGGTTCGAAGAAGCGACGTCAGGCGAGGCATTGCGACCGCGCTCGCAGCACGACGCTATCAAGTAGCGCGTGGTTTCGAAAAGCCAAGGAATCTGCTACGTGCCGCGCATGAGTCTCTTGGTGCGCGCCGTGGGTCGCCTGCCCACTCCATGGATCAAGGCCGTGTCGCGTCTTCAATGGCGGCACCCGCTCCTCAAGAAGGCATTCGATCTGGTAAGCGATCGGATGCGGCATCGTGATGGTCGCATCCAGCGTGGTGTGGCGAAGGGGCTTGCTTTCAATGCAGGCAATTCGACCGCTGGAATGATGCTTGGCACGCTTGAACCTGAGCTACAGGAGGCGTTCTCGCTGTTTACCCACCCCGGCATGACCGTTTATGATATCGGAGCCAACGTAGGATTCTTTTCTATATTGGCGGCACGGCTCGTGGGTCACTCGGGGAAAATTTTGGCGTTCGACCCTTTGCCGACCAACACACAAATGGTTGAGTACAACGCAAAGCTGAACGGCTTCGAGCAAGTCGAGGTCCATCGCGCGGCACTCGGCAACGAGGACGGAGAAGCAGCGTTCGTCATTTCTAGCGACCCCAATTGGGGTAAGCTCAAGGGCATTGGTGTGCCAGCATCCGTCTCGGGCGAAGAGCGGGTTGTAATCCATCGCATCGATTCGCTCGTCGCAGGGGGCCTACCTGCGCCAGAGCTCATCAAGATCGACGTCGAAGGTGCAGAGGTCGCTGTACTTGAAGGTGGGTCGTCCACGCTTCGAACGGCTCGGCCGATTCTCTTCATCGACCTCCACGGCACAAATCAGGGTATCTCGCGGATTCTTCGCGAGTCAGGCTACGACGCGCGAATCATCGGGCAGGGTTCCCGGAGAATCGAGGACGGCAATTGGGACGTTCAGGTGGTGGCGATCCCCGAGGAGGCGGCTGCACTTCGCGAGAGGTTGGAGAAAATGGCGGCGCTGCCGTTGCTCTGAATCTGAGGGGAAGCTCCCAGATCATCGCAAGCTTGGAAATGTGGTCGTTCGCCGTGAATGCGCCTGCAACGACTGGCACCTGAGCCTCAACATGCCCGCTTGGATCGGGGCTTCCACTGGAATCCTGGCCGGCCGGGGAGTGCTCATTGCTCGCGCGCAGTCTGTTCCTGTATAAGATCGGCCAGCCAGGCAGCTATTTGTCCGATGCATCGTGATCTCCTCCTCAGCGTCGTGATTCCGTGCCTGAATGAGGAGCACGGCATCCCTCATGTCGTGGCGAAGATCCCCAAGCAGGTGGACGAGATCCTGGTGCTCGACAACTGTTCGACGGACAGAACCGTACACGTTGCAAAGAAGCAAGGACCGAGGGTGCGCGTCGTCGAGCATCCGCGCAATTTGGGGTACGGCGGTTCATACATTCGAGGGCTGCCGTTGGCGACGGGGGACGTCATCATCACGACCGATGGCGATGGGACGTATCCCGTCGAGGACTGCCTGAGGATCGTCGATCAGATGGTCGAGCAGGACGTCGATTTCGTTTCTTGCTCGCGCTTTCCTCTACAGGACGCCATGGGGATGCATCCGCGAAGCCGTGTAGGAAATGCGATCCTGAACGTGCTGGTCAATACCTTTTATGGCTTGAACCTGGCGGACGGTCAGAGCGGGATGTGGATCTTCAAAAAGAAAATTCTTTCGCAAATGCGACTCGAGACCACCGGCATGGCATTCTCGAACGAGATCAAGATCGAGGCGTTTCGCCACCCGAACATCAACGCGATCGAGGTGCCGATTCGCTACCGCGAGCGCATTGGAGAGAGCAAGCTCTATCCGTTTCGCGATGGTGTTCGTATGGTCAACTACCTGACGCGTCGGCGCCTGGACGAAGCACGGCGCGCTCTGCTTCCCAGCACCACCCCATAGAGATTCACGCCTCTGGTTTGGGCTGAGCTTGGTGTCCGCGAGTCGGCTCCGGCGGCTGTTGGACGGCCGGGAATGGCCCTGCTAAGCCGCTGCCCAGGACCGTGTAGCGGTTCTGCCAATGGAAATATTAGATGCGCGGGCATGACTTCGACGAGTACGCCGACGACTACGACGGCGCCCTCAACCGCGGATTGGCGGTATCGGGAGAGCGTAAGGAGTACTTTGCTCGCGAGCGCATCGTTTGGCTCGCGCAAGCGCTGCGAGCTTTGCGAATCGCTCCACGCACCGCACTAGACTTCGGGTGCGGTACCGGGTCGGCGACACCGTACTTGTTCGAACTGTTGAAGGTAGAATCTGTTCGAGGCGTGGACACGTCGCAACGATCGGTCGAAGTGGCACATCAGAAACACGGCTCGTCCGCGGCACAGTTCGCATTGCTGGAGGCCCATGAGCCTGCAGCTGACGTAGATTTGGCGTTTTGTAACGGAGTCTTCCACCACATCGCACCAGACGAGCGCGCCGAGGCGGTTGCGTACGTGTGGCGTTCGTTGCGCCCGGGGGGTGTCTGGGCTTTCTGGGAGAACAACCCGCTGAACCTGGGCACGCGATGGATCATGTCCCGTCTCTCCTTCGACCGGAGCGCGATCAAGGTCCGGGCGGGTCACGCCCGCGAGTTGCTGTCTCGCGGGGGGTTCGAGGTCATCCGGACAGATCACGTGTTTATCTTTCCGCGCTTTCTGCGCCATCTCCGCCCGATCGAGCGGCCGCTGAGCGGCCTGCCACTCGGTGCTCAATATCAAGTGCTGTGCCGCAAGCCCGAATAAAAAAAAAATTCGAGCAGCCCGGCGTGCGGCTACTCGTGATCGGGTGGCTCACCGGGCTCGCGCTTCAGACAGGTGCGTTCGGCACGATCGACACGGAGCGCCGTTATCAAGCGACGCGCTCCCTCTGGCGAGGCGAGCTGGAGGTGCTGCCGGGCAGCTTCCCTGATTTCGGACTTCAAGGCCCCGACGGCGTGATTCACACTTGGTATGGCATTGGGCAGAGCCTGTTGATGCTGCCGGCAGACTTGGCCGCTGGCGCGGTCACGAAGCTCGCACACGTCGGACCCGTCCTCCGACGGAAGGCCGAAGCGGGACTCGTCGCGTACGCCACGTTTCCGTTGCTTACGGCTTTGACGGCGTTCCTCGGCTACCTGCTCTTACGCGAACTCGGATTCGGTAGGCGCGCTCGCATTTACGGCACGCTGGCTTGGTTGTTTGGCACGACCTGCCTGAACTACGCGCAGATCCATTTCGAAAATAGTCTTGATCTTGTCAGTGCTCTGCTTGTCTTCCTGGGTACATTGCGCTGGGCGAAGTCCGGTGCGCGTGTGCCACTGATATGCGCGGGCTTCGCGGCTGCGCTGGATCTGACGGCTCGGCTGCACACGGTCGCGGACTCGGTTATCTACGCTGGCGCTGCGATAGTCGCTGTTCTGCCGAATGAGAGCGGAGCACGGGCTGCTTGGCTGAAGAACCGCGTGTACGACTTTGTCCTGATCTTTGGTCTATTGACTGCGTGTGGGTTGGCCGTCGATCGTGGCTACCAAGTCGCCCGCTTCGGCTGGGGCGCGGTAGGGACGAGCTACATCCACATCTGGAGCTCGCAATTTAGCCGTCAGCATCCCGGCCTGCCGGAAAACTACGTGTTTTCTGGCCCGCTAGTGCCGGGGCTCCTGAACCCGCTCGTCGGTCGGAACCGTTCCATGTTCCTGTACGACCCGCTAGCGATCGCACTGCCGTTGGTAGCCGGCGTGGTGTGGTACGCGCGCCGCATGGGCCGCCCCGTCGCCGTTTTGCTCAGTGCAGCGGCAGCGGCGCTCCTCTTGCGACTGCTCTTTTTTGCACGCTTCATTTACGAAGGAGGAGGGGTGAGTTGGTCGAGCCGCTATACGCTGACCCCGCTGCAGCTCATGTTGCTGCTGACCGTGCCGCTCTTTTATCAGGCGCTGGATAGAATCCCGCGGGCATTCAGATTCGTGTTTCTGACGGTACTGTGCGGTAGCGTCGCGTTGCAGCTGGCGAGCGTGCTTGTCAGTCCGAGTCTCGAGGTAATGCAGGCCAATTGCACGGGTCGGCCCGCTTTCATCGTTCCCGATCGGATGCTGAACGCGGTTCGCTTGTTGACCGGCCACGCCTCGCAGAGCTCGTGCGAAGGCAAGATCCCAGGCGACGTGCTGCGCGTCCAGTTCATGCCGTGGCTGAACGGTCCCGAGCTGCCGAACGCCGTGCATTCCGGATTGCTCGTCGGGTGGTTTCTCCTCGTTGCGGTTCTGCTTTTTGCTATCGCAAAGCTACTTGCTGAGACCGCCGGCGCCGAGCCGGAGTGAGGATCCTTGACGTGTTAGTTGTGCGACCGCGTGGGTTGGCAATCTGCAATTGGAAGGGCTCGCGCGTAACGGAGCAGGAAGGCAAGATAGCTTCCGCGCCACTCCAGACCTGAGGACGCCGCGCGCGAACGGATCGCTCGATCTGCCGCTGGCAGCTGATAGTACGGGATGGAAGGCCAGAGATGGTGCGCCGCATGGTAGTTCATGTTCATCGGAGCGATGAACAACCGCTCGAGCGGGTTGCTGGTGTACGTGATGAGCCGATGCCGATCCCCTTGCGCGTCGCCCTCCGGGTGCGAGTGCTCAAGAAAAGTACGCAGGTTGTCCATCAGGAACGTGAACACGTACACCGGCATTAGCCACAGGACCGGGTAAGCCCACCAGCCGAAGGTCCAGGTTAGGCCGCCGACCAAGCAACTCTGAACAGCAAGCAGAATGGCGATATCTCGGAGCGAGTAACGCCCCCCCGCGTCGCCCTGAACGTTCGTCGGGCGCGCAGCTCCGAAGAACACGTTCCGGATTGACTTGAACACGCTACCTAGTCCCGACACGTAGCCCAGCAATGCCGACAGACTGGCCTTTGTTAGGCACGAGTATTTGTAACGATCGGGATCTCCTTCCGTGGCCAGACGCTCATGATGACGGATGTGATTTTTGTTGTTGATGCGCGTGATGCCGCCAATCGCGGCGAAAACAACTAGGTCCGTGAAGAGATCATTTGCCCGCCGATTGCGGAAAACGCGACGGTGAAGGCCATCGTGCCCGATGATGAATAGCGAGTAGTAGCGAGAACCGATCGCTGGGATCGCAAGGGTCACGGCCAATGCGCTGTGCCAATGATGAACGGCTCCCCAGGCCGCGATGATCCCGAGCCATGAAAACGCGGCGTCGCGGACGGGAGGAAGAATGCGTAGCGCGCTGAACGCCTTGACCTCGTCGTGACTGAGCAGCGTTTTACGATAACGATCGTAGATGCTCGTTCGATGCTCGTGCGCGATGCTCATCCGTTTCTTCCGGGCTCGGTTTTGCAGTATACCTCTGCGCCGTGCAAGGAATCCTCACAAATGCAGCCGGTTAGCGCTCAGGAGCCGCCTACCGCGCTCATGAAGGTCCCGCCACCGCCGTCGGTAGCGGTCCAAGCGGTCGAGTGCTGTGACGTGTGTGGCGCTAGCCAGCACCGCCCCTTCGCCTCCGGTTACGACTACGAACTCGAGACGTGCAGCAATCTCTGGCATTTCGTGTGCTGCGAAACCTGTGAGCACGTGTGGCTGCACCCGCGTCCCGCGGTCCAGGCTCTCCAGACCATCTATCCTCCGCACTATTACGCCTACAACTATGACCAGCAGATCGGCGCGCTCCTCCGTTGGGGCAAGGCGGCGTTGGACAGGCGCAAGCTCGCCAAGATCCTGGGTCTGCTTGCCAGACCCCCTAGATCTTACTTGGACATTGGTTGCGGCAACGGGCGCTTTCTAAAGGTCATGGAGCAGCGGGGGCTATCGCGCCATGCGCTTCACGGGTTGGAACTTAGCGCACCGGTTGTCGAGCACCTCGCGGCGCAAGGCTACCGAGTCTTCAACACGCGCGTCGAGGACTGCCATTCGATTAGTTCCGGTAGCATCGACTTGATTACGATGTTTCACGTCATCGAGCACGTGGATGCGCCCGGGGCAGTCATTGAGCGCCTGGCTGACTGGCTCGCGCCAGGCGGGACGATCGCGCTGGAGACGCCCAACCTGGACAGCTTGGACGCCCGCATGTTTCGTGAGCACTTTTGGGGCGGCTATCACATTCCCCGGCACTGGCACCTATTTGCGGCACGCACCTTGAGTCGCCTGCTCGAGCGAGCGGGGCTGAAGGTCGACGCTGTCCGGTATCAGCCAGGGCATTCCTTCTGGCTCTACTCACTTCATCACCGACTGAAGTATGGGCGGCGACCGCGTCCACGGCTCGCGAGGCGGTTCGACCCGTTCCAGGCACTGCTTCCGTTGGTTGCTGCGACGGGATTTGACATAGCGCGCGCGACGCTCGGGTTCAAAACTTCTGCGATGCTCGTGATTGCGACCAAGCGATAGGTGCTCTTGCGCACGGGATCCGCTTGTAAGCGCAGCCAAGCCCTCTCCTGGCGCCCGGAAATCCGCATTCCTAAAACTCAAGAGGCTCTTCCGCTATCCGCCAAGAACGTTCGCTCTGCTTGGCCAGAACTCCGACCGCTATCCACGTTGCAGCCGCAACCCGCCTGGACTAGCCTTCGGTTGGAGTTCGAAGACGAAAGTGCGGCGATTGCCAATTCTCGACGGCTTGCGCTCGCGCGTTGGCGATCTGGTTCGTCAGACCCTTGAGCGGGCCCCGCTGCCCCCTGAAGCCAGGCGCGCGCTCCAGAACGCGAAGGAAGTCGGGCGATCGCTGCGCTGGCCGCAGCGGCCGGACGCTATCAATATCGAAATCACCTCCATTTGCGATGCGCGCTGCATCCATTGCCCTCGTCACGAGATGGAGCGGCAGCAGCGACCGATGGACATCGGTGTTTTCAAGAAGCTCGTTGATCAGGCGGCCGAGCTAGGGGTTCCCGATCTGTGTCCAAACGGGTTCGGTGAGATCCTGACCATGAAATCCTTCGACGAGCACTTCTCGTACATTCGTTCGAAGGGGCACCGCTTTCGGATTCTAGTGAACAGCAATGGCTTTCGTTTGGATGACACCAAGATCGAGAGCTTCTTGCGCCACGAAGTAGACCACTTGAACATCACGCTTGACGGAGCCACGGCCGAGACGTTCGAGAAGATACGCGTGCGTCTCAAGTTCAATCAGATCGAAGACAATATTCTTCGTCTGATCAAGCGGCGCGACGAACTCGGCATGCGCGTTCCGAAGATCCGCGTCGGGATGATTGCAATACCCCAGAACCAGCACGAAATTCCCGCGCACATGACGAAGTGGCGTGGGGTGGCGGACTATGTAGGTGTGGGTGGTTACACGAACCGTGCGGGTAGTCTTGATGCAAAGGGTATCTTCGCCGCCAATGAAAACGCGCCCACCAATGTGCAGGCGATCGAGACGACGCGTGCACGCGCATGCGTACTTCCCTTCCGAGAGTTGAACATCTGGGCGGACGGCCGTGCCGTCTTGTGCTGCGACGACTGGAACGAGGAGCATGTTGTGGGCGATCTGAACAAGCAATCCTTGTCGGAGATTTGGCACGGTGAGGCGTTGCGTACCGCACGCATGCTCCACAAGAGCGGGCACGGGAGCGAGATCGACATCTGTAGCAAGTGCAATATGTGGCGAGAGTCTTCTGGTGCTCGACTCTGGACGTAGCCAGGTTAGTTTTTTCGACCATGCTGCACGGTGGAGTCTGGAAGGCGGAGCGTGTCGTGCACAGTCCTCTACGGTTGCGCCGCTGACTCAGGATGTTGCTCGAGGTACCGCGCGCGATGCGCATCCTTTTTGTTAATCCGGCGGCGGAACTCGGAGGCGCGGAGCGAGCGCTGCTCGACTGCATTGCAGCGCTACGCGAAGCAGAGCCGCAATGGCAGGTGGACCTGATCTCGTTTGCGGACGGACCACTCCTAGAGCGAGTCCGAGCGCTCGGCGCTACCGTTCAGATCGTACGTCTTCCGTCTGCGGTGGCGCGTGCTGGCGAGGCACTCTCTCCTCGCGCGATTGTACAGATTGTGTTGGCGGTTCCAGCGCTACAGGTCGCCATGGTGCGGTTCGCGCGAGCGGTAGCTCGCGCGCGCGCCGACGTGGTTCACACTAACGGCATCAAGGCCCACGTGCTTGCCGCACTGGTCGTTCCCCGCCAGACGCGCCTGGTCGTTCATTTGCACGACTTCATCAGCGCGCGCTCTCTGTCGCGAGAATTGATGCGCCGCTTGTCGGCCTTACATGAAAATGTGCGCTTTCTCGCGAACTCGCGGGCCGTCGCGCAGGACTTTCGCAAGCTATCGTCTCGGGCGGATGTGCGAGTCCTCTACAACGGCATCGACGTTGAGCGATTCGCTCCGGGGCAAGGAGATCCTGATTGGCTCGCCGGTGAAGCGAGGCTGGCTCCCCCGCCAGCCGATTGTGTTTGCTTCGGGCTTGTCGGGACGTATGCGCACTGGAAAGGTCACGTGCTATTCATCCAAGCTGCTGGCGCGCTGCGCTCCCGGCGTCCAGACCTGCGACTCCGTTTCTACATCGTCGGGGGGCCGATTTACGCAACACAGGGGTCACAGGTCAGTGTCAACGAGCTTTTAGAGTGTTCTGCTCGGGTGGGCGTCAGCGACTGTTTGGGTTTTGTTCCGTTTCAAGCAGAAATGCCGCGTGTCTATCGATCTTTGAACGTCGTAGTGCACGCGAGCACCAAACCAGAGCCATTCGGGCTGGTAATCGTTGAGGCTATGGCGTGTGGACTCCCTGTAATCGTCTCGAACGCGGGAGGAGCGGCAGAGTTGTTCCAACACGGCGAGAATGCACTCGGCTTCGCTTTGGGCGATTCGTTGGCCTTGGCGGCGCAAATGGAGCGCCTCGCGGTGGATGCCGAGCTTCGACGCGCGCTTGGCGCTCACGCCCGCGTTCACGCGGGCGCGCACTTTGCCCTCGATCGGCTCGGAAAAGAGCTCGCGGCAGCGTACGACACGTAGACCAGACATCTGGACGGGAGCCTTGTCACCCGAGGCTGAGGCTACTATCCTAGGAGGGCTAGCGCCCGAGTCTGCTTACAGTTGCCGTTGGGCGAGACGTATGGAAGCGTTCTGAACTTTAGAGGAGCAGTGTGATGCAACGTGAACTTTGGTCGGGCCGATTCTTTGCGTTCGTGGGGACTGCGCTGTTGGCTCTGCCCGGTTGCGGGAGCTTGGCGCCAGAACCGGAGCCCGCACGTCAGAGCACCGACGATTCAAGTCTGCAGGTCGTTGCGTACCTCCAAGGCACGATGGAGAACGGTCATCTCTCGCTGGTCAGCGTTTCGGACGACGCCCCTGGCCTCGCGACGCAAGGGTTCAGTACTTTCGGCTCGGGTAAGATCTCGTTCGCGACAGAAGCTGGCGACGGTGTAGGTCCTGGCGTCGGTACGTGCGCGAGTGCAAGCGAGTACTGTGCCACAGTCGACGCGACCAACAATACGGGCCGCTTAATGGACAACGTCTTTGTCGAGCTCACCAAATACGTCACGCTCACGCCGGCCGGGGCCAAGGTGTCGCTGCTCACGGATGCGGAGGCCGCGCTTTCTAATGCGTTCAAGAGCGTCTTTGCTGCGGGCACGCAGGCGGCCGGGTATGGGAGTTTTACCGTCGGCCAGATGAAGCCGCTCGAGATGAAGTGGAACTTGGCGGCGGGTTCGCCTGTGGCCACTAATTTCGTTTTTCAGGCTCGCGTTTTGGCTTCGTTCCGTCGCCGGGACTACAACGACAATGGCGTCGTCCATCCTGACACTACGCTCGGGCCAATCGACGCCTGTACGATGACGGGCCATACGACGCAGCTCACTAACTCCGACGACGGCGAGGCGACCGTTGCACTCCCGTTCCCGTTCACCTTGTACGATACCACCTGCGACCAGGCTGTAATAGGCGCCAACGGGTACTTGTTGCCGTTCCTCACCGGGAGTGCGACGCCGACGGTGGGAGCGTCTTCGTTCGCGAACGTGAACATGCCCGGCACCGCCGGACCTCCCGCAGGCTTCTATCTATTCTGGGACGACCTGAAAACCACGGCGACAGGGGTGTGCACGGCGCTCACGGGTTCAAAGCCTGCGCGACTCTTCTATGTAACCTGGCACGCGAATATCAGCACGAACCAGCCTACTAGGCCTGCTACGTTTTCGAGCGAGGCAGTGACGTTCAGCATTAGAATGCAGGAAACGGCGGATCAGTTCAGCGTTTCGTATAGCCTGCCGACTGGTGGCGCGGGAGTCACGAATTTCACGCGCGGCATTGGAGCAACCATTGGCGAGCGGCATCTTCTGAACGGCGTCGCCGGCGGGGTGAAATACAGCTTCAACGCGATGCCCACCTTCCTGCCAGCGGACCCTGCGCAATACCCGAGCCGATTTACGAAAACCGGTATCGACTTCAATCCTTGAGCGCTTGATGCGCCTCTGCGTGCTCGCTGACTTCCGCGAGGAGGGCTGGCCAAGCATGGATCTGGTGACCGAGATGTTGACTCGGGAGCTGATGTGCAGACCAGAGATAGAATGTAGGTTCGTGCGTCCCGCCCTATGGAGGCTGCCATTTCAACCGGGTCGTCGCTGCTTTGGCATGCAACGCTTCATCGGTCGGTTCGTGCAGTATCCGCTAGAACTATCGAGTCTGCGGGCATCCGCAGACTACTTTCATATTGCAGACCACAGCTACGCGCACCTTGCCCACCATCTCCAACGCGGAAGAGTGGGCGTGTTTTGCCATGACATCGACGCTTTCAGGCCCGTATTGAGGAAGGGTACGGGAATTGAGAATCGCCTCCGACAAGGGATGGCGAGCTGGACCTTGTCGGGGATGCGCCGCGCGCACACCGTCTTCCACTCGACCGACGCGGTCCGACACGAGCTCCTAACATCGAGGCTCGTCACGGAGGACCGGCTCGTGCACGCGCCTTATGGCATCTGCGTCGAATTTCAGCCAGCGAGCGGTGCCTATGACGAGGATGTGCGACGCCGATTTGGAGGCGGCTACCTGCTACACGTAGGGAGCTGTATTCCGCGCAAGAACACGGAATTTCTGCTGCAGATCCATGCTGCACTAAAAAAACGGAATCCGTTGGCGCGGCTTGTTCAGGTCGGCGGCACTTGGTCAACCGAGGAGCAAGAAGTCATTCACCGGGAGCGCTTAGAAGCCTCGGTGCACCAACTGCGCGGGGTGTCGCGTGATGAGCTTGCCGCAATCTATCGCCAGGCAGCAGTGGTACTCCTCCCGAGCAAGGCAGAAGGCTTCGGGCTGCCTGTGATCGAAGCCCTGGCCTGTGGTGCGCAAGTGATAGCAAGCGACTTGCCGGTGTTGAAGGAGGTGGGAGGGGACGTCGTGATTTACCGTCAAGTTGGCGATCTTGCCGGATGGTGTGAGGCGATCGCGGAGGAGGCCGGCAAGCCGCGCAATACCTTCAGTGTTGCCGCGCGCGCCGACCGAGCCGCGCAATTTTCTTGGGCCGAGCATGCTCGAATCATTGCGACGCGGTATCTCGAGCTGGAACGGCAAGCAGCGGATCGGAGTCGATCGTGGTGAATGCAAGTGCGCGTTCCGCAATTGACGTCGGGCGGATCGCCGCGGGTGTCACTAGTCGACGCCCGTATGGAGAACGCTGGCTGCTCGGCTTTGCGATCTTCCAATTCGTGTGTCAGCTTGGCCTGCTGATTCCGGTTGTCGGGGAATTGCGCTTCGTCTGGCGTACGGCTGCTTTCTTGGCCAGCATCGTGCTCGTTGTGTCCATCCCCACCCCCAGCAAGGGCCAGCGAATCCAGCGCTCGGTCGCCGGGTGGGCGTACGCGGTGCTTGGAATCACGGCCCTCGAGTGGCTGCATCCTGGGGGAACTGGTCTTGCATCGCTGGCTCAAATCGCTATGTATGTCGCAATCCTCGGGCCAACACTTTGGGTGCCGCGCCTGAAGGTTACGTCGAGCACTTTGGGGCACCTCATAGTGCTCATGTGGGTCTTCTACACAGCCAGCGCAGCGCTCGGCGTGCTTCAAACCTATTTCCCAGGACACTTTGAAATGCCGGTGTCCGCGATGGTTGCCGAGCACGGCAAGGATTTCGTTCGGAGTCTGGAGATCCAACTCGCATCGGGAGAACGCGTCTTTCGCCCCATGGGCCTTACCGATGTGCCTGGAGGTGCAGCGTCGGCGGGAATGTATGCGGTTCTACTAAGCGTCGCGATCGTGCAAGTCCCGAAGTTGTTCCCGGGTGCGCGCGTGCTTGCCGTCTGCAGCATGATGCTTGGCATGATCTGCCTTTACCTGTGCCAGGTGCGTGCGGCGATCGTCACGCTCGGAATTTGCCTGGTCGCGATGATCGCATTGCTCGCGGTGATGCTCAAGACGTCGCGCCTGATCATCGCTGCTCTGGCAATAGCTGCTGTCGCTCCCCTGGCGTTCGCGCTGGCCTCAGCGGTAGGTGGACATAGTGTTTCCGAGCGTCTTTCCACATTGGTGGAGAACGACGCGGCAACCGTGTACTACGAACATCGCGGCAAGTTTCTCGAGCACACGATCTACGATCTTCTCCCGGCGTACCCGCTAGGTGCTGGTCTGGGCCGTTGGGGCATGATCGATCGCTATCTCGGGGCGCCCGGGGATAGTATCTACGTGGAAATCCAGTGGACTGGATGGCTATTGGACGGCGGGCTGCCACTCGTTCTCGCCTATTGTGCTCTGATTGCCGTGGCTTCCCGGCGGGCTCTAACCATCGCCTTTAGGAGCCAGGGAGTTGACCGCTCGCTTAGTGTTTGGGCGTGCCTCGTGGTCGCGTATAACATTGGTGCTGCTGCGCTGTGCTTCAGCTACGCGGTGTTCATCAGCAACATTGGCCTCGAATTCTGGCTCCTAAATGCTAGCCTGCTGGCTGTCGAGCCTGACCAGCAAGGACTCGCTCAATTGCCTGCGCGAGGTGAAGCGCCTAAGGCTTCACTCGCGCTACCAAGCAGTGTGGCCTGACCTGCCCAGATGGCGCATGCACGTAATGCGCTCATGTCTTTGAACCTCGCTCGCTGATCCACCATGCACGTCGTTCACGTGGGAAAGTACTATTCGCCGTATCGAGGCGGAATCGAGACGGTCGTCGAGCAACTGAGCCGGGGCATGGTGCGCCACGGACTGCAAGTCTCCGTCGTCGTATCGAACGACGCACGCTCTTCCGTCACAGAGACGCGAGACGGTGTGCGCGTCATTCGTCTGGCGCGCGCGGCCGTCGTTAAATCGCAGCCGCTCAATCTCCGCCTGGTAGCGACGCTGCGAGAACTCCGCTGCGACTTGCTGCATTTCCATACTCCGAATCCGATCGGCGCCTTAGGAGTGCTTGCCGCTCGCCCGAGGCAACCAATCGTCGTTTCGCATCATAGTGACATTGTTCGCCAGCGCTTCTTGCGGCGTCTTGGGACTGAAGTTCAATCGATGCTTTACGGTCGCGCTGCTTGCATTGTCGCCGCCACGCCGAGACACGTCGAGTATTCGCCCCTACTGCAGAGGCACCTCGAGCGTTGCCGCGTGATCCACTATCCAATCGACGCATCACTCTACTCCTCTGCACCAGGGGACGCGGATCAGGAGCTGCCAGACGCATTTCGCTCGCGTGGGTTTGCGCTGTTCGTCGGTCGGCTCGTCTACTACAAGGGCGTGGCCGTCTTGTTGGAGGCAATGGCTGTAGCACCCAATGCGCGGCTCGTCGTGGTCGGCAGCGGTCCCCTCGAGGGTGCACTAATTGCCCAGGCTCGGGCGCTCGGGTTGGAGAAGCGAGTAATATTTTTGGGAGAAGTGTCGGAGCTGCTCCTGCGCGCGCTCTACCAGTGTTCGCGCTTCCTGATCCTACCGTCCGTCGAACCCAGCGAGGCATTCGGTATGGTGCAGTTGGAAGCGATGGCTAGCGGCCGCGCGGTTGTCTCGACCGACCTGCGCTCCGGCGTTCCGTACGTCAATCAACACGAACACACCGGGCTAGTTGTTGCTCCGCGCGACGTGGCAGCGCTTGCGGCCGCGATACGCAAGTTCTTCGACGATCCAGACTATTGCAGCCGGCTTGGCCAAAACGCAGTCGAGCGAGTGCGACGAGAATTCGATCTCGGTCAGGTTGTTTCGCAGCACGCCAGCCTCTACGAGGAGGTGTGCGGCCGTCACGCGCTGGGTGGTCGAGCTAGCTAGAACTGTGGCAGAGTCTGCTCGTGCGTATTGCGATCGTCGCGCCTCATCGAGAACTCTTCGGCGGAGCGGAGACGTATCTGCGATGGCTCCTGGGCGCTCTGGTTGCGCATGGCCACGAGGTCGGCTTCGCCTTCGAGTTGCCTTGTCAGGACCAGCAGCGAGCTTCGGATCTGGGGATCGAGCCGTTGCGGCGCTGGGATCTTGACGCGCTCAAACGCGAGGCATTTCTCGAGGAGCTTCAGGTATTCCGTCCGGACGTTGTTTTCTCGCAAGGCGCGCGCGACGACCATCTCGACCGAGACCTCACGCGGCGATTCCCGACAGCCCTATTTGCACATGGTTTCTACGGAGCGTGCGCTACTGGTTGGCGCGCGCATGACCGCCCCCAGCGCGAGGTGTGTAAGCGTCGCTTCGGCCCCGCATGCTTGGCGCTGAACTACTTGAAGGGCTGCGGCGCGCGCAATCCGTTAGGCCTGGTCGACCTCTACAGAAGTCAGCGGCGCCGCTCAAAGCTGTTACCGGATCTGTCTGCGCTAGTGGTCGCGAGCGAATACGTGCGTCAAGTGTTCGTCGAGCACGGAGTGCGCGCGCAAGACGTGCACGTGATACCGCCGCCAGCAGAGCGCGCCGCGGATCCCTCGCCCCCGGAGCGGCGCGAATTGGGCAATCACGTTCTGTTCCTCGGCCGCCTTGCCTCGGGGAAGGGAGGCGCGCACGCGGTTGAGGCCGTCGCAGGGGCGCAGCGCGACCTGGGCCGCGCGCTCCGATTGACGGTTGCAGGAGAAGGCCCGGAGCTTGAGCATTGTCGGCAACTCGCCGCCCAGCTCGACGTGACCAGCGAGTTTACCGGTTGGGTGGGCGGTGAGCGACGCCAAGCGCTGCTCCGCGGCGCGGATGTGCTGATCGTGCCAAGCTTGTGGCCGGAACCGTTCGGCATTGTAGGTCTCGAAGCCGGCGGGGTCGGCCTGCCAGCTGCAGCGTACAATGTCGGCGGCATCGGCGAGTGGCTACGGGCTGGGGTGACCGGCGAGCTCGCAGACGGCCCCGGCTTCGACCCCTTGACGCTTGGATCTGCGCTCGCGCGGGTGTTGCGAGATGGATCTCACTACGCTCGCTTGCGGCTCGGCGCGTGGCAAATGTCCCAGGAATTCTCAGGCGAGCGGCACCTGGCTCGGCTTGAGGTGCTATTCCGGGCGATCGCGAGCAGCGGCGACCGATGAAGGCCCTCCATGTATACAGTGGCAATCTGTTCGGTGGGATTGAGCGCATGCTGTTGGCACTCACGACGCTACCTCGTGCCGAGATCGAAAACGTATTTGCGTTATGCTTCGACGCCCGCATTGCTCAAGGGTTACGTGCCCGTGGCGCTAGGGTGGAACTGCTCGCTCCGGTAAGAATCCGCGATCCGATTTCGGTCCTGCGCGGCCGTAGAGTTCTCGAACGGCTACTGCGCGGGGAGCGCTTCGACGCGGTGATCTGTCACGGTATCTGGACGTTTGCCGTCTTTGCAGGGGCCGTTAGGCGCGCGGGGGGCAAGCCGATCCTCTACCAGCATGACATCCCGAATCCGAAAAACGGGTTCTATCGTTGGTCGTCGTTGCGCCCTCCGCGGATCTGCATCGCGAATAGCGCTTATACGGCAAAGCTCGTGGCAGCCTGGTTGCCGAACTGCCAGGTGCAGGTCGTGTATCCACTTGTCGAGCTGCCCCAAGAAAGCAGCCCCGATAGCGTGCGCGAGTTGCGCGGCGAGTTCGGAGCAGGCGAGGGCCAAGTCGTGATCCTGCAAGGCAGCCGCCTCGACCACTGGAAGGGGCATCGTATTTTGCTCGGCGCGTTGGCGAACCTGAAGCACCGCGCGGATTGGCGGTGCTGGATCGCGGGCTCACCTCAGCGCAGCGAAGAGGAGCAATATCGGGCGGAGCTCGCAAGCACGATTCGTGAAAGCGGGCTTGGAGAGCGCGTTCGATTCATCGGGCATCGCGACGACATGCCTCGCGTTCTCGCTGCCTGTGACGTCTATTGTCAGCCCAACCAAGTGCCGGAACCGTATGGTCTCGTTTTTGTGGAAGCGTTGGCGCTCGGCAAGCCAGTCGTATCGGGAGACGAGGGCGGAGTAACCGAGGTTGTGACGCGCGACTGCGGTATCTTGTGCAAGCCGAACTCTAAGGCCGTGGCAAATGCACTCGAGCAACTGCTGGCCAACCCCGCACTGCGCGCGCGCATGGCTCAAGCTTCTCGCGCACGGATCGCTGAGCTGAATGCTCCAGGCCTCTTTCTCGAGAGCTTCTTTCAAGCGCTTGGGCAGCCGCGGACTGCCAGCGTGTCATGAGGCTTGCACTCCTGAGTCCCACATTCCCACCGGACCGCTGCGGTGTAGGCGACTACACTGCGGGGCTGGCAGGTGAGCTCGTCAGACAGGGTCATGAGGTTGCAGTATGGACGGCTCAGGCGAGCCCGCTTTCATCGACCGCGAGCGTGAGATCGCTAGGGGGCGGTACGGGCAAGCCGTGGGGTCCGTTGGCCCTGGCGCGCGTCGGACAAGAGTTGGCGGCATCCCGCCCCGACGCGATCGTCGTGCAGTTCGCTCCAAACCTATACTCAAAGAGGCTCCGCGGGATCAGTCCGGAGCTGCCTGCATGGATCGTGGCGCTGCGGGCGGTAAGCCGTGCACCTGTTGTCTTGATGGCCCATGAACAACACTATCCCGCGGGACTCTACCCATTGGATTGGCTCCTGATCGGCGTACCTCAACTGGTGCAATTTCAAGTTATGGCCGGTGTCTGTGACGCCGTTCTTTTCAGCACCGAGGTCGCCCAATTGAAGTATCGCCGTCGCTATCCGAGGAGGCGAGACCGTTTTCACTGGCTACCCGTCGCTTCGAACATTCCCGTCGTTGTGCCGGAGGCCGCGACCGCCGCGATCTCTCCGAGCGAGCTAATACTTGTCCAGTTCGGTACGCCTCACCCGACGCGCTTGTTCACGCATGCAATTGCGGCCCTCGATCGCGCTCGTCGAGCGGGTCTAGAGGCGCGCCTGATCGCCGTGGGTGTGCAAGATGAACGTCTCGCGCAGGAGTTGGTCAGAGCCGGTCGATCCGACTTGAGGCCGTATGCGCAAGGGCTCGGTTACTTGTCGATCCCAGAAACGTCCGAGCATTTGCAGCGTGCCGATCTGGTGCTCGCGCCATTCATGGACGGCGTGTCATCGCGGCGAACGAGCGTGATGGCGGCGCTCGCGCATGGGCGCCCGGTCTTGACGACGCGCGCCTGGGCCACCGATCCGAGCGCCGACTGGGAGTCGTTCACCCGTGTAGTGGACGCCGAGTCTCCAGAGCGGTTTGCACAGGCAGCCCTGGAACTATTGGGGGATCCTGCCGAGCGCGACAGGCTTGGGAAGCTCGGTCATGACGCCTACCAAGCCATGTTCGACTGGCCGGTAATTGGTGCGCGGTTGGTCGCCCTGCTCGGAGCAGAGGCGTAATGGGCAGGAACGTTGGCGCTGCGCACCGAGAAGCGCGCCTTGGTGCGCTCGCGATTCGAGTCGAAGGGCACGATTCGAGGTTTGAGCCTGCCCCGCTTCGTTCGACATGAAGAGACCGTAGTTTGGTCCGAGCGCGTCTAGTACTTGCGTGACCGTGCCGCCGGACCGTTCAAGACCGACACCAACATGCATCTCGACAAAGCAGTCCGGGCGGCCTCAATCAGCATGTCAAATCCGGCCAGTCGCGAGCGCGTCAAAAGCGGCCAGGAGGCCGGCTGGCCCTGCTCGAACCGAACAGCCCAGGCCTTGTCATGAGCGCTCGGGTCGCGCCTTTTGCCGAAGCAAGCTACCCTGAGTGCGCTATCTCCCAGAAATCGATGAGACAGCTCGTCAGCAAGATCATTCGCGCAGTACCGCCATCTTGGCTCGCGTTCGCGTCCGAGAACCAGTGGCGCGTGCCTCGGCTCCGGCGCATGTTCGCTTGGGGAGCGTCGCTTGTGAAGGAGCAAGACGCGGTGATCATGCATGGCGTGGGCGAGGGGCTGAAATTCAACGCAGGCCGGTCGCACAGCGCGTTCATTTTGGGCACCCATGAGACGCCCATTCAAAATCTGATCGCCGCTGCGCTCCAAAAAGGGGGTGTGTACTACGACGTTGGGGCCAATGTTGGCTTCTTCGCCGTGCTCGCCGCGCACCTCTTGGGGAGTAGCGGCCGCGTCGTGTGTTTCGAACCAATGCCCGACAACGTGGCGCACATCGAGCGCAACGCGCGCCTCAATGGCTTCGAGAATAGGGTCTCCGTGCGGCGCGAGGCGCTCAGCAACGAGAACACCACCGCCACATTTCTGACTTCTCACGAACCCACTTGGGGCAAGCTCGCGAGCGTGGGCAAGGTTCCTGGACGACCATCCGGTGACACACAAGTGTCCGTCGCTCGCCTCGACGATCTCGTCGAGGCTCAGCGTTTGCCCGTGCCCGACTTCATGAAGATCGACATTGAGGGCGCGGAGGTTGGCATGCTCGAAGGTGCGCGCGAGACGTTGACGCGAAGTCGCCCGATGATCGCCATGGAGCTCCATGGAACGAACGAGGGCGTGCTCGATTTGCTCGGGTCGCTCAACTACGACGCCCGCGCGGTGGGTTTCACGACTCCCATTCGCGAGATCGCGCACGAGGTCTATATCATCGCGGCGCCGCGCGAACGAGCAGACCTGGTCGACCTCATGGAGCGTTGCTCGAAGGTCCACTGATACGCGCGCTTCATTTGCTGCGCGCGAGCTCTTGCGCGAACCGCAACCCACGCTCGCTTTTTGCCGCCAGGTAGTTCGGCGCCTCCCAGCGTCGATAGCGAGGTGCCGTCAAATTTGAAGTTAGGCCTAGCGTCCCTTCGCACAGCGTGGGCTGAAACAGTTGGTAACCCGCGCCCCGCAGTAAAGCGGCATCTCGCTCGATCTCGAACGACTCGAACAGAATCGAGGGCGCGTCCCTGCGCGTGAGGAGACTCTTGGCCCCAGCAAAGACCTCGGGCTCTCCTCCCTCAACGTCCACCTTGAGCAATGCGGGCACTCGTTGCGCAAGTTCAGGTAGATCATCGAGCCGAATCGCCGCCACTGATACACCGGTGCTGCCGGAGCGATCCACGAACGCCAGGCCATCGTTCTTGCCGCTCTCAGGCTCGACCAAGTTTACGGTGCCGCTACGATTGCTGACCGCCTCCGAACGCACTTCAACCT
>DASXKQ010000167.1:0-27982 GCA_036496745.1 Polyangiaceae bacterium
CCGGCCACAACATCGAGCTCAAGCTGTGGAACGACCCGGCCGCAACCGCCGCCGCGAACCTCTTGTGCGACACGATGTCGCAAGCGCTCAAGACCGACTCGACGGGACACTTCTCCCTGACGCTCGGCGACGACTGCACGAAGGGGATTGGCGCCAACAAGGACACCTACGTCGACGTGCTACTCGACGGCACCAGCCTCGCGACAACGCGCACGAAGCTCGGCGCCGTACCGTACGCGGTGGAGGCGAATCACGCGTTGAGCGCGGATAGCGCGAGTGGAGCCCTCGCTACACAGATCTCGCAGATCCAAGCGTTGACCCATGCGCAGTCGGCCTTTCGCGCAGACTTGAGCACGGCGAACACCACGATCGCTGACCACGCAAACACCAAGATCGTATTCGACAAGGTCGAATTCGACTTGGCAAATGAGTACAACAGCACGACCGGGGTTTTCACCCCGAAGCAAGCGGGTATCTACGTGATCAATTGTGGCGTCGAGTTCGACGTCAATATCGTTGGGGATTGGAACGCCAACATCATCAAGACTCCGTCGGGAGGGACTGGGACTCCATTGGCTGGGACTGATGTCGAGGGGAACGCCTTCAATGGCTTCTCGACCACGGTCAGCGTGGTCGCGCAGCTCGCTGCCGGTGACGCGATCACCTGCATGACCGATCAGATATCTGGCGCGAGCCAAACGATCTACGTGGGAGATCCACATCGCAGTTCGTTCAACGCCGCGAGGCTCTACTAACCCTTCGCTCAAGCTCCCGTTTACAAGATTTGAAATCTCAATTCATCTGCGCCGACTGCGCGCCGATCCAGAGCGGTACCAGCGGATCGAGCAGATAGCCGTCGTCGTTGCGCATCAAGAGCTCACGCAGGCCGAGTGAGCGCAGCGTGGAGAGCGCCACTTTCATGCGATTCTGCGCGGCGAGCGGCTGCATGCGTTCGCCGGGCCAGCCTTGTTCGATGAGCTCCTCGACGGCGAGCGGCGCCCCCGGCGCCTTGACGCGCTGTTCGGCGAGCGCGATCAGAATGCGCAAGAGCTGGGGGCGCGCGGCCAGATCGATCAGTTCGCCGCTCGGCGCGCGCAGTTCGCCGCGCGTGGGATCGAACACCCAGGCCTGCGCTTGCAACGCGCGTTCGAGCAGGCGCAGCGCGAAGCGCGCGTCGTCCGAGTGCGCGAGCTTACCGGCTTCGAGGCGTTCGCGCGTTTGGCGCGCGAGCGCCACGGCGTGACCGCGTTCGCGGTTGCTGAGCGCGGAGTCCTCGCGCGCGCGCGCCTCTTCACTGAGCGCGATCGACAGCACCCCGCGGTGAAGCTCGAGCGCCTCGAGCAGCCCCGGATCGCCTACTTCGCTGAGCAGTTTTTCCGACGAGGCGAATGCTTCTCGCGCGGCGAGCGTGCGGCCGCGCGCCGCGGCGGCGCCGCCGAGCGCGGCCAAGAACAAGCCCTCCAGACGTCGATCCCCGACCTCGCGCAGCACGGCGAGCGCGGCCGAATACTCGCTGCTCGCCCGGTCGAGTTCCGCGAGTTCGTGATGCAGAGCGCCCTTGTAACCGCGCACGTGTGCCTCGAGTAGACGCGCGCCGGAACGGCTCAATTTGCGCTCCGCGTTCTGGAAATGGCCGAGCGCGTCCTGAAAGCGGCCCTGCTCCTGCGCCAAGATCGCCAGGTTGCCCTCGACGATCCCGGCCAAGATCGGATCGTCGAGCTCCGCAAGCAGGTCCGCGGCGCGGGCGTAGTGCTCGTGCGCCTCGACCAAGCGGCCCTGCTGCAGGCGCAAGCTGCCGATGTCCTTGCACAGACCGGCCACGATCCGCCGGTCGCCCGAGCGCAACGCTTGATCGAGCGCCAACGAAAACAGCTCGAGCGCCTCGCTGAGTCGACCTTGGCTCTGGCAGAGCAAACCGAGCCCGGCGTTGGCGCGCGCTCGTGCGTGGTTGTCCGGCATCTCGCCCAATACGGCCAGCGCGTCGTGGTAGCGGTCGCCGGCGCGCGCGAACTGCCCACGCTCTTGCTCGATCTCTCCGCGATCGACGAGCAGCTCGGCGCTCAGGCTGGCGTCGGCGGCGACGCTCGCGCAGGCGAGCGCTTGCTCCAAATCGAGCACGCTTTCGTCCATGGCGCCGCGCTGGCGCAAGATGCGCGCGCGCGCTCGATACACGCGCGACACCAGCGCCGGCTCGAGGTTGGCCCCCAAATCACGCGCGATCACCTCGTCCAACATTTGTCGAAAGCGGTCGAACGGCCCGCGCACGCCAAGCACCGGCTCGGCCGCGAGTACGAGCTGTACTCGCCAGCGCGCGTGCTCGGCGAACGTGCCGAGCGCGGCGTAGGCCTGCCGGATATTTTCGCTCTCGAGCGTGAGCCAGCGCAGGGACTCGTTGCCATGCTGGAGGTGCAAGTTCAGAACTTCAGCGTAACCGTGCTCGGCGAAGTAACGCGCGTGTCTCAGCGATAGGCGATGCGCGAGCGTGGCGCGCTGCACCTTCTCCGCGGCATAGACGCGGATGCTGTCGTACAGACCAAAGCGTGCCTCGCCCGCGTTCGCCCCTTCACCGAGCGCGCGCATCAGCGATTTTTCACGCAGTGATTGCAAAAGATCCATGGTCGTGCCGGACAGCACCTCGGCGCACACGTACTCGAGCGCGCTGACGTCGAACCCCTGCACGAACACCGAGCACGAGCCGAGGGCCAGCTGCTCGCTGTCATTCAACAAATCCCAGGACCAATCGATGGCGCCGCGCAGCGTGCGCTGCCGAGCGTCGACGTCGCGGGCGCCGCGGCTGAGTAAGTTGAGGCGATCCGGCATGCGCGAGAGCACCGCCGTGGGCCCGAGCGTGCCGAGCCGCGCCGCGCACAGTTCGATGGCGAGCGGAATGCCCTCGAGCGCCGTCAGAATTTCGGCCAAGACGCGCGCATTTTCCTCGCTCGGGATCAACGTGGGCGAGCGCGCGAACAAGAGCTTCATCGAGCAAGTCGCGAGCGCGGCGGACACCTCGAAGCCGTCCAGGCGCGGCAGTGGCATCGGACCGAGCTCGTACGGCATCTCGCCGAGTACGCGCAAGAGCTCGCGCGACGTCACCAGCACGTGCGCCTTGGGCGCGAGTGCGAGCCAGGTCGCGACGGCGTTGGCGCCGTCCGCGACGAGCTGCTCGAAATTGTCGAGTATCAGCAGCAGGTCCCCGCGCGCCGTGAGCGCGTGGGCGATGCGGATGACCATGTCCCCGGCCTGCGCGAAGCCGACGCCGATCTGCGCGCTGACGATCACGCATAGATCCTCGAGCGTACGCGCTGCGCTCAAATCGACGAACCACACGCCGCCCGCGTGACGGCGCGCGGCCTCCGACTCGCCATAGCGCAGCGCGAGGCGTGTCTTACCCATGCCGGGCGGTCCCAGCAGCGTCACCAGCCGTGCTCCCTCCGCGCCGAAAAGTCGTTCGATTGCGGCGAGTTCCCCAGTGCGCCCTACAAAGCTCGTCGGCGAAGTCGGGAACGAAGGCGGCGGGGAGGACAACATGCGGGAAAGCGCTAAAGTGGGGTCCGTTAGCTCGCCCTAAGATTAACTTTCGGTTGGCGGGGCGCTAGCCGTTTACGGAGCTTGCTCGATGAACCGTCGCGTTGCTAGGTCGATGACTCTATGGTCGGGCAGGGCCTTGGTATCACTGCTCGTCGCTTGCTCGAGCGGCGCGGCGCCGAGTCCCCTCGCGCCGGGTGAAACGCCGCAACCGAGCGGGGGCGTCTCCGGTGGCCCGCTCGGCGATACGCTCACGGTATTCGCGGTCGACTCCACCACGAACGCCGCGCTCGCGGGCGCGCGGGTGCTGCTCGGCTCGGGCGCCGACGCGTACGACGCGGGTGTCACGGGCGCCGATGGGCGGCTGGTGATCGCCGGCCTGGGCGCGACACCGCCTGCGCAAACCGTAACGGTTTCGCACGCGGGCTACACGGCCGCCAGCTGGGCCGGTGTGAGCTCAGCCACGGTAACGCTGCCGCTCACGCCGCCCTCGCCGCCCGACGCGACGACCTCGGTGACCGTGAGCATTCCCGGTTATGAGAAACTGCCCACGCTGCCCGCGGGTCACTACCGCGTTGCGGGCTTCGCGCCCTCGTTGCCGATAGACCTTCAAACCCTGGAAGTCGACGGTGCGCTCAGCGCGACCTGCCCGGCGAGTCAAAGCCCGACTCCGTGTCAGGCCACGATCGACCAAGTGCCGCTCACGGCGAAAACTCTGCTCGCCGTCGTCGCCGAGGGCGACGACATGGGCACCCCCGATGATCTGAGCGACGACACGCTCACCATGACGAACGTTGGCGTGAGCACGGGGCTCACTCTCAGCCAGCACGGTCTGGTCGAGGTCTCCATGCTCAGCCAAGATCGCGTCGCGTATGCCACGATCGGCGTCGATCACGGTTCGTACGCGGGAGACGTGATCGGTGTGCCGGGCGTCACGCTCGGCAATCAGGTCATCCTGTACCCTACGCTGACCGGTCAGCTCGATACCTTCATGGTGCCGACCGCCGTCGGCGCACTGAGTGACTCGAAGCTTTGGGCCGTTGCCACAGCGAGTCCTCTAGCGACCGGCGCGGCCGGTGGTCAGACTCAACCCTTGGGCGCAAGCTCGAGCAGCTGGTCTCGTGTCTATGCGCGAGGCATCGCGTCGCCGGCTGCCGCGCAATCGATCACCATTTCAACCGACAGCTTCCTGGACGCGCCGAGCGTGCAGCCCGCGGGCGGAACCTACTCGCTCGCCGCCGCCAATGGCCTGGTTCGACTCGAGTTCTCGAGCGGCGGCGTCGAACAACTCGATGTGCTGCTCTTGCCGGGCCAAACGAGCTTCACGCCTCCGGTAGCGCTCGGCCTTACCGCCGATCAGGTCGGTGTGCTGTCGTTCGACGTTGCGACGCTCGACACACAAAGCTTTTCGTTCTCCCAGATCGTCGGCCAAGCCGGGCGCATCGCGTACACCGACATCGCGCTCGGCAACGGCCAATGACCTGTAATGCCTCGAGCGCCCCAAAAATCCCCGCTAGAGTGTAGGTACTTTTAGGAGCTCCGTGCATCCGTGCCGCAATTCTCTGGCGCTAACACAAGATGACAGGCCAAAGGAGGGGTCGAGCAACTACTCACGGCACCGTCTAAAGCGGCGCAGGCGATCGCACCAAGTGAGGCTTGCTTGAACAATAAATCCACCCTCAAGACGATACTGGTACTGGCCGCGCTGGGCGCGCTTTCGAGCTGTGTCGGCGGCGCCAGTCAGAATACTGCCGCAGATCAAACGACCGGGGGGACTGGCGCCACGGGCGTGGGTGGAAACGGCGGCGCGCCATCTGGTTGCCCGGCGGGTGAGACGCAATGCAGCGGCGCTTGCGTCGATCTCAAGACCAGCGCCCTGAGCTGCGGCTCGTGCGGTACCGCCTGCGACAACGGGCGGCTCTGTCTCAATGGAAGCTGCGCTTGCCAGGGCGGGCTCACGGCGTGCGGTGCCGCGTGCAGCGATACGCAATCTGACGGCAGCAACTGCGGCTCGTGCGGCAACGTGTGCACCGCGGGCCAAGTGTGCTCCGCCGGCGCGTGCGCCGGGTCGTGCGCCGCGGGCCAAACGCAGTGCGGCTCGAGCTGCGTCGATCCGCTGAGCAACGGCCAAAACTGCGGCTCGTGCGGCAACGTGTGCGGTGGCGGGCAAGTCTGCTCGGCAGGCAGCTGCATGTGTCCCGGCTCGCAGATCGCGTGTGCAGGCGCGTGCACGGATCCGCAGAGCGACGGCAACAACTGCGGCAGCTGCGGTCATCAGTGCGGCGGCGGGCAGACCTGCGAGTCTGGTGTTTGCATGGGCGGCGCAGGCGGCATGGGTGGTAGCGGCGGCATGAGCGGGGCGGGTGCCGGCGGCGCAGGCGCGGGCGGAACGGCGGGTAAAGGCGGTGCAGGTGCCGGCGGCGCAGGCGCAGGCGGCGCAGGTGCGGGCGGAACGGCGGGTAAAGGCGGTGCAGGTGCCGGCGGCGCAGGCGCGGGCGGCGCAGGCGCGGGCGGCGCAGGCGCGGGCGGCGCAGGCGCGGGCGGCGCAGGGGCCGGCGGCGCGGCGGGCTCCGGTGGCTCGAGCACCGGCACGTGCGGCCAGGGCGACGCCAATTTGCCTGCGGAGCCAACGATCCCGCCGGCGTGTACCTCGCTCCAAGCGACGCAGGCCGTGAGCGCGACCGGCGTGCCGAGCGAAACCAACCTCGACACGCAAACGATTCAGAACGCGCTGAACGGCTGTGGCTCGGGCAAGGCCGTGCGACTCGTAACGAGCGGGTCGAACAACGCTTTCATCACCGGACCCATCACCATTCCGTCAGGCGTTGGCTTGTGGGTCGACGTGGGAGCGACGCTCTACGGCACGCGCAACCCGACCGTATACAACAACGCAAGCTCGCTGATCGCCGCCAAGGGCTCCGGCTCCGGCATCTACGGCGACGGCACAATCGACGGCCAAGGCGGCGAGCCGCGGATCGGCTCGACCACGTCCTTCTGGGATCAGAATGGCGGCGGCGGCTCGAGCCCGGCGCTGATTCAAGTTTCAGGAGCGACGAACTTCACGATCTACCGCATCACACTCCACAACGCCCCGATGTTCCACGTCAAGATGAACGCCAACGGCTTCATCGCCTGGGGTGTCACCATTCATACGCCTTCGAAATCGACGAATAGCGCCGGCACCGCGCTCAGCTATACCAGCGCGCACAACACGGACGGCATCGATCCGGGTGAAGCAGCGAGCAACGGCTACATCGTCTGCAACAAGATCACCACCGGTGACGATCACATCGCGATCAAGGGCTCGAGCTCGACCGGCGTCACGAACCTCACCATCGCACACAACCACTTCGAGGCCGGCCACGGCATGTCAATCGGCAGCGAATTCACGGGCGGCGTCTCGAGCGTCAAGGTCTACGACCTATCGGTCGACCAGATCGGGACGGGTACCAGCGGCGGAAGCTCCAACGGCATTCGCATCAAGAGCGATTCGAGCCGCGGCGGGCTCGTCAACAACGTGACCTACAGCGACGTGTGCATGCGCGGCGTGTCAAACGCCATCTTGCTCACGCCGTTCTACTCGACGATGACGGGCAACAGCATCCCACAGTTCACGAACATCAAGTTCCAAGACATCCACGTCCTGACCGGCGGAAACACCCCCAAAGTCACCCTCAACGGCTACGACGCCAGTCACTTGAACAGCGTGACGCTCGACAACGTGATCGTCGACAACGTCTCCGCGGCCAACGTGACGGCGTCTTACACGAAAGTGACGCTCGGCCCCGGCAACGTGAACTTCACGCCCAGTGGCACGAGCGTGACCGTGACCAACTCCATCTCCGGCACCTCGACGCCGAACGCTTGCACGGGCAAGTGGGTGACGTTCTGACGGCGGGCTGAGCGGGAGAACGCATCGCGCTCGATAGCAACGACCCCGGGTTCAATGTCCGGCGCGTCCACTAAGAAAACCCCGGCGAGAGTTGGGGTTTTCGACTTTTGTGCCTGATCAGGTCCCTGACTGAGGTCCCTGACCACGCTATGATGCGCCGCAACATGGCAGACCAGCCGGTTGTCGTGGCGAAAAACAGATTGGACGGGTCACGCTGTCCTGGCATAGCGGTGGTGAAGCCCGTAGACGCGGGGCATCGTCCAGAATCGGGCAAAGCCGCGACGATGCCAGCCGACCACCGTCGCAGGTTGCACGATCGCAAGGACGCCGACCCAGCGCGACCACGTGCGCGAGAGAACCGCCCAGAATGCGCGGTCAACGGGACGCAGTTTTGGTCGCGGCGTAGCACGACGCAGAATAGCGAGCTGTTGGCGGAGCGCCAAGTTCTCCATCACCAGGCTCGCGCGCGGTTTGAACGCCGCCAACTGCGCCCCGCCAAACGCTTCCAGCAGCGCCAACACGATCGCCACCCTGACACCGTCAGCGAAAAAGGTCAGCCGAGATTCGGTTCCGGTTTTCGCGTAGGCTGGCGACGGAGTCATGACCATCTGCCGCTCAGAAATCCTTCAGATCTGTTGTTCGCCACGACAGGGCAGTCAGCGCCGAGCTAGCCAATATCCAGGTCGTCGTCGCAGGTGAGCAAACGCCATGATGTGAACGTATTGCGCCTCGACCACGAACACGATTGCGTACGGGAACCTATCCACGAATACGCGCCGAGAGACATCGCCACCGCTCGTCGTAAGATACGGCGAGCCACCAAACCCCTCCCGCACGGCGTCGATGGACCGCGCCACCTCGCCGAGCAACTCGCCGCCTAGCCCGCGACGGCGTGCTTCGTACCATTCGACCGCCGCGATGAGCTCGGCTTCAGCCTCGTCATGTATGACGATTGAAGTACTCAAGGGCGTGCGAGGCGGGCGCGCAGGTCGGCTTCGACATCGGCCCATGGACGCGTGGCGCCGCGACCAGCCCGCCATTCTGCGATCCGGCGCTCTACTTCGACACGCCACGCGGCGTCGATTTCGGCTTGGTCTGCCGTGTCGCCGACGCTGTCGAGCAGGGCGAGCGCAATGTGTTCTCGCTCAGGCGCTGGCAGATCCATTGCCTCCGTGAGAACGTCAGCGGCGCGACTCATGCTCACACTATACGTGCGATGGTGGGCGTCGTCGAGTCAGGCGCGTGATCCCCTGCTTGCCAAGGGTCTGCCCGGACTCCGTCGACCACGACAGCACGCCGAGGAAATCGCGAGGGCAACCAACACTGCTCTCGTGCAGGTCGTCGACGGCAAGATCTTGCGCGCGTACCCGGGCGCGCGGGCGGGCGTGACCAGCACGCCCAAGTCAGAGCCTGATTTCTGTTGCCGTCAGGTTGCCGTAACCCCGCTCCAAAGTCGCGTTTCGCTTTGAGTTTCTCTGCGGCGCCAATGCCGTTTCAATCCCCGGCGCCTCCACCCCTAAACCCCAAGCTTGCGAACCAAACTCAGTGACCGCTAGCTAAACAAGAAGCTTCGTGAAGCGATTCACGAGGAGCGTTCAGCCACAAACGCCATTGACGCAAGCTTGTCCCGCGTTGCATGACCTGCCGCAGCCGCCGCAGTTTTGTGGATCGGTGAGCACGTCGACGCAGGCTTTGTTGCACAGGTTCGTTTCGCCGCCGCAGCCGCAGGTGCCGGACAAACACGACGCGCCTGCCGGGCAGCTGTCGCCGCAACCGCCGCAATTTTTCGGATCGTCCGCGGTATCGACGCAGGATGTGCCGCACAGCGGCTCACCCACCGGGCACGTACAGAGCCCACTGGTGCAGACTTGGCCGGCGGGGCAAGCCTTGCCGCACGCGCCGCAATTGGCGCTGTTGCTCGTGGTGTTGACGCACACGCCGTTGCAGCGCGTAAAGCCCGTGGCGCACGCACAAACGCCGCCCGCGCAGCTTTGACCTGCGCTGCACACGGTACCGCACGATCCGCAATTGTCCGGGTCGTTGAGTGGATCGGTGCACACGTTGCCACAGGTCTGGAAGTTCCGGCCGCACTGGCAAACGCCGCCCATGCAGCGTTCGCCGGCACCGCACACGTTGCCGCAAGAGCCGCAGTTTTGCGGATCGTTGGCGAGCCGCGCGCAGCGCCCGTTGCAGGTGGTGGTCCCACCCGGGCAATTGTTGCGGCACACGAAGCCGCTGCACACTTGACCGGCCGCGCACACGTTGCCGCACGCGCCGCAGTTTGCGGGATCGTTGCGCTCCTCCACGCAGCTGCCGTTGCACGGGTTCGTCCCACTCGCGCAGCGGCACGTGCCCGAAATGCAATTCTGGCCCGCCACACACGCGCGACCGCAGTCTCCGCAGTTCGCGTTGTCCGTGGTTTCGTTGACGCAACCCGTCGAGCAGGCGCTCTGATTGCCGGGGCACTTGCAAGCACCAGCCGTGCAGCTTGCGCCTGGCCCGCAGGACTTCCCGCACCCGCCACAGTTGTTCGGATCGGTGTTGAAATCAACACACGCGCCGCCGCACGAACTCGTGCCGACCGGACAACCACAGCGGCCGCCGTTGCAAAGCTCACCGGCTGCACACTTGACCCCGCAGGCGCCGCAATTGAGCGGATCGGTACCCGTAAAGGTGCAGCTGTTGCCGCAGGCGATCGCGCCGGCCGGACAGACGCATAGACCCGCCGAACAGCTCTTGCCGCCCGTGCACGCCTTGCCGCAGGCTCCGCAGTTGAGCGGGTCGTTCTGCACGTTGATGCAGCCGTTCTGACAAGCCTGCGTGCCCGACGGGCAAGCGCACGCGCCCGCCGTACACTGCTCCGTGGGCGGGCAAGCTTTGGCGCACGCGCCGCAGTTGGCTTCATCCGTCTTGGTGTCGACGCACGCGCCGCCGCAATCCGTGGTGCCCGCAGGGCAGTTCGTCGTGCAAGCGCCCTTCGAGCACACTTGACTCGTCGTGCAAGCCTTCCCGCACGCACCGCAGTTCTTCGGGTCGCTCGTGAGATCGCTGCACGTACCGAGCGTGCACTCACTCGTGCCGGTCTCACACGTGCACTTGCCGCCCAAGCAACTCGCGCGGGCGTCCGTGCACGCGGTGTTGCAACCGCCACAGTGGTTGCGATCGGTGTTGGGATCGACGCAGCCCTGGAGGTCCTCGGCGACCGCGCACAGGAGCTCACCGCCGGGACACGCGCAAGCTCCCGTCTGGCACGTTTCAGGGGCCGTGCAGACGGCGCCACAGCCGCCGCAGTTGCCGTCATCGCTGTTCGGGTCGACGCACTCCCCTTTGCAGGCGATCTGCGGACTCTGACAATTTTTCTGGCACTGACCCTGGCTGCAGACGAGGCCGGCTGCGCACGCATTGTTGCAGCCACCGCAATGCTGGGCATCGCTCGCTGGATCGACACAGGCACCGTTGCACGACAGAAGCCCGGCCTGGCACTGACAAGCGCTGGCGACGCACTCGGCGCCTATCGAGCAAGCGATCCCGCAGCCGCCACAGTTCTCTGGATCGGAAGTTTCGTCGACACAAGTCGAGCCACACGAGCTGAAACCCGCAATGCACGCACACGAACCGCCGCTGCAGCCTTGCCCGCTCGCGCAAGCCTGCCCACACATGCCGCAATTGAGCGGGTCACTCTTCAGATCCGTGCAGCTCTGGCCGCACGCGGTGGGAAACGGCGCCGTACAGCTGGTCGTGCACGCGCCACTTTCACAGAACGGCGAGGTCGTGCCGCAGACGTTCCCACACTGGCCGCAATTGTTCGGGTCGTTCGTGAGCGCGCGGCAGGAGCCCGCGCAAGCGCCGGTGCCGAGTGGACACGCGCAGGCCCCCATGATGCACGACTGTCCCGAGCCGCAGGCATGACCACAAGTGCCGCAGTTGAGCGGATCAGTCTGCGTAAACGCACAGCCGCCCGAGCACGCACTCTCGCCCGCGACGGCGCACTGACACGCACCGCCCACGCAGCTTTGCCCAACCCCGCAGACGGTGAAGCACGCGCCGCAGTTGTTCGGGTCACTGGCGGTGTTGGTGCAATTCACCCCGCAAGCGGTCTGGTTGCCGCAATCGAGCGCGGCACAAGCCCCCGCTTGGCAACTGGAGCCCGCAGCGCACGCGTGGCCGCAGCTGCCGCAGTTGAACGCGTCGCTCGCTGGGTCCACGCACGCGCTCCCGCACGCGAGCTGCCCAGGCGCGCAGCGGCTACCGTCCGGGCCGGCGTCAGGAACGGAGCCGTCGGGGAGTAGACCCCCGTCCGGCGACCTCAGCGGCGCGCAGTCGAGGCCATCCGAACAGGTGGCGATCGTGCTGCGGCCGCAGCTCGGGACGAGCGCGAAGAGCAGCGTGAGCGCGCAAACCGTAAGGATCAGGGCGGAGCGAGAAACGGGGCGAAGTGCAGCGGTTGGTTTCACGGGGTTTTCCAAGAGAAAGCGTTAAATAGTAACCCACAGCCGCGCGCGGAGGCACCAAAAAGCAGGATTGTACTTAGCGCCGGCAGGCGCCGGAATGTTAAAACGAATCCCGAAATGGACGATGAGCGGCTGGTCGCGGTTTCGCCCCGGCATTCGGTGCTGCTCTCGCAGGAATACCTGAGCTTCGTCGATCGCGCGCCGCGGCGCGACTACGTCGTGCGCACCCTCGCGAAAAGACAAATCGGCAACATGACGCTGATGTCGGGCGACCTGGTGATCGCCAGCGAAGACACCCGCGCCGAATTCCCGTTGGCGGCGCGCTACCCGCTGCACTTTCGGAAAGCGTATTTCCCAGGACAAATGCACGACGATCCGAGCGTCGAATTCGAGCTGCATACGGCCGCCAGCACCTTGATCTCCGTGCCGCCTCCGATCGGCCACACGCCGAACACGTTCCGCAGTTGCCTTTTGCCGGGGCGACCCTACGAAAAACTGTCACCGTTTGGTCTCGAGCCGGAAGAGGCGAACATCGCTGAAGCGGAGAAGCTCTCGCTCGCCGCCGCTGCTGGCCTATTTCGACTGGTGGAAGAGGCGTTCGGGCACGTGCTCGCGCTTCACTCGGGAGGGCTCGCGCACGGCGACCTCGAGCTCCACAACTTGATCGTCTGTTCGACTCCGCTCGAGATTCTGCCGATCGATTTCGAGACCGCCGTGCGTCGCGAAGGCGTCACGGAGGAAACTTGGAACGAACGCTGTGCCGCCGACCGTCGGCTGTTGCTACGCGAGGCACTGTTTCTGCAATGCACGCTCGGCCGTCAAGAAAACGCAATCGCCGAATACTGCGAAGCCGAGCTCGACACTCTCGTGAAGTCCCCGAAGCGCTTCCGGAAAGCGATCATGCAACGCTCGAACATGAGCGCTTGAGCGAGCCCGAGTCGCAGGCGATATTGCCCGCTCATTTTTGCATCCGCGCAAAGCCGCTCTATAAGGCCAGCATGACCTACCTCGCCCAGAGTTCGCGCTACGACACCATCGCTTACAACCGCGCCGGACAGAGCGGTCTCAAGCTACCGGCGATCTCGCTCGGGCTCTGGCACAACTTCGGTGGTGTCGACGCGCTGGACAACGCGCGCACCCTGCTCTTGCGCGCGTTCGATCTCGGCATCACCCATTTCGATCTAGCCAACAACTATGGACCGCCGCCGGGCTCCGCGGAACACAGCTTCGGTCGCATACTCGCGAGTGACCTCCGCCCGTACCGCGACGAGCTGATCATTTCCAGCAAGGCCGGCTACGGCATGTGGCCCGGACCGTACGGTGATTTCGGCTCGCGCAAATACTTGCTCGCGAGCCTCGACCAAAGCCTGGCACGCATGGGCCTCGAGTACGTGGACATCTTCTACCATCACCGTCCCGATCCGGAGACGCCGCTCGAAGAGACGATGGGCGCGCTCGCGCACGCCGTGAAGTGCGGCAAGGCGCTGTACGTCGGTGTTTCGAACTACCCGGCGGATCTGATGCGGCGCGCGGCGAAGATCCTGCGGTCGCTCGGCACGCCGTGCTTGATCCATCAACCGAAATACAGCCTGTTCGAGCGCGGGGTCGAGCCCGAGCTCTTGCCGCTGCTGCGCGAGGAAGGCATCGGCTGCATCGCATTTTCACCGCTGGCGCAGGGCTTGCTCACCAACAAATACCTCTCCGGCATTCCGAGCGACTCACGCGCCGGCAAACCGACCGGTTTCCTGCGCCCTGAACAAATCACCGAAGACAAGCTGCGCAAGGTGCGCGGCCTCGACCAACTCGCCAAAGGCCGCGGCCAGACCCTCGCCCAAATGGCGATCGCCTGGGTCTTGCGCAGACCCGAGCTGACCTCTGCATTGATCGGCGCGAGCCGCGTCTCCCAGATCGACGATGCCGTCGGCGCGCTCGGCGCGTCGAAGTTCTCCGATGACGAGCTGGCGACGATTGATCGGATTTTGGCAGGCTAGCGGGTAATCGGCACGTGCGGAGCTGCCTAAATGAACAAACGAACACCTGGTGCGCGCCTCGCTCTACTGATCCCCTGCCTCGCCGCGTGCGGTACTCGGAGTACGAGCGTCGGCGCGGAGGCAGACCCGCTCTGCTCTGTCGCTCCGACACCGAGAACCGCCTTGGACCCGGTGTCTTGGCAAGAGTACACGCCGGACGGCACCGATCCGAGCGAGTACAGTCCGACGCTGGAAACAGTGGGCTACGACGTGCCGACGACCAACTAAACGCGGCAAAGCTCGGACCCGGGCGGCCCCTTCTCTGCGGCCCCTTCTCTCGAATGCGAGAAGGCGATCCCTCACCGCGACCGTCTGGACACGCCAAGAATGGGCACGTCGTTCACAGAACCGAAATCGCGATCGTGGGTGACGAGCGCGTAGCAGCTCTCGTCCAATGCCACAGCCAGCTGGATTGCGTCCGGCAGCTTGAGGGCGTGCCGTAGTCGCATGCGGGCGGCGAGCACGGCGATGTCCGCGTCGATTGCGCGCAGCCTCCAACCCTGATTTTGAGTGATCGTCCGGCGATAGCGCTCGACCAGTGCTTCCCTGCGCGCCTTCATGGGCCCAGAGACGACCTCTGCCACGGTGATGGGCGTGACCAAAGCCTGGATGCGACCCGCGTCTACGGCCTCGAAGAGTGAACGAAACACGGCTCCGAGTGGGTTCCCTTCGAGGAGGTAAATGATCGGGTTCGTATCGATCAGCACGGTTGCGCCATCGGGGACCTCGTCTCCTAGGCTCACCGCCATTCATCCCGCAGACGTTTCAAGGCGCGGCGCGAGTCGCGCCCCCAAAGACCACGCCCAGAACCCGCGAGCGAGAGGAAAGAAAGTCTAGGGTTGCCAGTATTGGCCGCGCCGACCGGCACCACCTCCGCATAAGGCTTGCCGCGTTTGGTGATCAGGCTCCCCTCCCCGCGATGCGCTCGCTCGAGCAAGTCGGGCAGTAGGGTGCGAGCCTCCTCGGAGCCATAGCTTTTCTTGGCCATGTCCAAGTGTACGGTCCGTACGGTTTAGGTCAAGCGCAGCAGCCTAACGCTTGGGTTCGATCGATCGGATTTAACCGGCCAGGGCAGCGCCGGCGGCATAAGCGCTAGATCCCGGCAAGCTCGGACCCGGGCGGCCCCTTCTCTCGCTGAGGAGCTCGCCGTGAACATCAGCTCGAAGCAAGGCACTTTCCTATTGTTGTGCGCGGGCTTGGCGCTTTCGGCCTGTTCGAGCTCCAGCGCCGGGGGCAGTTCGACCGAACCCAATAATCCGAGCGGCGGCCTCTCGGGCGGCGGGGACTCGGCAGGCGGCGCGAATGCGGCCGGCTCATCCGGCTCGGGCACGGGCGGTTCAGGCACGGGCGGTTCAGGCACGGCGGGTTCAGGCACGGCGGGTTCGGGCACGGCCGGTTCGGGCACGGCGGGTTCGGGCGCGGCGGGCGCGGGCAACGGCGGCGCGGGCGGCTCCGGCGCGGGCGGCTCCGGTACGGCGGGCTCGAGCGCGGGCGGCAGCGCGGGTTCGGGCGCGGCCGGTTCCCCGGGCACCTGTCAACCCGCGACCTGCGGCACGCACAAGTGGGCGTGCTGGCACATGCCGAACCCGGCGAGCAGCGGGCTACCGAACGCGGCAAGCTACACCGATCTCGGCAACGGCGCCGTGCTCGACAACCTGACGTGCCTCACTTGGGAAAAAGCGCCGAGCGCGACGCAAGGCGTCTGGCAAACCAACGTCGATCATTGCACGAGCCTCTCGACTTCGAATTTCGCTGGCTTCAGTGATTGGCGCTTACCGACCCGCATCGAGATGACGTCGATCGTCGACTACACCCGCAAGGGTGACGCGGTGAACACCACGGCGTTCCCCAAGGAGCCGTCCGCGTACTACCGCACGGGCTCGGATTGGTACGAAACGATCACCGGCCAAAATACCAGCGGGTTCTCCTGGATCTTCGGGATGTCGAGCGGCTTTACCAGCAACGCCTACGCCAAGACCAGCAACGCGACCGTGCGCTGCGTGCGCGGCAACGGCACGGGTGAAGGGCAGAGTGATTTCGCCGTCGCGCCGCCCAATCAATACACGGTGGCCAGCGGAGAAGTGACCGACAACTATACCGGCCTGATCTGGCAGCAGGTGGATTCCGCGGCCGGCGCCGGCGCCGCCGTGATCCCGTGGGCGAGCGCGGCCGGCTACTGCTCGAGTCTCGCGCTCAATGGACACAGCTGGCGCGTGCCCAGCATCAACGAGCTTTCCACGCTGGTCGACGAAGCGCACGTCGGGCCCGGCATCAACAAGACCATCTTCCCCAATACCAAATACGGTTCGTACTCCAACAACTGGTACTGGGCGAACGCCGAATACTCCGGTTCCACGAACGGCTGGGCCATCAACTTCGACGACGGCTTCACCGGCTACAACTCCGGCACCGCCACCGGCAAAAACGGCGGCCCGGAGTGGAACTACTTCACCGGCGCCTGGGTGCGCTGCGTGCGCTAGGGAATCTGTCGCCCGAATCGGCCGGCATCTTCCCGCTGGATTGAGGCCGGGCTAGCGTGGAGCGCTCGGTGGCCCGCGCGATCCGCACGTCTACGGCGTCTCTCGTCGGCACGACCTTGCTCGCTCTTGGTCTGGCGCGCTCCGCGAGCGCACAGAGTGCGGCCCCGCTGCGCGCGCCCGAGCCGACCTGGGTTACGCCGCTCGACAAGGTGCTCGAGCCGGTGCAGGGCGTCGCTGCCGGACGTGACACGGTAAAACTGCTGCGTGACACGCGCATCCACCTGACCAAACAGGGCGTCGACCGCTACCACCGCTATGCAGCGCAAGCGTTGACGGCTTCCGGCGTCGAGCGCTTGGCGGAAGTATTGATCGAGTTCAATCCCGCATTTCAAAGCTTGCTGCTCCACCGAATCGGCGTTTGGCGCGACGGACGGCTGCTCGATCAGAGCAAATCCGCGACGGTCCGCATGGTCGCGCAGGAGGACGAGCTCGAGCGGCGCGTGTACAACGGGGCGCTCAGCGCGTACGTCGTACTGAGCGACGTGCGCGCGGGCGACATCGTCGACGTCTCGTACACGGTGCGCGGCGAAAACCCCGCGCTCGGTGCCCGTTATGCCGGCGAGGTGACGCTGGCGAGCAACGACCCCGTGCGGCACAGGCACCTGGAGGTGCTGCACGACCAGGCGCGAGCGCCACTGCATTTCAAAGTGCGCGGGACCGAAGCCGAACCGACTCACCCGAACCCCGAGCTTTGGGTGTGGGATTTGCACGACGTGCCCGCTACACCCGACGACGACCAAGCGCCGCCGAGCACGCCGCAACCGAGCGTGCAGCTCAGCGAGTTCGCGGATTGGCAGGACGTGGCGCGCTGGGGCGCCGCGCTCTATCCCGTTGCCGCCACGCCCGCGCTCACCAAGCAAGCGCGAGAGCTCAGCGCCAAAAAGACCGACCCGGAGGAAATTGCCCTCGCGCTGACGCGTTTCGTGCAGGACGACATCCGCTACCTCGCGATCGCCACGGGCGAAAATTCACTGCGCCCGCATCCGCCTGCGAACGCGCTCGCACAGCGCCTCGGCGACTGCAAAGACAAGGCTTATCTACTGATGCACCTGCTCCGCGAGCGCGGCATTTCAGCGGTGCCCGTGCTCGTCGACAGCAGCGAGAAAGAGCACGTCGCCGATTACCTGCCGACGCCGTTCGCGTTCGATCACGTCATTCTGCGCGTCGAGCTCAGCGGGCAGCGCTACTATATCGACGCGACGCATTCGCTGCAGGGCGGCACTCTGGCCAGCCAGATCGCGCCGGAGTTCGGCCGCGGGCTCGCGCTCTCGCCGGAGACCACCGAGCTTGACACGATCACGCGCGCAGAACCAAGCGCCCCCGAGCGCGACACGACCACGGACATCACCGTCAACGCAGACGAGTCCGCCACGATCGACGTGACCACGGCCATGGCCGGCTCCGCCGCGGACGACATGCGCTCTCAGCTCGCCGATTCATCGAGCAAGGAGCTCGGCGAACAATACGCCAACTACTACCAGCGCGCGTTCCCGGAGCTCAACGTAGCGACGCCGCTCGAGGTGAGCGACGCGCGCGCGGAAAATACCCTACGCCTCAGCGAGCACTACCGCGCGCTGCATTTTTGGCGCAAAGGTGAGCGCGCCCTCTACCCGGATTCGATCGAGCGCTTGCTCGAGCCGCCGCGCGTCGTGCGGCGCGCTCTGCCGCTCGCCGTCGAATATCCAGCTTGGGCGCGCGAAACCTTCAACGTGAAGTTGCCGTTCGCGAGCGCGCTCACACCGAGCAGCTCGACCATCGCGGACGCGGCCATGACCTACACGCGATCCGTCACGAGCAACGGCTCGTTCGTGTCCGCGCGGCACGAGTACAAGAGCCTCGCCGAGGTCGTACCACTCGCATCGGTCAGCGAGCACCTGGCCACGCTCCAGCGAGCGCGCGACGACGACGGCTTGTTCTTGACCGACGGCAGCGATGCCGACGAAGACGACGCCGTCGCGCCCACCCGAGAAGTATCGCAAAAAGGCACGCTCGCCGTGCTCGGCTCGCTCGGCGCGCTGCTCGTGATTCCCGCGGTGATCGGCATCCGTTGGTTCGTGCGACGCCGTCGCTTTCGCAAACTCCGCGACGGCAACGTGGGCGATACCCCGGCGCGCCCCGCGCTCGTCGGCACGAAACAAGACGCACTGGTCGAAATGACGCGCGCGCGCTGCGACTGCGGCAGACCGATCGGCAGCGTCCCGATCGACGTCAGCGATCTGCGCTTCGGCGGCGCGATGCTGGTCGTCGGCCGCGTCGAATGCGGCGCGTGCGGCAACGCGGTGCGGCGCTATTTTTCGGTTTTAAGCTGAGGTGGCGCGAGGTCCACGCTGCGCCGGCGCTGCTAGCTCGGCCACGGCGAACCCGGCACGCCAAACCGCGTGCCCGGTGGAAAGCACAAGCCGAACTCCTGCCTCAAGACGACGAGTAGCTCCTCGGCTGACGAGATGGTTCGCTTCTCCGAGTGGCCGTCCGCGGCGCGCACGGAGAACTCGTCGTTCAGCAGCGTGAGACGCCGACCTTCGGGCGCTGCGCGAGCCACCAGCAAGCGATTCTTGAAATGCGAGTCGGGGTGCGCGCTCGTAAACCAATTGGCGAGTGTGCGATCGATGGCTGGCATTTCCTCCAACGTGAACTCGCAGACGTCGAGCCATTCCCCGTTCAGGAGAACTTGATGAAAGAGACGCGCACCCTCGCGCGTGATGCGGCGAGGTTCGTGCGGGGTGTTCTGCGCGGCGTCGCTGTCGAGCCGGATAGCGGCGGTAAGCGACAGTCCGCCCACGCCGACGTCCGTGAGCCAGCTCTCGTCGCCGCACTCCACGCGCAGGAACATGTGCGTGCGGGGTGGGATCTCGTCGCGCCGGCGCTGCCAACGCACGCGTGCGCTGAGCGGCGCTACGCGAAAGCCGAGCGTCGCCAGCACCGCCAAGAACAAGCCATTTTGCTCGAAGCAATAGCCACCGCGCTCTTCCAGCACGAGCTTTCGAAAGAGCGCTTCGGGCTCCAGATTCGGCGTACTACCCAAGAGTACGTCCAAGTTCTCGAAAGGTATCGACTGCGCATGAGCGGCAGTGAGCGCGTGCAGCGTGCTGAGCGTCGGCTCCCGTGAACCGCGATAGTGGATTCGCGCGAAATAGCGGGTTAGATCGATTTGAAAGGGCATGCTTAGGCGGAGCGTGGCGTCCGCATTTTCGAGGAGCGAGGAGCGAATGACGACGAGTTCGAATTTCGAGGCCAGCCCTCGTTTCGTCTTTTGACGGGAGGCGCGTGCCCATGTACCGTTAGAAGCTTACCAGTCGGGTCGTACCATCAGGGCGCAAGGGAGCAACATACCGTGAAGGCATTCTCGTTGGGGTTAACACTGATGCTTGCGGTCGCCAGCTGCAGCGGCTCGAAGACGGCTCTGAATACCGCTCCTATCAGCTGCGCGGAAGACGCGGATTGTCCGACAAGCGTCTGTGACGGCGCGCAGCACGTCTGTGTGCAATGCATGGCCGACCATGACTGCGGCGCGGGCTCGAGCTGCGTGTCGCAGGTCTGCACGTCGACCACTTGCGTACCGGACGGCGCGCGTTGCAGCACCGACGGCAAGCAATTGCTCGTCTGCACGCACGCGGGTGACTCCGAGGTACCGGTCAGCTGCGGCAGCAGTCAGCTGTGCGTCGCGGACGCGCAGGGCGCGCAGTGCTCGACTGGGAGCTGCACGCCAGGCGCGCTCAGCTGCAGCGGGGCAACTCTCGTCGTGTGCAATCCGGACGCCGCAACGTTTTCGACGTCGCAGGTATGCGGTAGCGGCCAATACTGCGACGCGCGCAAGGCCGAGTGCCTCGCTCAGATCTGCACGCCAGGCGCGAGCCAGTGCAACGGCGCAAACGTCGAACTCTGTAACGACGCGGGCTCGGACGTCAGCGTGATGCAAACGTGTTCGCTCACTCAACAGTGCCAAAACGGAGCCTGCGTCGAGATCGCCTGCGTCCCCAATACCCGATTTTGCAACGGCGGAGAGGTTTGGCAATGTAGCGGGGACGGCACCACTTCGACGCTGGCCACACACTGCTCGGGCGGCGAATTTTGTTTGGAGAAGAGCCCGAGCGCCGAGTGCAGTCCGACGCAGTGCACGCCAAACGATCCTGTTTGCGCCGGCACCTTGGCGAGCGTCTGCGCCTCGGACGGGTCTAGCCCCATGCCGGGGGGCGACGACTGTTCGCTCAGCGGGCAAATTTGTTTCGGCGGCACATGCCTCGATCAGGTTTGCACACCTGGCCAAAAGCTGTGCGACCACGGGGACGTCTATTTGTGCGCCCAGAGCGGGACGTCGACCGCGCTCCTGAGCACCTGCGCCGACGGCGAAGCGTGCGACGCCGAAAGCGGCACCTGCAAGCCCACCATCTGCACACCGGGGACGCTCGGCTGCGACACCACGCGCGTCATCACCTGCGCGGAGTCGGGTGTCAGCTGGGACGAGACGGGCCCCGATTGCTCCGCGAGCGGGCAGGTGTGCGACACGGGCGCGTGTAAAGACGTGATCTGCACGCCTGGCTACTCCTATTGTCAGAACAACGGCGTCACCGTGTGCAACGCCCTCGGTACGGGTGGCAAGCTCAGCCAGGCCTGCGCAAGCTCGTACTATTGCCAGACCAGCGGCTCGTACGCGTATTGCGCCTATCAGGTCTGTACGCCGGACGCGGCCGCCTGCAGCGGCACGCGAATCGGCACGTGCAAGAGTGACGGCTCAGGAGTCACGCCTGGCGCGACGGATTGTGCGACGACCGGTCAGCTCTGCAGCGCCGGCAAATGCGTCGACCAGGTCTGTACGCCGAGCACGTACTTCTGCTCGAGCGGCAACGCCTACTATTGTGACTACACGGGCCTGATTCAAACGCTGTACAAGACGTGCACCACGGGCACGCACTGCGCCATGAGCAACGGCTACTCGACGTGCGTGCCGACAGCTTGTGTGCCGAACGCCACGGCTTGCGTCGCCGAAAAGCTAGGGAAGTGCGCGACCGACGGCATGAGCATCTCCTCAGTGACGACCGACTGTTCCGGCTCGACTCAGGTTTGCACGTTGCAAGGTTGCGCGAGCTCGGCGCTCGATCCAATCGGGTCCGCTACGGACATCAACGCCTCGAATACGTACCTGAACATGGTGGGTGATGTGATTCAAGTGGACACCCCACGCCAGTTGACGACGATCGAGGCGCAGCTCGATCTACCCGCCTCACGCAGCTTGCAGTGGGTGGTATTTCAGCTCAGCGGCAACTACTTCCTGCTCAAATCACAAACGGTGACCACCGCCAGCGGCACCGGCATACAAAGCTCCGGCGCGATCAGCCAGGAGCTCGTAGCCGGCGGCGTGTATCTGATCGGCGTCTACGTCACGAACGGCTCATTTGCTTACTACTCGTCGTCGACGACCCCGGCGCAGCTCACGTTCGGCACAGCCCGCGGTTCGTTTGCCGGAGCCTACGCGAGCACGCTGAACGACTACGAGAGCGCGGCTGCGCTTTACTACTTCCGATTGACCACGCAAGCGCCTTAGCGAGCCCTGCGCGCTAACGGTTCACCGTGCTCATGTCCGGATAGCGCTCGCCGGCGAAGCGCTCGCGCGGCGCCGCGCGTTCGAGTTCAGCGAGCTCGGCCGTGGTGAGCGCGACGTTGCCCGCCGCGGCGTTCTCTTCCACGTAACTGCGACGCTTGGTGCCGGGGATCGGTACGATATCGCTGCCCTGCGCGAGCACCCAGCTGAGCGCGAGCTGGGCAGGCGTTACGCCGCGCGCGACGGCGAGCTCGTTGACGCGCTTTACGAGTTCTAGATTCTTGGCGAAATTCTCGCCCTGAAAGCGGGGAAACATGCGGCGGCGATCGTCCGGCGCGAGATCGCTCGCTTGCTTGATGGCGCCGGTCAGAAAGCCGCGGCCCACTGGACTGTAAGCGACGAATCCAATGCCGAGCTCACGCAGAACCGCGAGTGTGCCGTCCTCGGGCTCGCGACTCCACAGCGAGTATTCCGATTGCAACGCGCTTATCGGATGCACCGCGTGCGCGCGACGAATGGTGGCTACCGACGCTTCCGACAAGCCGAGATAGCGCACCTTGCCGGCGCGCACGAGCTCGGCCATCGCGCCGACCGTCTCCTCGATCGGCGTCTTGAGATCGACGCGATGTTGATAATAGAGGTCGACGTACTCGACGCCGAGCCGCTTGAGCGACGCGTCGATGCAAGCGCGCACGTACTCGGGCCGGCCGTCGATGCCGCGGAAGGAGCCGTCCGTGCCGCGCACGTTGCCGAACTTGGTGGCAATGATGGCTCGCTCGCGCTTGCCGCGCAGCGCCTTGCCCAGCAGCTCCTCGTTCTTGAACGGGCCGTACATGTCGGCCGTGTCGAAGAAGTCGATCCCGAGCTCGAGCGCGCGGTGAATCGTCGCGATCGATTCCGTGTCGTCGCCCACGCCGTAGAACTCCGACATCCCCATGCACCCGAGCCCGAGCTCGGAAACCGTGAGCCCCTGCGTTCCCAGCTTGCGCTTTTTCATCGCCTTGATCTGCGGCTACCGCCCGGTGAACGCAAGCGCCGCAAAATGCGGCGGGTGAGCGAGGGGCTTGTTCCTCGATGTGCCGAGGGAGTATCAATGATGGCGCGCGCTACGAGCGCGCCATTCCGAGGAGTAAAGCCATGGCCAAAGGACAAGAGCGCCCCAAGAACATGAACAAGCCCAAGCTCACCGTGAAGGAAAAGAAAGAGAAGAAGAAGGCCAAGCAAGAGGCCAAGGGGCGCTAGTTTTCTGGGTCTTGCGCTGGTCACCCACGCGCAAATGGTGGCTCGCTGCGTGCAGGCCCCGGCCTAGGCTTGAACGCGCATCTCGCGTGTGAAAAGAGCTTCGTCCATGACGATTTCGCGCGAGCCTTGCTTTCGAAACGTGGCGCTGACGCTGGCCCTCGCCGGCGTCACCGCCGGCTGTTTGACTCCGCCGGGCTCTCCCGGCGGACCGCCACTCGAGCCGACCGGAACGGGCGCGAGCGCCGTGGGCGGCAACGACCCGGGCGTGAGCAGCGCGAAGGGCGGTATCCCCTACATCTGGAAGAACGTCACGATCCTGGGCGGTGGCTATGTCACCGGCAACGTCTTCAGCCGCGCGGAAAAGAACTTGCTCTACGCGCGCACGGACGTGGGCGGCGCGTATCGCTGGGATCAACCCAGCAAGACCTGGATCGCCATCACGGATCAGTTCGGCCGCGTCGGTAACTCCGGCGGCATCGACAGCATCGCCGCGGACCCGACCGATCCGAACAAGGTGTACGCCGCGCTCGGTACGTATACGCAGTCTTGGGCCGACGTCGGCGACATGATCCGCTCGAACGATCGCGGCAGCACTTGGGCCGTGACCAAGATGACGATCAAGATGGGCGGCAACGAGTATGGCCGCTCCAACGGCGAACGCCTGGCGGTGGATCCGAACTCGCCGAACATCTTGTTCTTTGGCTCGCGCCGCAACGGACTCTGGCTGAGCACGGATCGCAGCGTGACTTGGAAGGCCTCATCCTCATTCCCCGTGAAGGACGACGAGAAGGGCTTCGGCCTGCCTTTCGTGGTGTTCGACGCCAAGAGCGGCGCGCCCGGCAAGCCGACTCCGGTGATCTACGTCGGCGTGTCGTCGCCCGAGCCGGGGCTCTATCGCAGCACCGACGCCGGCGCGTCGTGGAAGCTCGTCCCCAATCAACCGCGCGGCGCCGCGGCGATTCCGCACCACTTGGACATCGACTCGAACGGCACCATCTACGTGAGTTACGCCAACGCGGTCGGCCCGGGCGATCTCACGACCGGCACGATCAAGAAGCTCGAGCCGAAGACCGACACCTGGACCGACATCACGCCGCTCTTGGCGGACGCCAAAAAGGGCTTTGGCTACGGCGGGCTGTCCGTCGATCAACAGCACCCCGGTACGTTGATCGTGAGCACGCTCGATCGCTGGGAAGAGGACGAGGTCTTCCGCACCACCGACGGCGGCAAAAAGTGGGTGCCCTTGATCGCCAGCGCGGTGCGCGACGATCAGGGCGCCAAGTATCTCTACTGGCACAAAGACAAGATGAGTACGCCCGGCTGGGACGGCGATGTCGATATCGACCCGTTCGATGCCAATCGCGCCACGCTGATCACCGGCCAAGGCACGTGGATGACCGAAGATCTGACGCAGGCCGACAGCGGCAAGCCCACGCACTGGGCCTTTTACGACAAAGGCCTCGAGGAAACCGTGGTCGCGGCTCTGATCAGCCCGCCCGCGGGTCCGCCGTTGATCAGCGGCGTGGGCGACATCTGCGGCTTCCGCCACGACGACTTGGACAAGCCCTCGCCGACCGGCATGTTCGACAACCCGCTGTGCAACGGCACGACCGGGCTCGACTACGCCGCCAACGCGCCGAACATCGTGGCCCGCGTCGGCAATCGCAACAGTGAAAAGGACACGCGCGGCGCGCTATCCATGGACGGCGGCGCGACCTGGAAAATGTTCGCCAGCGAGCCTGTGGGCTGCAAGGGCGCAGGCAGCGTGGCGCTCTCCGCCGACGGCAAGATCGTGATGTGGGCCTCGCGCAAGGCGGCGCCCGCGTTCTCGCGAGACGGCGGCGCCACCTGGACGACCAGCGCGGGCGCACCGCAAGCCGGGGACACGCCGGACTGGGCGCCCGTGAACGTGCGCGTCGCCTCCGATCGCGTGAACCCGAACAAGTTCTACGTGTACGACGTCAAGGAAGGCACCGCGTACGCCAGCACGGACGGCGGCGCGCATTTCAAGACGACCACCAAGGGCTTGCCCGGTCTGCCCGACTACGACCTCACCTCCGGCTCGCTCGAGACCACCCCGGGCGTCGAAGGCGACGTGTGGGTCACGACCGGCAAAGAGCTCTACCACTCGACCGATTCCGGTCAGAACTTCTCGGGAGTCACGGTGGATGAAGGCTACTCGCTCGGGTTCGGTATGGCCAAACCCGGCTTCAAGTACCCGGCCATGTATTTGATTGGTAAGGTGGGCGGCGTCTATGGCTTCTACCGCTCCGACGACAGCGGCTCGCATTGGAACCGTATCAACGACGACGCGCATCAGTTTGGCCGCGCCAGCGTCATCATCGGCGATCCGCGTAAATACGGTCGCGTGTACATCGGTACCGGCGGCCGCGGCATTCTCTACGGCGATCAGCGCTAAAATAAGTTTGAGTTTTTGTTTTGGGAACTCGCCCGCAACGCTGGCGCGGCGCGGCGCGCTGCTCCTCGCGTTCTGCTCGGTTGCCTGTGGCTTTCGAGCGCCCCCGCGCGCGCTGCCGCCGGAGCCGCCCGTGAACCTCGCGCCGATCGCGGTGCAGGTCACGAGCTCACGCGACGAGCACGCGCACCCCGTCGTACGCGCGCGCAACTACGCCGTTGATTCCGGGCGCTACTCGATCGAGGTCGACCCGGCCGACGGCGCGCGCATCGTCTCCTTTTCACTCGACGGCAAAAACGTGCTCGTCACGCGCGAAGACTCGCCCGAAGCGTATGGTTCGTCGTTTTGGCCGAGCCCCCAAAGCGACTGGAGCTGGCCGCCGCCGCTCGAAATCGACAAGCGCCCCTGGCATGTCAGCGCCAAGAAAAACGCGCTTGAGCTCGAAAGCGCCGTCAATCCCGCGCTCGGCTTGTCGGTCAAACAGCGCATCACGCTCGACGGCACGCGCGGCGTCGCGACCATCACCTACACGCTCGAAAACCACGGCAGCGCGCCGCGCAAAGTCGCACCCTGGCAAAACTCACGCACGCGCCCCGGTGGCCTCACTTTCTATGCGAGCGACACACCGAGCACGCCGGAGTCCGACCTCAAGCTCGAACCACAAAAGGGCGTCATCTGGTTTTTGCACGACCCGAGCAAGTTCACGAAGGGCGTCAAATCCTTCAGCGACGGCAAAGGCTGGCTCGCGCACGTCGACGGCGATCTGCTCTTCGTCAAGGTGTTCCCCGACTTGCCGCCCGGCGCGCAAGCGCCGAAGGAAGCCGAGATCGAACTCTACGTCGACGGCGCGGGGCGCTTCGTCGAAGTCGAACAGCAGGGAGCCTACGTCGAGCTTCCGCCGGGTGGACATTCGACGTGGACGGTGCACTGGCTGGTCGAGCAATTGCCGGCTTCAGTCGAGCCGAGCCTGGGCAACGCGGCGCTCGTCGCACATGCGCAAGCGATGGCGGCGCGGGTGCAGCGCTAAGGGCCCTCGAAAGAACAAGTCGAGCGATCACCGTAGCTTCGGGCGTGGCCTGATGACGTAGTTCCAATCGCCGTGGAAGTCGTCGGGCTCGATGTTCAAGCCCTTGAGCTCTGCGGCGGAGACCTTCTTGCCGATCGGATACCGGCGACGGTCGAGGCGAGCGCGGACCACCAGGCCGCCGCGGTTGGTCGTGTTGCTGATCAGGTTGATGACGGTCTCGTACGAGCGCAGCGGCCTGCCGCGCCAGTTGATCGAAATGAACGAGAAAAGGCGGTGTTCGACCTTGTTCCATTTGCTCGTGCCTGGGGGGAAATGGCTGACGTGGATGACCAGACGAAGTTTGTCGGCAATGCGTTGAAGCTGCTGCTTCCAGACATGCGACCGGTAGCTGTTGCTGCCGCCTGCGTCGGCGGTGATGAACAGCTCGCGTGCTTTGGGGTAGCGCTGCTCGCCGACTTGCTTCCACCATGCTTCGATTGACGTGACCGCGAAGACCGGTGTGTCGTGATCGACGCCGACGCTGACGAATCCGTCGTTGGAAGCGAGGTCGTAGACGCCGTAAGGGATCGCCTTGCCGACCGCATCACCGGGGAAGTCGTGGACGTCGACGAGCTCCGGCTCATCTTTGGGTTGCCATTCGCGTCCGCCGTTTTTGAAGTTGCCGACCAGCTCCTTCTTCTTGGTATCGACAGAAATCACCGGGATATTGCGGTCAACGCGGTCTTGGGCCTTGGCGTTGATGTACTCGAACTGCGCGTCGCGATCCGGGTGCTGCGTGCCCTCAACCGACTTGTTAGGTGCTTGGAGGCTGTAGCCATGCTCGCGAAGCAGCTTGGCAACGGTCTTGTCGCTGATTCGAATGCCGTGCCGCGTGAACAGCTCAGTCGACAACACGACCGTGCTCTTGCACGTCCAGCGCAGCGGCGACTCTGGATCACCACGCGTCACCGGATCGACCAGCTTCTCGAGAGCAGGCCATACATTGGGATGCTCGTCCTCGTACGGCCGCTTTCCAGCGCTCCGCCTCACATTGACTACGTCTTCGCGCCGCGCACCGGCGCGGGCTTCATCCCGGCCCTTTCGCACCGTGCTGATCGCCAGCCCCGTCGCACGAGCGGCTGCAGCCACTCCGCCATGGCCCATCGCATCGGCCTCGGCCCCAGCCCAAAGTCGGCGGGCGCGCTCGTCCAGCGTCGCCTTCAACAGGCGCCACTTTTGACGAATCAGCTGCTCTGCGTCCACCGACGAACGTAGATCACATCAGCAAGATCCTGTCGATCCCCAATCCTCGGAAATCGATCGACTCGCGCTTTCGAGGGCCCT
>DASXKQ010000168.1:0-2583 GCA_036496745.1 Polyangiaceae bacterium
TGCTGGCTTCGTGTGACCGCGCCGCTGTGACCGGGCGCCGCGATTACGCGGTGCTGGTGATGCTCGCGCGGCTGGGGCTGCGCGCCGGCGAGGTCGCCGCACTTGGGCTCGAGGACGTCGACTGGCGAGCCGGCGAGCTTCGGATCGTTGGCAAGGGACGACGCGCGGAGCGCCTGCCGCTGCCGGCCGATGTCGGCGAGGCGATCGTCGCCTACTTGCAAGACGGGCGGCCCGTAACGGCGCAGGACCGGTCGCTGATCGTGCGCGTCCGTGCCCCTCACCACGGTCTGACCACCGGTGGGATCACGCAGATCGTGTTCGCCGCGGCCGCTCGCGCCGGGCTCGGCCCACTGCACTCCCATCGGCTGCGGCATACCGCCGCCACGCAGTTGCTGCGCGCAGGCGCCAGCCTCGAGGAGATCGGGCAGGTGCTGCGCCACCGTCAGGTCCTGACGACCGCGATCTACGCCAAGGTGGACCGCGACTCGCTGCGCCAGCTCGCACGGCCGTGGCCGCGGACCGGGGGCCGGTCGTGACCGGCCTGGAGGATCGGCTCGCCGGCTATTTGGCGGTGCGCCGCGCGCTGGGCTACAGGCTGGTGCGCGCCGAGAAGCTGCTGGCGCAGTTCATCGCCTGGATGAACGAGCGCGGCGAGAGCACGATCACGACCGACTCGACGCTCGTCTGGGCGACGCTGCCACCCGCAACCGACTCCAACTGGCACGCTCACCGCCTGTCGGTCGTGCGCGGCTTCGCCGCGCACGTTCACGCGCTCGATCCAGCTCACGAGATGGTCCCGCAGGACCTGCTGCCCCAACGGCCGCGGCGCGCGGTGCCCTACCTCTACAGCGACGCCGAGATACGGGCGCTGATGGAGGCCTCCTGCGTCATCCCGACGCCGCACAGGGCCGCGACGATGCATGCGCTGATCGGGCTGCTCGCCGTGACGGGGATGCGAATCGGCGAGGCGATTCGACTGGACCGCGGCGACATCGATTACCAGCACGACGTGCTGAGCGTTGTCGAGAGCAAGTTCGGCAAGTCGCGACAGCTCGCCGTGCATGAGACGACGACCGCGGCGCTGCGCACCTACCTGGCCCGCGGTGACCGGCCCGTCCCGGCCGAGCCGACCGACGCGGTGTTCACCTCGGCGGTCGGGACGCGGTTGACCTACTGCAATGTGCACCTGGCGTTCAAGCGGATCGTCAAGCACGCCGGACTCGTCCCAGGCTCAACGGCCTGCCGGCCCCGGCCACACGACATTCGCCACACGTTCGCCGTCAACACGCTGCTCGACGCCTACCGCGACGACATCGGCGATGGCGAGCACATCCAGGCGCGGATCGCGTTGCTGTGCACCTACCTCGGGCACGTCAACCCCGGATCCACATACTGGTACTTGCAAGCCGCCCCCGAGCTGCTTGAGCTCGCCGCCCAGCGGCTGGACCGCGTCGAGGGAGGCGCGCGATGAGCCTGCTCGCGCCCACCTTGCAGGCGTTCTTCACCGACCGGTTGATCGGCCAGAAGCGCGCCAGCGCACACACCATCGCCGCCTACCGCGACACGCTCCGGCTGTTGCTGGCGTTCGCCGCCGAGCACACCGCGAAGCCGCCGAGCGACCTTGACATCGACGACATCGACGCGCCGCTGATCGGCGCGTTCCTGGATCACCTCGAGCACGAGCGCGGCAACACGATCCGCACCCGCAACGCACGCCTGGCAGCGATCCGCTCGCTGTTCCGCTACGCCGCGCTCAGGCAACCAGAGCACGCCGCCACGATCCAACACGTCCTGGCGATCCCATCCAAGCGCCATGATCAGGCGCTCGTCACGTTCCTCACCGACCACGAGCTCAACGCGCTGCTCGACGCCCCCGACCAGTCCACATGGATCGGCCGTCGCGACCACGCCCTGATACTGCTCGCCGCCCAGACGGGGCTACGCGCCAGCGAGTTGATCGGCCTGACCTGCGGCCACCTGCGCCTCGGCACCGGCGCGCACGTCAGCTGCATCGGCAAGGGCCGCAAGCAGCGCATCACGCCGCTGACCAAGCAGACCGTCGCGGTCATGCGTGACTGGACCCGCGAGCGCGACGCCCAGCCCGACGACCCGCTGTTCGCCACCAGCACCGGCCGCAAGCTCACGCGCGACGCACTCGAACGCCGCCTGACCAAGCACGCCGCTACCGCCGCAGCGACGTGCCCGTCACTGGCCGCCAAAGCGATCACACCGCACGTGCTTCGCCACACCGCCGCGATGCGGCTACTCCACGCCGACGTCGAGACCACCGTGATCGCACTCTGGCTCGGCCACGAACAGATCCAGACCACCCAGATCTATCTGCACGCCGACCTCGCGATCAAGCAGAAAGCGCTCGACCGCACCACGCCGCCGACGGTCAAACCCGGCCGCTACCAGCCCACCGACCGCGTCCTCGCGTTCCTCGACGCGCTGTGATTATGCAGACGAAATCTCACGCGATGCCGCCCTGAGCAGAGCGTTCTCACGCGAGTCGGCATAACGCGCGGGTCGGCATAGTGGACGTTATGCCGACGTCGGCATAACGTCCACTATGCCGACCCG
>DASXKQ010000169.1:0-5844 GCA_036496745.1 Polyangiaceae bacterium
AGCGCTCGCTCGAAGCATCCGATGAACCCATCCGCGACCGCAACCGGCGCTTGCGGGAGGAGGCGGCCGGGGCGCGTAAGCGCCAGCGCGAGCAGCAGCGCGCGCCCGCGCGCAACCTCGACACCAGCGAAATCGTCGATGACGCCCTCGCGCGCAGCACGCAAGCCGCCGGCAATTTTCTCAAACGCCACTTCAACGCGGTGCAGTGGGTCGTGGTGGCCGGGCTCGTGTTGCTGATAGGCTATGAGGTCTACGAGTATCGCGTGGGCAAGCTGGCGGAGGCTTCTTCCGACGCTCTGACCGTAGCGATCAAGGCGGAGGACGGGCGGATTGGTACGGAAGACCCCGGGCCCGATCCGCAGACGGCGCTCGACGATCCGCGCCCCGGCTTCGCAACCGCTGCAGACCGCCGCGCTGCCGCTGAAAAAGATTATCGCGAAGTCGCCGGTTCGAACGGCACGAGTGGGGCAGCTATTCTGGCCAAGCTCGGCCTCGCGTCGGTCTTGTACGACGAGGGCAAGTACTCGGACGCCAAGGCCGCCTACGAGAGCGTCAAACAAAGCGCGCTGGCGAGCCAAGACGTGGACGTCAAAGGTCGCTCAATCGAGGGCATCGGGATGAGCCTCGAGAGCGCCGGCCAGGCCGAAGCAGCCAACAAGGCGTTTCAAGAACTCGAGAACCTCGACACCGCGGGCTTCGGCGCGCTCGGCGCGTACCACCAGGCGCGGCTGGCGTTCGCCGCAGGCAAAACCGCAGACGCGAAGATGCTGCTCGAAAAGGCCCAGAAGAAGCTCGACGTCGCTACGGACGGCAGCGACAAAAGCAAGCCGTTTGCGGCTCCCGGCTATCTGCAACACGCGATTCGTGAGCTGCTGCGGGCCGTCGATCCCAACGCCGTGGCCGCTACGCCGAACGCGCTCACGGCCGAGCAGCTGAGCCAACTCGGCGCCATGGGCGACGAAAACGGCGGTATGTCGCAAGACAAACTCAACCAGCTCCTCAAGGAAATTGCGAAGAAGGCCAAGGACAATCCAGGTGCACCCGGCCCAGCGCCGAGCCCCGCTCCGCCTGCGAGCGCGCCTTGAAAGGGATCTGGCTTGCAGCCTGCAGCGTGACGCTTGCGCTGGCGAGCGGCGCGCTCGTTGGCTGCGACTCGCTTCGCGGCGGAGCGAATCCGGAGATGCCCAATTGGATGCGGCGCCCGGGCTTCGAGCTCGAGCTCAACTACTCGCGCAAGCTCGTCGCGCAGTCCCGTCGTACGGGCGAACCTTACGAGCGGGGTGCGCCTGAGCTCGACGTCGCTGGACGCCGCGTGTTCCTCGGTTCGAGCGATCGCGGCTTTTACGCGCTCAACGCCGAGAACGGCAGCACGCTCTGGCGCTTCGAGACGCTCGGTTTCGTCCAGTCCGCGCCGCTCTACGATCCCAAAGAAGACGCCGTCTATTTCGGGTCCAACGACGGGGCCTTGTACAAAGTGGCGGCCAAAGACGGCGCACTCAAATGGCGCTTCATGTCGAACGCCGAAGTCGCGCGGCGCCCGGTACTCGAAAACGGCACGCTCTACGCCGTAAACGCCAACGACACGGTGCTCGCGCTCGACGCTGAAACCGGCGCCATGCGCTGGTACCAACACCGTTCGCCGGCGGCGGGTATGGAAGTCGCCGGCTACGCTGGGCCCACCGTCTTTCGCGGCAAAGTCTACACGGGCTTCAGCGACGGCAACGTGATGGCGTACGACGCGGTTTCCGGCGCCGAACGCTGGCAACCCGTGGATCTCGCCGCCGAAGCAGAACAGACTCTGGGAGAAGTCCCACAGCAACTCGACGTCGACACCACGCCGGTGCCCGACGAGCTGGCGTCCGGACCCGTCGTGTACGTCGCGAGCTACGCGGGTGGCTTGTTTGCTCTGGACGCCGAATCGGGCGCGCAAGTCTGGTCGAACATCGCGGTCGCCGGCGTGAGCGAGCTCGTGCTGTGGAACGAAGCCGCGCACCATCCACGGGGCGGCGGTCCGCTGGAGCCCGCGCGTAAGATCCTCGTGGCCTCGAGCGGCACCACGGGGCTCTGGGGCATCGACCCAGACAACGGGCGCGAATTGTGGCGTCGAAGCGTACCGAGCGGCGGCGTCTCAGCCGTCGTCCCAATCTCCGGCGCGCTGCTCGTTTCCGCGACGCGCCTCGGCGTATTCCTGGTCTCGCCACTCGGCGGCGAGCTCATCGACGGCATTCATCTGACCGACGGCGTGTGCCAAACCCCAGCCGCCTATGGCGCCCGCGCGTTCGTCATGACGAACGGCGGGACCTTCCTGAGCCTAGTCGTCGCAGCGCCGATCTAGCAGCGTGCACCGAGACGACTCCTACCGTCGAGTCAATTCCCCTGGCAAGCCCAGTCTGGCGCGCCGCTTGCTCTGCATGCAGTCATGACATTCAAGAGAGCCGTGCTCGGTTGCTCGCTCGCCGTCCTGCTCAGCGCCGCGAGCGCCGGAGCCCAGGGTGAGCGGATTCGCGTCGCGAACCCCAAAGTCTCGACGCCGTGCGACGAAGCCACGCGCGTCGCGTTCATCGACGTGGTGCGAGCCAAGCTCGCCGCCGTCGATCCGACGCCCGCGCGCGCGTATACGCTGTCCCCCGCGCTGATCCAGCTGCGCCGCTTCTTGGAAGATGGTCGCCGCACTCCGACGCTCGCTTGCGTGATCGACATCGCCGTCAGCGACGAACGCGGCGTCCTGATCGCCACGGTGCGCGGCTCGATTAAGGCACTCAATGCCTCGCCGCGACAAGCGCTCGAGGGGGCCGCGGATGCGGCGCTGCGGAAGCTCGGCCCGGTGCTCGTAGCGGACGGGCAGGGTTCCCAAGCTCGGAAGCCGCTCGCGAAAAATTGAGCGGCTCGCGCGGGTTCGGCTGCAGTCGCGCTCGCGACCCTGGAAGCCAAACTGCCTCAGCGTGCTCGGTGCGGCCCCCAGCGGCTACACCAGCAGTGCGCATAAGATACATTATGTAAACTAAATGGGTAATGGGCTACTTTGAACTGACCGCCAGGCCGGCAACGGCGGCGCTCCCGATCCGAACGCGCGGGCCTTGGCGCTTGGGCAGCAAGTCGATCACTTCGTCCAACGTCCAGACGTGATCGGTCACGCCAGCGGCCATGGCCGGAGTCACCTTCTGACCGCGACGGCCGAGGCTCGAATGCGGATTGCAGAAGTTGTACGTCATGAAGTGAATCGCCACGGCGTGCTCGTGGTTCTCGAGCTTCTTGGAAAAGCCGTTCGTTAGCCGAGTGAAACGCCGCATGTTCATCCGCATGGTCAAGTTGGCGCGCTCGACGTACGACGTGCTGACGAAATCCGGATCTGGGTCTCCGCAAATGATCCGCTCCTCGATGCCCATGCACTTCGCCGGACTGTAGCGGCCGTCCGTGACGTTCTCCTGGCCGTAGAGCTTCACGAGCTGCGAGTAGTCAACGTCGCCCCCGAACGCGAGCCCAATGGCGTACAGATACGCCTTGTGGCCGTCCGTCGTGAGCTGGACGCGGGTCACGATTCGTGAGGCAACGTCGCGCATGAAGCGATTCGCGCAGCCCGCGTTGCGGCTGCCCACATAGTACGAGACGACCAAGCGCGTGTCGGCGTCGATCGCCGTCCACGTCCAAACCGAGCCAGCGCCTTCTTGCGCCTTGTGGCTCGGGACGTTCTTCTCTTTGGCGTAGCAGAACGCCCAAATCTCGTCGCACTGCACGCGCTGGACGCTCAAGCCGCGGAGCGTGCGGTCCTGGTACTCGTCACACGCATCGCCCAGCTCGGCGATCAGGCGAAGCACGGTCTTCTTGGCCGCGCCGGTGATGCGGCACGTGGCGCGAATCGAGGCGCCGTCGACCAGGCAGGCCACGATTTGCTTGCGGGTTTTGGCGTCGAGCTGGTTCATGAGGGACAGTATGCTTGAGCGGTTAAGCATATGCAAGGCGAAAACGCTTTGCTTTGTTCCCACATGCTTTGACGATGCGAGCGTGATTTTTGCGAATATTCCTAGGAATATTCAGCAAATTCTATTACTTACGCGTTGCTTGACATCGCTAAGTTATGGAAACCAAGAACAAAAAACGCCTCAAGCCCTTGCCTGAGCGCTTGCGGATCGCTACGATGCAAAAGGATGTGGCCCAGCCGGGATTCAAACCCGGAACCACCGGCTTAGCAGGCCGGCTCTCTATTCGGTTGAGTTACTGGGCCACAGAAGAGAAACGCCCCTGGTGAGATTCGAACTCACGTAATCCTTGGGAATCCGGTCTGAACTTGCAACGGTACGTTCCGGATCCCTTGGATTTAGGCCGACTTAGCAAGTCGGTGCCTATCCTCTAGGCTACAGGGGCACAAAAGCAGATTGGCCGCCGGACAGGGAGACCGAGTCCGGCGGTCGTCTATTTGCTAGCGAAAACCTCCTCGCTAGTGGCCTCGAGCAAACCGCCCGGGCGATAGGTTACTACGCGGTTCTTGCCGGAGCCGGCCTCGTCACGGAGAAGCACGTCGCTCTCGTCCAGTCCGGCCTTTTTGATGTTCTTGTTCAGGCCGGCAATTAGGCCAGAGATTTGGAATTTTCCTTTCAGGCCGAGAGCCTCGCGGAGCTCCTCAAGGGTGATTGCGTTGTAGAGGCGCACATGTTCGAGGAGCAAAAGTTGGGGCTTCGGTAGCGCTTTAAGGAACTCCGGGAAGGCCTGGGCAATCCTCGTGACGACGCTATGCGGGGTAGCCTGAGCATAGCTGTGCCCGTTCAAGGATTTTTCTAATGATGCTGCTGTCTTAGATGCAGCTATTAGCCTGGAAAGCTCGACTGCTTCCGCGGCGCTGTCGCACTGAATCTCGCCGTCCTGGTTGACCTTGAAGGGCATGGTTTCGCCTCTCTTACTCGCAAGGTATCCATCAGCGCAGGCGAGTCAAGCCACCGACAAACCTTTTGTCAGGTTTGTGCCTTGCATATGGCTGCCATTTCCCGTACGCTGCCATATGCAGCGTACGGGAAATGGTCGGCTGCATTTAGCTCATGTGTGGGATGAGCGGATCAGCCGTTTTTCTTCGTGCCCCAGCGAGCAGCGGCCGCCTTCTTGGCGATCGCTTTTTTCTTCGCTGGCGTCAGAGCAGCCGCCCGCGCCGGGCCGCCCTTAGCGCCGCCGAGCTTGCCAAGCGCTACGGCTGCCGGGTTCTTCTCGGGCCTCGGCTCGGCCTCTAGCTGGCCCGTGGCTATCAGCATCGTGCGGTGGGCTTGCTGGTTGAAGTCGAGCGCGGGCGGCTTCTTGGCGGCCGTCGTGGGCTTCGCCTTGGACTTGCTTGATCGTTCAGGCATAAATTCAGGGTGCCAGGGGTTTCGCGATGACGCAAGGGAGGCCATGCTAGTAATTCAGGCCGGCCACGATGGACAAGCCAGTAGAAATCGCAATGCAGGTTCGCTTGACGCCAGAACCCCCTCTGCTGCCCTATCAGCGGGCGGATTTTTTTCAGGCGTGCCGAATCGACAGCACCTTCGCCGTGTCGTGTTTCCAGATGGACTATCAAGCTGTGGCTGTCTGGTCCATGGCTACTCCCGAGCCTAGCGAGCTACCGATGGCCAGGTTAGTCGCGCGCCTCGCAATGGATGAGCAAAGTTTTCGTCGTCTACGCGATGAACTGAACAGGATCTTCGAGAAGAGCGGGATGACATGACCAATCAAGTCGTTCAAATCGAAGCGGTGTGGGCCACCAACGTGACCGCATCGACTACGAAGCTTGCCGGCACTAAACTGCTCGGGCCGACCATGGACAAGTTCGCGCAAGGATCATTTTCCACGGCTACCGCTGTAAGCCCATCCGACAAAGTCGAG
>DASXKQ010000170.1:0-15848 GCA_036496745.1 Polyangiaceae bacterium
ATTGTGGGCCACCGTTGAGCGCCGTGAACGACACCCTCTCGAGCTCGAATGCAACGGTCATCACGCTACCCGGCTTCTGCCCGGTGATCTCCTGGCCTTCCTCGCCATAGTGCGAAACGCGGGTGATCCGAGAGCGATCGAAGATCGAGACATAGAACTTGGCGGCTTCTTCGGCCTGTCCGTCGAACCACAGGCAAGGGACGATTTTTTGAATGGTCGACATGATATTTCCAACCTCCCAGCGTGCGTACGCAAGACGCGCGCCACTCGCGGTGAGCGTCGGTTACCGCGGAATCGCAAGGGTGGGAATCGCTCATCGGTGCAAGATGATCACGGTGATGCCATTTGGCCTCACGCGCCGATATCTCGCCCGGCGATCGCCGCCGCATTGTAGCCGCACATGCCGTGTACACCCGCACCCGGGTGCGCGTAGCTCGAGCACAAGTAGAGCCCGCGCACGGGCGTGCGGTAGCGAAAGTACGGGAACACGGGCCGGAACAGCAGCTGTTGATGCCAGGCATTGGTCCCGCCGCCGATGTCACCGCCCATCAGGTTCGCGTTCATGGCTTCTAGATCCGGAGGCGCGCTGGCGCGGCGCCCGAGCACGAGCGCGCGAAAGCCGGGGGCCAAAGCTTCGATGCGCTGCTCGACGCGATCGGCGAAGCCCTCGCGCTGCACGTCCCAACCCGCGTCGACCTCGGACGGAACATGCGAGTAGCAGTAGAGGGTGTGACAGCCGTTCGGCGCGCGCGACGGATCGGCTAGGGATTGCTGGCCCACGACCAAATACGGCTCGCGCGGCAACACGCCGCTGCGCACTTCGCGCGTGAAGCGTGCCAGGTCGTCCAGGTTCTCGCTGACGTGCACGACCGCGCTCTCGCGCGCTTGTTCGATTCGCCAAGGTACGGCCGCCGAGAGCGCGAAGTCGACCTTGAAGGTGCCCATACCCAGCGGAAAGCGCCGCATTTTGCGGAGCACGAAGCCGGGCGCGTGCGCCCCGCCGAGCAGCTCGAGGTAGAGCGCGGGCGCGGAAGTATCCGCCAAGATCGCGCGCGAGGCGCTGAGCTCCTGGCCGTTCTTGAGCCGTACGGCGACGGCCGCGCGCCGGCGCACGATCACACTGGCCACTTCAGAGTCGAGCATCAGGCGGCCGCCGTAGCTTTCGAGCCGTGTCACGAGGGCGTTGGTCAAACTTTGCGCGCCGCGCGTGGGCACCGCGTAGCCGCCGGTCGAGGCCGTGAGACCGAGCATGTAGCCGAGCCCGGCGCCGAAGCGGTCGTCGGGTCCGACGTCGACGTGCAGCCCGAGGCTCGGCAGTACGCGACGGGCGGCTTCGCTTTCGAACAGCGAGCTCGCGAAGCTGCGTCCGCTACGCGCAAAATACCAGGCGAGCTTGAGTAGGCCGCGCAAGCCGACGTGCAGCATGGGACCGATCGCCGGAAAGGGACGCAAGAGCGCGTCGAGCAAGGCCGGCTCGATCGCGCGGTGGAACGCAGCAAGCTTTCGCCACGCCCGGCCGTCGCGCTCGCTGCCGAAATGCGCGGCGCTGAGCTCCGCGTCGCGCGCGATACAGGCGTAACTGCCGTCGAGCGCGGGGTGACAGCTTTCGAAGCGTGCGTTTTGCCATTCGACGCCAGCGCCGAGCAGGTCGAGTTCGCGAAACGCGGGGCTCGTCTTGCCGAACGGAAAGAAACCGGCGCCCACGTCGTGAATGAAGCCCGGGAGTGTCAGCTCCTCGCTGCCGAGCGCGCCACCAGGCCGCCGCGCGTGCGCCTCCAGCACCAGCACGCGCAGCCCGCGTCGCGCGAGCATGTTGGCAGCCACGAGCCCGTTCGGGCCGGAGCCAATCACGATGACCTCCGCGTCACGCACGAGCCGAGCCTAGTGCAGCCCGCGCAGCCGCGTCGATATTTGGGCTCCCGGCGGGATGAAAGCTTTCCATTCACTCGCCGACTTGATAAAACGCTTCCATGCTCGCGCTCGGCGTCGATCCCGGCACTCGGCACCTCGGCTGGGGTGTCGTGTCACGCGAGGGGAATCGCCTGTGCCACGTCGCGCACGGAGTGATTCATCTGGACGAGCGCGCCTCTCTTGCCAACCGCCTCACCGGGATCGAGGGTGAACTTGGCGCCGTGATCGCCCGCTACGCGCCCGAGGTCGGGTCGGTCGAGAGCTTGTTTTTCCACAAAGACCCGCAAGCGGCGGCAAAGCTCGGACACGCGCGCGGCGTGGTGCTGCTCTTGCTCGCGCGCTCGGGCATCGAAGTAGCCGAATACGCGCCGGCGCGCGTCAAAAAGACGATCGCCGGCTCAGGCCAGGCCGAAAAGCGTCAGGTGGCCTTGATGGTGCGCGCCGTACTCGCGCTCGACGAACTCCCGCCCTCCGACGCCGCAGATGCGCTCGCGCTCGCCATCACGCATTTGCGCATCGGAACCTTGCTCAAGGCCTTGCGCTCCGACAGCCCAGACGAAGGGTCGGCCAATCAGCGCCTGCGCGCGTTGATCGGCAAGCGCCGCCGCGCCGGCGCCGCGAAGCGCGTGCGCTGAAAGCCGATTGCAGCTGAGAGGATCGGCGCAAAAACGCCGAGTGGATCACGCGGAGGCGACTCTGGAATGATCTGCGCGTAGCATTGATTGAGCTGGTCTCTGCCGTAAGCTAAAGTGAGCGCGAGCCGTTTCATGAAAAATCCCTTGTTCACCCGACGTTCTGCCCTCGCTGTAGCGTGCGCCGTCTCAGCGGCCGCCTTGTGGGGTGGCGCGGCTCACGCGGAGCCGACGCCCGCCGCCAAAGCCCCGGCCAAAGCGCTCAGCTCTGACGAGATCGCCGACCGCGTCCAGGCGTTCTACGACAAATCGCACGCCTTCAAGGCGGGCTTCACGCAACGTTACGTGGTGAAGGCATACGCGAAGACGATCGACAGCAAGGGCCAAGTGATCTTCGAGAAGCCCGGCAAGATGAGCTGGCGCTACACGAACAATGGCAATCGCGTCGTGTCGGACGGCAAGCTGATTCGCGTCTACGAAAAAGAGAACAAGCAGATGTTCGAGCAGCCGCTCAGCGGCAGTCAGTATCCGGCCGCGCTCTCGTTCTTGGTCGGCGGCGCGAAGTTGAAGCAAGCGTTCAAGTTCGAGCCGATGCCGCTCGACTCCAAGCAGATGGGCTTCGAAAACGGCTATGTGCTCAAGGGCACGCCGCGCGACGCGACGCCGACCTTCGAAACCATTCTTTTGTACGTGGACGCGAGCACGTACCAGGTCACGCGCGTGATTCTGCTCGACGCGCAGAACAACCGCAATCGCTTCGACTTTCTGAATCCAGAAGTGAACGTCAAGATTCCGCCCGCGGAGTTCACGTTCACGCCGCCCCCCGGCACGCACGTGGTCAAGCCGTAGTCAGTGAGCAACTTGGGGAGGTCCTCTCCAGGTGACGCTTTGACCGCTGTTCGTTAGGCGTACCTGCGCTCGGCATTGCCGTGCTCGTCCACGTAGACATACGGTCGCCGGGCGCGCCCGTAGCAGAATGAGCCTGAGTTCAGGTAGCCGAGCGCCTGATCTTCGACGTGGGTGTGGCCGAAGATCACCATTTCCGCGCCGCTGAGTTCACGCACTCGCTGCGCGGCCCGGCGCAGACGCTGGACCGGCAGCGCCTCATAGCGGTTGCCGAGGCGCGCGACGGACGACAGCAAGTACAAGGCTGAGGCTACGGCGAGCGCGCTGCCGGCGCGGCTCTTTACGAGCAGGCGCGCCGCGCCGCCCGACAGGAGCCCGAGCGTTGCCAGCACGCGATCGTTGTAGAGGCGCATGAAGGTGGCGCCGAAATCGCCATGCGTGGGCTGCGGTCCCGCCGCGAGTAGCGCCAAGATCATGGCCGGGTCGAGTCCGGCGTCGGTTGCAAAGGACTCGCTGCGCTCCGCTCCCGTGCTGCGCTCCGCGTCGAAGCGCCGAGGATCGCGCGCTTCCGTACAGAGCTTGCTCGCGACCGAGAACCAACGGGCAATCATCAGCGGCGTACGCGCGCCAAACAGCTTGATCGCTCGCGACAGGCCGGCGAGCGGCGTCGTCTCGTACGCGTGCGCGAAGTCGAAAGCGTCGTGCTGCCGCAGAAACCGCCGAGTGATCGCCACACCGAGCGCCTCGGTTTCGGGTGACCAGGCCACGAGCGGGTGGGCGGGTGCGTTGTCCGGATCATAGAAATGACCGTGCTCGACGTGCACCTTGCCCCTGCGCACGAACCAGGGCGTCACTCGGAGCTCTGCCTGCGAGCCGAGCTGGAAGCGTCCAAGCAACGCTTCGCGAAGTTCGGGCACCATGCCGGCTGCGTCGTGGTTGCCGGCGATCAACGTGAGCGCCCCACCTGCGCCGAGGTGCGAGCCGAGAGCCGCGGCCAGCTCGCTGTGTTCGGCGAACATGCTGACCACGGACTCCACCGCGGACCGCGACGGGGCATCGAGCGACAGGTTGAAGATGTCGCCCGCCAGGACGAGCTCGTGCCCGCCGCTCTTGCGCACGAGCTCGCCGAGCGCGCGGCTGGTCGCCCCCGATCCGCCGTGGGACAGGTGTACGTCACTGGCCACCAGCAGCGGTCGCATAGCGGTGCTCTAGCATCGCTCGGGCGCAGAATTGCCCCAGGACAGAATTGTAGGCGGGTTCGAGGCCACAAAAGGCTGTCTGACGAATGGGCTTTTGGGGGACTTGGGGACGTGTATGCTCCGCCCCATGCATATGGCCGTGGGCCGCCTCAGCACCCAGACCGAGAAGCTTCTGGGCCGCGCTGCCAACCAACTCTGGCCACTGTTCGAAAAGCTGAGCCAGCGCTTTGCGGCGCGTGCGATGGAGCCCAAATGGGCGCCCGCGCCGTTGCAACGCAAGAAAGATCGTACTTTCCCCACGCTCGGCTGGCCCCGCCAAACCGATTCTCTTTGCCCCACCTGCGTGAAAGAGGCGCGTGAAGCGGTGCTCTCCGGCCGCGCGGATCTCGACGACTTCGTCCACGGTCAGCCGGGCGAAGTCAAAGCGGACATCGTCGAGCTGAACGGCAAGATCGTGATGCGCAAGACCTGCCAGCGGCACGGCCTGGTAGAAGACGTGATCAGCGTCGATCCGGCGTTTCTCGCGCGCATCGAGCGACTTTTTCCCGGTCGCGATTTCGAAGCGCCGAAGAGCAAACTTCGCGATCACGGCAGCTCCACGATCAAGTACGGCCGTGGCTCCGTGCTCACGGTCGACCTCACCAATCGCTGCAACATGATGTGCGACCCGTGCTTCATGGACGCCAATCAAGTCGGCTACGTGCACGAGCTCGAGTGGCCGGAGATCAAGCAGATCCTGGACGATAGCTTGTCGGTCAAGCCGCGCCGACAGCTGAGCGTGCAGTTTTCCGGCGGCGAGCCCACGCTGAGCCCGTTCTTTCTCGATGCGGTCCGCTACGCGCGCGAGAGCGGTTATTTCTGCGTGCAGTGCGCGTCGAACGGCGTCAAATTCGCGCAGGATCCGGAGTTTTGTCAGGCGGCCAAGCGCGCCGGCCTCCGGCTCTGCTACCTGCAATTCGACGGGGTCACCAACGAGGCGAACGGCCATCGCAAGGTGGGCAATCTGTTCGACGTCAAGCTGCGCGCGATTGAAAATCTCGCGGCGGCGGGCATCGACGTCGTGCTCGTCGTCACGGTGGTGAACGGCGTGAACAACGAGCAGGTCGGGCCGATCGTCGAGTTTGCGATCGACAACGCGGACAAGGTCACCGTCGTCTCATTCCAACCGGTCAGCTTCACCGGTCGCGACGAAGACATCGACGACGCTCGTCGCGCGCGCGAACGTTACACGCTGAGCCACCTCGCTCATGATTTGCGCGATCAGCTCGGGATCACCGAGCCGATGCGCGACTGGTTCCCGCTCTCGGCGATGAACCCGTTTAGCAACGTGGTCGACCTCTTGCTCGGGCAAAATGCGGAATTTGGGGCGCTCAACTGCGGCTGCCATCCGAATTGCGGCATCGGCACGGTGCTGCTGGTCCACAAAAAGACCAAGCAAATGCTGCCGGTTTCCGAGTTTCTGAACGTGGAGCAAGTGCTGCGCGACATGCAGAGCCTGGCCGACGCCGGCCACGGCCGCGCGCAAACGATCTTCGGCATGGCGATGTCGCTCGTCCGCAACTTCGACGTCGAGAAAGCGCCACCGGGTTACGGCGTGACGGAGTTCGTGCGGCAGTTCATCAGCCAGATCGGCGCGCGCGGCAAATCCGTCGGCGAAACCGAAGGCGACGCGGCCGAGTTCGAGTGGCGCTTCCTATTCGTGGCGGGCATGTGGTTTCAAGACCTCTTCAACTACGACTTTCGCCGTACGGAGATGTGCATCATCCCGTACGGTACACAGATGGGTGAGATCTCGTTCTGCGCGTACAATACCGGTGTCGGCTTCCGCCAAATCGTCGAAAAGATGAAGCACACCGCTACGGTCGCGGAGTGGTACAAGACTCGCGGTCGTCATCCTATTTACGCCAAGGGGCAGCATTTGAGCCTGCCCGAAGCGCCGCTCAGCGTCGTCGTCCGCGAGCGCGCCGGTGACGGGCGGCGGCGACTTCGCTTGGTTTCCTGAGCGTCCGGCGACTCGCCGCGAAATAGCCAATTTCCCAGCGTCTCCGGCAGCGCGCGACGTCGGTGGGCGATTTCGGCTATCGTCCTTTGCTCATGACACCCAGTGAAAAGAACATCGTAAAATCTCTGGTCGTGGTGGCTTGGGCCGACGGCAGCGTCAAAGAGCCGGAGATTGGCATGATCGACAGTTTGCTCTGGGCGTTCGGAGCGAGTGACGAGGAAGAGGCCGAGATCAAAGAGTTTGCCAAGAAGAAACGCACGATCAAGGACGACGTGCCGCTCGACGCATTCGATCACGAGAGCCGCGAGGTGCTCTTGGCGCACGCGGCTTTGCTCACGCATGCGGACGGCAAGCAGACCAAGGCCGAGGAGAAGCTGCTCAAGGATCTTTCTGAGCACCTCGGCTTCTCCACTGCCGACGCGCGTCCAATCATCGAGCAAGCGCGCGAGCGAGCGGAGAAGCTCGCCGGTCGCGTCTGAATCATTCGAGCCGGCGATCGACGGGGCCGTCGAAGGGCGGTGTTTGCATATGCCCGAACGCCGCCACGCGCGCGCCGGGTAATGCATCGACGATCGCGTGCTCGAGGGCAACGCTCGCGTGCAGGCCGACGGTCGTTATGTATCGGCGCCAGCGCTCGAGCAGCCGAACAGGGTCGTGCGTAGCGAGCACGTGCAGGTTGCGACCCACGGGCGGCAGTAGCCACTCATCGGCGTCAGCCAGGCTGACGAAGCCGCGCCCGGCGGGCACCAATTGGGCCGCGTAGCGCGCGCTCTCGCGATACTGCGCGCTCTCGGCGAGCTCGTTCGGCCGTAGCCGTCCGAGCGGTACGCGCTCTTCGAACGAGGAGAGCGCGCTGGCGAGCGCCGCCGCGGTGCGCTCGGCGAAGCGTTGCGAGCCGTGCACGAGCAGCACGCGCGGGCTCAGACAACCGCGCTGGTCGAAGAGCACGACGTCGCGGGCGAGAGCGTCGGCAAGGGCAGCGAGATCGAGTCCCTCGCTTTCAGTGAGCAGCGCGACGCCGAAGCCGGCGCCGTGTCGATGTAGCACGACCTTTGCCGGCAGCTCGAGCGCGAGTTGATCGAGCGTCTGATCGCGCCCATAGGCCCACACATGATCGCCGAGCGTTGGAGCGAGCGCGTCGACGACCGCGAAGCATCCGGGAGCTCCTGCGAGCAGCAGGCGAGCCATCTCGGGGTCGCGGCGGGACGGTCGCACGCACACCTGCTCGGACGCGCCGAGCGCGATCGCGATCGCGCGATGCGCGGCGGTGAACACGCCTGCCGAGAGCAGCACGTGGGCGCGCTGGCACTCCGGAGCAGAGCTCAGCAGGCACGCGAGTTCGGCTTCGCTCGGCTGCGTTTCGAGGCTATTTTCCAGGGCAAAATCGATGCCCTGCGACGACAAATCCGACGAGCCGGCGAGCGCGCCGCGTGCGGCTTGACCGCGCGCGTGATTCGGATCGGCGAGCTGACGAGCCGCGGTCAGAAGCGGCTCCAGGCGGGCTCGGCGTTTTGCGTGGTTGGAGACGACCCCACTCGTCCTGGTCATTGCCCGTGGCGCTCGGATCTCCGCCTGGACGCTCGGGGCTTGCCGCGCGGCCGCCAAAAATTCCTCGATCGAAAGTGAGCATCCCCGCGGTACGGCGCCTGCTGCGCGCCCGAGCAGTTCGAAGCCGCGATCGTGCCTACGCACGAGATCACGGGTTTGGATACAGACCGCGGAGTCGACGTTGCCGAGGTCGATGATCCGCGCGATGCCGACCTCACCGTCTGCGACGGGCTCGAGCGCGACCGGATCGACCGGGATCACGCGCAGCCAGGGCGGCTCATAGTAGCGGCCGGGCAGGCCCTCATAGCGCGTGTTGAGAGCACTGCCGCGCAACGTCGCTTCGTACATTTGGCTTGTGAGCTCGGTCATACCGTACTCGCCCACGACGCTACCCTCCGGGATGCCGAAAGCGCGAGCGATCCCCGCGCGTAGCTCGCTCGCCGGGATTTCCCGGCTTTTCCCCTTGAAACCGCCGGTTTGCATGACCGTCGTTTGCGCGTGCGCGCCGAGCGTACGAGTGCCTAGTCGATCGAGTAGTTCGACGAGCGCAAAGGAAGTGGCCAGCACGAGCAGCGGTTCTCCGCTTTCGCGAGTCCGCTGCAACGCCCGTTCGAGGGCGGGCAAATCAAGCCCACGCTCGTCGATCAAGAAGCGCGTCGTCAGGTCGCGCGCCGACGCGCCCCGTGTGTCGAAATGTTCCATGAAGAGCGTCATCATGAAGCCGAGCGAAGAGCTCGCCGGAATCGTCGGACGCGGCGCGAGCGCCACGATGTGGGTTGGCGCGTCGCTCCTCAGCAGCGCTTCGCGTCCGAATGCGAGCGCTAGCGCGCGGTAGGTTTCGGTGACGCGCAGCGCATGGATGCCTCGGGCGCCGCTGCTGGTCCCGCTCGTCTTGAAGCGTAGCGTGTCGAGTTCTCCGGGGTGAACGGCGACGCGCGCGAGCGCAAACACCTCTGAGGGTACGCCGGGTAAACGCTCCACGCTGCTCGGCGCGGGTGCTGCGGCCGCGACCAGCCGGGCATAGCCGGGCGAGAACTCGGCCTGAAATTCGGCGATTTCTCGGGCGAGCTCCGCAAAGCCTCGTGCGTTCGTACCGGCTGCAAAGGCGCGTACCTCGGTGTGCAGCGCGTCGGAGCGCGCGAGCAAACTCACGCGCACAGCGCTCCAGCCGCCTCGGCGATCGCGCCAGCGGCGTCGAGGAGCAGGGGTTTGGAAATCGTGAGCGGCGGCGTCAGCACGAGTACTTCGCGCTGGCCGCCACCGGTGGACGTGATGTAGCCACGCTCGAGCAGCGCGCGCGCCAAAAGCCCAGCCTTGCCTGGGGTCGCGCCCAGATCGAGCGCGACCATCATGCCTTGACCGCGTACCGTGATCTTGGGTGCTCGAGTCGTCAGTGCGAGGACGAGGCGATCCCGAAATTCTGCACCCAGTGCGTGCGAACGCTCGACCAAAGCGTCGCGCGACAAGGTGTCGAGCGTGGCGATCGCCGTAGCGCAGGCCAGCGGTGTGCCCGCAAATGTCGAGGTGTGCACGATTTCGGCTTCGCGACTCCAGCATTGCATCAACTGCGCGCTGCCGATCACCGCGCTGATCGGCAGTCCACCGCCGAGCCCCTTGCCCAGGCAAACGAGGTCGGGAAAACGGCCGCTTTTCGCCGAGAAAAGCCAGGCGCCCGAACGGCCGAGCCCGGTCCAGATCTCGTCTGCAATGAGTAGCGCGCCCTGCGCGTGCGTGAGTCTCCCGAGCTCCGGCAAGAATTGCTCGGGTGGTATGACGATGCCCCCGCGGCCGAGGATGGGTTCGACGAGCACGGCGCCGATCGGCTGCGTTTGGAGGCGCCCGGCCACCTGCTCGAGCAGCTGCTCGAGATGCTCGCTGCTCGACGGGTAGTCGACGAACGAGACGTGCGGGTTGAGCTGCGCGGCGAACGGCGCCCGGTAGCTCTCACGCAGCCCGCAGGCGGCGAGCGCCCCGTAGCCAAGCCCGTGGTAGGCGTGGCCAAACGCGAGGACGCCCGGCTTGCCCGTCGCGAGCAGCGCCGTTTTGAGCGCAGCGGCGATCGCGTCGGAGCCTGACTGAGCGAGGATCACTTGGGCGTGCTTGCTTGGGTGGAGGGCGGCCAAGCGCTCGCACAGAGCGATTTTCGCGTCGGCGGGGTACACATCGCCGAGCGCTTGCCATAGCCGCTCCGATTCCAGCAAAAGCGCTCGCTCGACGTGTGGGTGACGATGTCCGAGCAACATCGCACCGAAGCCACCCGCTAGATCGACGTAGCGATTACCGTCCACGTCCGTAACGTTGCTACCCTTGGCAGTCGCGTACACGACGCCGGAAGGCCGCGCGCTCAGGTCTCCCTCCGAGTGCGCCGGGCGCGGTCCCATCGGCGCCGCCACGCGTGCATGGCGCACGAGCCAGCTGCGCGAGGACGGACCGGGCGGACGCACCGCAATGAACGGAGCGTCTTGTCCGGGGTCTTGCTCCGGCGCGGGGGGCCTATCGGTGACGCTCATTGCTAGGGCTCTGTCTAGCATCGATGGCACGCGCCATCCGCGCAGCGAACGCGCGCTACGAGCAGACGCGATTTCTGCCGCTGCGCTTGGCCTGGTAAAGCTTCTCGTCGACGCGTTGGATGAGATCGGGGGCCGCCTTGTCGTCCTGCAAGAGCGCGCAGCCGATGCTGACAGTGACGGGGATTTGCTCACCCTGGAAGGTGAAGACGTGCGTTCCGACGCGAGCGCGCAGGTTTTCGGCGAGCGCGACCGCGCCGGGCAACGATGTTTCCGGCAGAACGATCACGAACTCTTCGCCGCCGTAGCGAGCGAACACTTCGTCACGCCGAATGCGATCTTGCACGATGCGGGCGAGCTCGCGCAATACGTGATCGCCCGCCAAGTGCCCGTACTGATCGTTGATGCGCTTGAAAAAATCGATGTCGAACATCAAGACGCTCAGGTCGCGCTCGTAGCGACGCGCGCGGATCAGTTCTTTCTCGAGTGCCTCGAACAGGTATCGCTTGTTGTGGATCTGCGTCAGGCCATCCACGATCGTCATGCGATAGATCTCTTCGTGGTATTTGGCTTCAGCGTCCGCGCCCGACAAGAACTTGAGAATCGAAGGGCCGACCTTGATGCGATCGCCGTTGGTGAGTAGCGCTTCGTGGCTGATCTGCTCTTCGTTCACGTAGGTGCCGTTGGTCGAGCCGTCGTCGACGGCATACCAGGACGTGCCGCGCCGTTCGAAGTGGGCGTGCCGGCGTGATACCGAGTCGCCTTCGAGCACGACGTGGTTGTCAGCGCCGCGCCCCACGCGCATCGGGCTGCGATCGAGCACGAAACGCTTGCCGAGCAGGCCTGGTTCGGCCGTATAAATCACCACCAGACAATCGTTGGACGGGCCCTCCGGTGGCGGACCTTGGACGACTTGAGTGACTCTGGTTTTCTCGTCGTCGCTCAAGAAAGCTCCGTCGAATCACGCTGCAGCTCTGTCGGAAAATTAATCGATCGGCGGGACCACGCATTTGCGTGATGCACGGGCTGCCCTCGATGCCGTCCGACGATTTCCATGTGATTACCGAACACTCCAAGTTAGCGTGCGTCCAGATAGCCCGTCAAGCAGACCCCGTGAATCCTAAGGCCTTTCGGGGCTCTCACTCGCCTCTCACGAGCCCTGTTTGGTCATGACGCGCCTCGTGGATCAGGGAGGTCCTGAAAGGTGACGGCATCCTACATACGTCTCCATCGATTGCGAGGGCTTTTCTCAGGCGGCTTCTCGCGGCAAGAAGCCATGCGTGAACAAATTCAGTCCTAGCGAAGGGAAACCGGCCGGTTCTACCGCTCGGTCACCACTGCCGCGCGCGGTGTTGGTGCTTGGCCTGACCAGCTTGTTCACCGACGTCGGCACCGAGATGATCTTCCCGCTGCTGCCGGTGTTCATCGCGTCGCTCGGCGGTGGCGCCGCGTTTCTCGGCCTGATCGAGGGCATCGCGGACGCGACGGCGAGCTTGCTCAAGTTGGGCTCTGGGCTCTGGGCCGATCGACTGCCGCGCAAAAAGCCGCTGGTGGTCGCAGGCTACGCGCTCGCGTCCTTGGTACGGCCATTCGTCGCGGTGGCGCACGCGCCCTGGCACGTGCTGGTCGTGCGCGTCAGCGATCGCGTGGGCAAAGGCGTGCGTTCTGCGCCGAGAGACGTATTGATCGCAAACGCCGCTCCGGCGGGCCAGGCCGGGCGCGCATTCGGCTTTCATCAAGCCATGGATCATGCAGGGGCCGTACTCGGGCCGCTGATCGCGACGGGCTTGCTCGGCCTCGGTTGGTCGCTGCGTAGCGTGTTTTGGGCGGCGATCGTGCCCGGACTGCTCGCGACGTTGTGCGTTTCGGTCGTGCGAGAAGCGCGCGTGAGTGGTGCGAGCGAGTCGAGTGAGAACGTCGCGGCCGCGCCAGCCTTGGCGACTCAGAGCGAAACGCCGAGCACGCTGCCGGCGAGGCTCAAACACTATTTCGCGATCTTGCTGTTGTTCTCGCTCGGCAACTCCACGGACGCCTTCTTGCTCTTGCGCGCGCATGACGTCGGTGTGTCGGTCGTCGCCATGCCGATCTTGTGGACGGCTTTTCACGTCGTCAAACTGGTGACCAACTACTTCGGCGGGCAGCTCGCCGATCGCGTCCCGCGCGTCGCGCTCGTGATCGCGGGTTGGTCCGTGTACGCGCTCGCCTATCTCGGTTTTGGCCTGGCCAAGAGCGCGCTCCACGTGTGCGCCGCATTTCTGGTGTACGGCTTGTTTTTTGGACTCACCGAGCCGACCGAGAAGGCCATCGTGAAGGACCTGGCGCCGCTCGCACTGCGCGGCAAAGCGTACGGGTATTACAACTTCGTACTGGGCATCAGCGCGATTCCCGCGAGTCTGTTGACGGGCGCGGTGTGGCAGCGCTTCGGGGCGTTGGCTGCGTTCGGTACTGGTGCCGCGCTAGCCGGCGCCGCGGCGATTTGGATCGCCGCGTGGGCGCTGGCTGGGCCGCGGCTGGCTTAGGATTTCGCGGACCCCTAAGCGAGCGGCACGTCGAGTCCGATTTGGCGCATGAGCTTGAGCGCGTTCCCGGCTTGGACGGGGCCTTCGTGCATGCGGTAGTCGAAGGTCATCTCGTCGCCCTGCACGCTTTCACGAAAATGTACGAGCTCCACGCGCGCCATCAAATCCGGCGACAACTCGCAGAGGCCCATGTCGTGCGTGGATACGGCGCCGATCGCGCCACGCGCGATCAGCCGCCCGATCACCCAGCGTGCGCCGAGCTGCCGCTCGAGCGAGTTCGTGCCGTGCAGAATTTCATCGAGCAAAAACAAGACCGGCGCGCTACTTTCCGCGGCGTCGACGACGGCCTTCAGCTTCTTCAGTTCGGCGTAAAAGTGGCTGACGCCGCGTGAGAGCGAGTCGCTGATGCGCATACTGGTAATCAGATCGAGCTCGCTCAGCGTCAAGCTCTCGGCGCACACCGGCCCGCCCGCGAACGCGAGCACCGAGGCCAGGCCAATCGAGCGCAAGAGCGTGCTCTTGCCGGACATGTTGGAGCCCGTGACGAGCAGCGCTCGGCCGGCTTCCGGCAAGTTCACGTCGTTGACGACGCGGCGCGCCGAGTCGATCAGCGGATGACCCAAGCCGCGCGCCGCGAAGCGCATCGAGCTCGCGAGCTCGGGGAAAGCGAAGCTTGGCTCGTCGTGGGCCAGACCGGCGAGCGACGAGAGCGCCTCGACCTCGCCCACGACGTCGAGCCACTCGCGCACGTGGCGGCCTGCGGACGCTTGCCACGCTTCGAGCGCGAGCACGCAGTGCACGTCCCAGATCAAGAGCGTGTCCACGAACGGATGAATCATTCCGTTGTGTTTGAGTTCGAAGTAGCCGACGGCCCGCTCGAAGCGACGCATTTCGACCGACGGCGTGCGCCCGCTCTGCCTCAGGCGCGCCTGGGCCTGCTTGAGCAGCGGCGCTGACGCCTGGAGGCTTTCGATTTCGGCGAGCAGCGTGCCGTAGCGCAAAAATGCGCCCTGCGTTTCCGATACTGCCCGGAACACCCGCGCTGTTTCAGAGCCCGCCTGCGCCAAGAGCAAGCGCGCCAGGAGTGCGGGCACTACGAACGCCCAAACCGGCTGTCCGAAGCTGGTCCAGGCGATCAAGCCAGCGACCGTGAAGAACGGCAAAATGCGCGCAAGCCAGATCACCAGTGGACGGCGCGTGAGCACCGGTGCCGACTCCGCCCAGCTCAACAGCGGCTCGGGGCTCGGCGCCTCCCGCCTGCGCGGCCCCGGATCGACCACGGCGAGCGCCAGCGCTTCGAGCCGCTGGCGCAGCTCGAGCAGGGGAGCGAGCTCGCGCACCGCCACTTGGCGTTCGCGGATTTCGCTCGGCGCCGCGCGCGTCCGCAAGAACCCCGCAAGCTTGTGCTGGCCCATGCGCGTGTGCGCGACGCTCAGTCGTTGAAAGAGGGAGCCCGGGCCGAACACGTCGAGGTCGTCGCAGTACGGGTGAGCGGCGTCGGCGAAGGCGGCCCCCGTCTCGGCGAGCTCTGAGAAGCGGCCCGTCACGCGCAAGAGCGCGTCGCGGTTTACCCGCGCGAAACGGCGCGCGAGATCTTCGCGGCGGATGACGCGGCCGTGCTCGACCACCAGCGCGATGAACGCAGCGAGGCCGAGCAAACAACCAGGACCAGAGACGTTCTTCGCCTTGCCGAGAGCTAGGCACACGAAGCAAATCGCGAATGCGGCGAACGACAGCCCGCGCAGGTTCGATACCGTGCGCGAACGCGCCGCGTGTCGTTCTGCTTCTTCGTTGTACTTGCGCTCACGCGCCGCGTACGGAGATTCTGGGGCGTCACTCACTTCCCGACCTTGGCGAACTTCACCAGCACCGTAGCACCGACGATCGGCGCTTCGGGCACGCCCACATAGCGGCGATCGACGACCTCGGACACACAGCGCGCGGCTTCCGCCGAGACATTCACGCGCTTCACGACCGAGACACCCTCGGCGCGGCCGCGTTTTTGCACCAAAAAGCGCACGTGGACCTCGGCCGTCTTGTCCTTCAGTCCACCGTTGTCGAGCAGACATTTCACATAGCGGTCACGCGGCGCGCCGAGCTTTCCGACTCCGAGCTGGCCGCTGTCCGCGGTGACCGGGCCGACCGTCACCTCGATGTCGGCGCCGACCGACGGCGGGTTTCCGTCGTTATCGTTCGCGTCGTCCGCGCTCGCGCTCGCGGCTGGAGCGGTGGCGCTTGCGGCGCTCGCGACCGGGGGCGCGCTCGCGGCCGGGGCCGAGCCGCTCGAGGGCGTGCCGCCGGTCGTCGTCGCGGCTTGCGCGGGGACGGCGCCAGCGCGCAGAGCCTGAGCCTCGCTCTCCGAGACACAGCGCAAAATCATGCCCTTGCCGTTGGAGATCCGCCCCCATGGGCACGCGGGATCGTATGGGTACCGGCGGAGCAGCGCGTCGGGCGCCTGCCCGCTGGCGACCGCGCCGAAAGCCAGCAGAAGGGCCGTGGTGGACAGGGCGAATAGGGAGCGACGTCGGGTGGGATGCATTTTGATCCGTCCGTGTTTTCCTCGCGTTCGTGCCGCTTGGCCAACAGAACTGCAAGCGGGTGCCGCAGGTTGCGGCGGCCGAACTCGAATGGTACGAGAAACGCCTATGACTTGGGCTTTCGCATTGGGTCGTCGAGGTGCGGTT
>DASXKQ010000171.1:0-75934 GCA_036496745.1 Polyangiaceae bacterium
GCAGCGACGATCACGCCGTCAAACAAGTCACCGCGCTGACGCTGGCCGAGCTCTTCTCCGACGCAGCGCCGCCCGGACCCGAGCTGGCGATCGAGCTGCTCGACAGGCCACGCCGCTTGCAGGTCACGCTGCGGCCGCGCCGCTACAGCGGTATCACCTTGGACGAGGTCAGCTTCGAGGCTGCCCTCGGCAGCGGCTGAGATGAGCAAACAGAAGCTTGCGATCGTGAGCATCACTCCGCGTCAGGGCGCGACGACCGGCGGCTTCACCGTAAGGGTCGAAGGCCGCGGCTTCGGCGCCGGGTTGCGGGTGAAGCTCGGTGAAAACGCGGTGATCGATCTCAAGCTCATCGACGCGCACAGCCTGGAGTTCGTCGCGCCCGCGGCGAGCAAGGCAGGCTACGTCGATCTCGAGCTTCAGGACGGCGAAGCGCATACGCAAAAGAACGCCTTCCGCTACGAGGCCGCGCCGCCGCCGGTGATTCACTCGGTGGTGCCGAGCCGCGGCCCGACCGCGGGCGGCATCGACGTGCGCATCTTGGGCGAAAACTTCGTGCCCTGGTCGCGCGTGACGTTCCAGAACCGGCGGCCCCTGTCGATCATCTTGCTCGATGGAAACACGCTCGAAATCATCCCACCGCCGGGCGCGCACGGTGAGCTCGTGGACATCACCGTGACGAATCCGGACGGCGCGGAGACCACGGCCAAACGAGCGTTCGTTTACGACAAGCGCTTCGACGCGAAGACTTGATGCGGCTCGTAAGCCTCGAATGGCTCGAGCCGCTCACGGCTCGCTGCGGGCACGGCTCGGCGTAGTTACAGCTCGGTGTAACCGCCGGGAACGACGAAGCTGTCATCGCGACCGGCCACCGTGAGCACGCCCCAGCAGGCGAGCCTGGTCTTCAAGGCGAATGCCAGCATGTCGTCGATGTCGGCGATCGGCGCGAGCACGGCCAGATTCGAGCGATGCACGCCCCAGGAGCCGGGCCCGTGCTCCAGGATCGCCTGATGCAGATCGCGGCCCGCCGCCCCCGCCGAGTCCAGCGTGGCGACGCGCAGACGAACCGGTCCGCCGGAGCTCATCAGGTCGAGGTAGCTCAAGTCGCCACGAGCGCGCGTTTCCTTGACCTCGAAGCCGCCGCTCTGCAAAAACGCGATCAGATTCTGTACGCGCAGCTGGGAATAGTCGGGGCGAAGCTCGATGCCCTGGCAGGCTTCGGGCCGCAGCCGCAGCTCACCGAGCGTCCGGGTCGGGGAGCCGTGCCCCAGATCGACCAGGTCGCTGTCGCGGATCATCGACTCGACCTTGTCCGTACCTTGCTGGGGCGGCAGGCGGAGATTGGCGGAAACGCCGCACGCGCCGAGCGCGAGGGAGCAGCCGACGAGACGGAGAAACAGAGCCATGCGCGGGCGTGAAGTCTAAGCCGCTCCGCGCCGAGACGCCCAATTTGCTGCACGCCGGGAGCGTGCCCCGCCACGTGCGGGATCTTGGCCGCCCGAGGCCGCTCGTTGCTAAACTCGCCCATCATCGTGAGAGCCGCGATTTTTACCGTTGCCCTGTGCCTGACAACCGCCTCCGGCTGCAGCTCGGGACCCGATCCGATCGCCTTCAAGAACCGGACGTTCTACGAGTCGTTCGGTCAGTTGACCGCGGCGCAAATGCAGGAAATCGAGCAGCCTTATCCGCCGCTCGATCTGGCGAGCGGCGCCCACTATCCCTACTTGGGCGTGCAGGTCCTGGGCTCGACCGTGCGCATCTCCCGCCCGCAGGACTGGATCGTCCGCTCGGCGAGCCTCGAGCCGCAGAAGCGCTTCATCGAATACGTTTCACCGCGCGAGATCACGTTCGCCGTGTACGAGCGTGTCGAGTCGCCGCTCGACCCCTGGCGCGTGCTGATGTCCCGCTACGAGGACGACGTGAAAAAGTCCGGCGGCCTGCTGCTCGCCGGCGGCGTCCCGGCCACGACCTGGAACGCGCAAGCGCGCGCCTACGACGTGCAGCGCTCGGTGCCGGCCCCCAAGAGTCCCTTCGTGAACGTCAGCCGCGAGTACCTGGTGCGCAGCGAGCACCGCGTGGTCGTCGTACAGATTGTACACCAGGGTCAGTCGCTGGAGTCAGCCGACGAAGAGATGTCGCGCGTAATAGAGACGCTGCAAGTTCTGTAGCGTTAGAGCTTCCCCAAGTCATACGAGCTCCCGCGAGGCTTTCTCGCAAAGACCGCTCAACTCGAGACTAGTTCGACGGCTCCCGCACGGCGTACGGCTTGGCCTCGGCCAAGTTCTCGCTGAGCAGCACGCGCATGCGCAGCGCGTGTGCGCCGGCTTCGCCGAGCTGCGTCGTCGCGCCGAGGCGCGAGCTGCGCTCGGAGCCGAGCACGAAACCGCTGCTCTTGCCCTCGACCTCGACCTCGAGCTCCGCCTCCAGGTGACCGCGCGAGAAGAATTCGATCACGTTGCGCACGCGCGAATAATGGCGGCCGCCCGGCATCAACGACTCGTACACGTCGTGTGATACCGGGGCTATGTGCACGCGAAAGCGCCCCGATTGGTCCATTACGCTCGGGCCGATCACCATGTCTACGGCGAGCGTGGTGCTGCGCACGCCGAGCGCCACGCGCTCCTCCTGGTCGATCTCGACCCGGCGCTGCACGAAAGGTTCGACCCAGATGTGCGCGCCGGGCGCGAGCGGACCGATCGCCCGTCTCAGCACCACCTCCAGCGTGCGGCCGGAGCGCACGCGCAGCGCCAACAGCGGTGCGAGCGCCAATTGTTCCAGCGGCCCCAGGCCCGAGTCCGGGGTCGGCCCGGCGCTGTCGATGCCCACGAACGCCAGCGCCCGCCGCGTGAAGATGTCGTCGCCGCCGACACGGAAGCTAGCCGCGAAGCGATATTTCTTCCAGGCTCGAAAGAACAGGCTCGCGATGCGGTGGTGGAACAGATCGTAAAACGCGCGCAACGAAGGCTCGTCGTTGGCCTCCGCCTGCAGCACGTCCTCCAACATCGCAGCGGAGAGCGGCGACACGGTGCCGGTCAAGCCGATGAAAGTCTCCGTCAGCTCGGCGTGCGAGATGCGCCCCTGCCGATCGCGGCGGAGCACGATCGAGCTCACGTCGCCCGGGTTGAAGATGAGCCGGTGGTCGTGGCGAAAGCGCACCGCTTCCTTGGCGACAGGGCCGAGCTCGCCGAGCGGGACCGCGTCCGGCCACAACCGTTGCAGCAGAAACACCGCCGGGAAAAACGAGAAGCGCGTGCCGCCGCTCGCCAGGCTCTGCTTCAGATCATCGTCAGGTTGCCGCTGCGGGCTGGCCATGCGTACCGGGCTTTGGTTTGTAGTGCGCGGACGGTCGTCATGCTGAACGAATTGAGCGACACGTAGTGGGAAAACAACCGCTCGAGCACGGCGCCGAACAGGAACAGATCGCCGTCGCCGGCGAAGCCGCTCTCGTCGAGATCTATCTCGAGAGCCACGCCACGCACAGGGATGCCACGAAACAGACGCTCCGCGGGCTTGAGCCGTACGTCGCGCAGGGCCAGCGCGCGCAGCTCGTTGGCGCGCGCCGCCTGCCGATCGCTGATCGCGCCGAGGTTGTAGATCGACAGCATCGACCGCAAAACTTCCGGCTCGGTCAGCGAGCGCAGGTTCATGGCCGCGTGCGCGGTCGCGCGCCATTGCAGCTCCTGCCCGAGCGGCGGCGCGACGTAGCTCGTCACCGCCAGCAGATTGCGGAACGACGCGAAGGGCGGCGAGCTGGCGGTCGCCGTCGCAATTTCACCGACGCGCAGACCGTTGGCGAGCTTGCCGTTGGTCGCGAGCAGGTCGATCGACAGTACGTCGATGTCGGGCAAGACGCCGCTGTTCTCGGCCGTGCCGAGCGACACGTACGGATCGACGCCGTCTCCGACCACGCTCGGGCGCGGGTGGACGGAGTAGTACACGCGCTTCTCCTCGGCGAGCGCGCCGGCGTGCGAAAAATCGAAGAACGGCGGGATCACGAAGCGCTCCGCACTGCCGCTGATCACACCGAGCACCTGTTCGATCGAGTACACCTCGCCGTGGCCGGGCCGCAGCCCCGCGGGCCGGACGATGAACTGCTCGCGCTCGCGCATCACGCGAATCGGCTCCGCCGTGTGCGAAAACACGTTCACGATCGGCACGCAGTGCAACTTAAGCGAGTCCGGCGGCAGCACCGGCATGTTCGGCACGCGGCTGTCGAAGCGCACGCTGACCGAGAGCTCGGTCGCTTCGGGCGCGAGCTGCTCGACGCGCGCGAGGTTCGCGATCTCGACGAACGCGAACCTCGCCGGCAGCGCGTAGTATTCCTGAAGGAGCCGAAAGCCGGGGAACGCCAGATCATCCACCGGAAACAGCGGATCTCCGTCGAAGCCCGGCAATTGGATCGAGCCCTTGCCGAGCGAGAGCTCCTTCGCGGCGCCTCCGGGCTGAGCCGCGGACAGCACCACGTCCGTCGCGTGCTGCGCGAGCCAGGTGAGCAGCGTGAGCGACTGACGCTCGTCGCCCGCCAGGAACAGGCGCACTTTCTCCGGCGCGACCTTCGCTATCGGCAGGCCGCTCGGAGAATGCAGCGTGAAGCGCAGCTGCTGCGCGCCCGGCACCGACTCGAGCTGGGCGCTCTGCAATTGCCACGGCACGAGCTCGCAGTCTGTGGTCGAGCGGAAGCGGCAGCGCGTGCCGTCCACCGGCGTGCTGTCGAACTCCGTGCCGGCCGGCACGATGCGCCGCTCGCGCAGCGCGCTCGCGAGCGGCAAAAGCTCCAGAATGGACGCGCTCGGCTGCGAGCGGATGAGCTGAGGAAACAGCAGCGAAGCGACGGTGAGGATCAGCTCGGGCAGCTCGTCGTCGAGCTTCTGGCGGATGCGACCGGTCAGGAACGCGAAGCCTTCGAGCAGGCGCTCGACGTCGGGGTCGCCGCCGCGATCCGCCAGCATGGGCGCGAGCGCGGGGTACGCCTGGGCAAATTCGCGCCCGAGGTCGCGCAGGTACGCGAGCTCGTCTTGGTAGTAGCGATTGAACACGCGCTCCTAGCGGATGGTAATACGCCGGCTCGGATCGATGGAAGTTTCGAACTCCACCGGCACCTTGCTGCTCTTGGTCACGAGCTGGGCGGTGAGCTCGTAGCGCAACGTCATGTCCTCGGTCGGGATGTGCTTGACGCGCACGTTGCTGAGCCGCGGTTCGTAGGTCTGCAGCGTGTGGCGAATCGCACGCGCCATTTCGGCGATCGCATCCGGAAACGCGTGCAGCATCTCGCTCACGTCCGCGATACCGTAGTCGGGGGCCGTCACGAGCGTGCCGTGACGAGTCATGCACATCGCGCGCAGGTGCTCGAGCACGCTCCGGCGCAGCTCTTCGTCCGTCGGCTGTCGCCGCCCCCCCGCTGGCTCGGGCCGCCGGATTCGCGCAAGCAGCGAAGGTCCCAGATTGGTTGCCACGAGCTACGGTCCCGCCAGCATCTCACCCGGCGTGGGCAAAAAGCCGGACCGTCCGCGTTCGGACGGCCGGCGTCGGTCCCAGCGCCGAGCGAGACACCCGCGCTTTACTGGCGCCAGTCGTCCGCCGCCGACGTCTTGCCCGGCAGGTTCTCCATCTCGATCCGCATGTACGTGAAGGAGACCATTTCGAGCTCGTGCGTGTCGTAGGTCGACTGGGTCTTCGCCGACTCGGCGCTCTCGCCCTGGCCGGTCTTGTACTGGACGCTGCACACCGTCGCGTTCGTGAGCTTGACGGTCTGGTACACCTCTTCCGCGCCGTCCGCCGTGGTGTGGATGAACTCGAAAAACACGGTCTTCAGCACCTCGTTCGTCACGAGCGCCTGGAACGACTGTGGCGTGGAAGCGCCCCATTCCTTCGTGATCGTGATCGGACCGTGCTGGCGCTTGCCGCTCGCCTGTCCCGTCGCGATGTCGCGCGGCGATTGGATCTGGTGAGAGTAGGACAGCCCGGGGATCTTGTCCTTCCAGGACTCGCGCGGACTCTCGCCCTTGAATTTCCCTTGTTTCGTGCCTTCGATTGAAACGTAAAACTCGTATGCCATGGTTGCCCTTCAGGGTTGTGCGAGGGACATGCGCGCTAGTCGTCGATCCCCCAGGTTTTGAAACGAGTAATCACCCTGCACACCCAGCGCTAGGCTACGCGCGGTGGGGCGCGGTTTCAACTGGTCTTCGCCGCCCGGCTCATTTCGCGCCGTTTGCAAGAAGCCGGCTTGCCGTCCGAACGTCCGCCAGTTCAACATCGGCTCCAAGCGGTCGCGTGGCTCCCGCTCGCGGAGGCGCAGGACACCAAACGCTACCCGGCTCCGCGACCGCGAGCGGGTCCCAGTCGGTCGCGCCGCCGAAAAATTGGTCTTTCCTAGGTTTGAGTGTGTAATTCGGGCGCGAGCGCACCCATGTACGGCGTCAGCCAGAAAATCCGCGAAAAGCAGGCCTGCATCCTGGGGCTGTTGCTCAGCGCCCTGCCGCTCTCCGCCTGCGGCGGCGAGCCGGCGACATCGGTGAGCTCCGATCCGTCGCGCCGTGCCGCACCGCTGGCGGCTTGCGTGATGCGGCTACCGCCACGGAAAGACGCGGCGTTCATGCGCCAGCTGTCCGATTCTCAATATTGGAAATTAGTCTTTCCGGGTTATAACGAGCTCTCGCAGACCCTTCCCGCCGGTGCCCTCACCTGCACGGGCCAGCCCATCTTCAAGGATCCTGCCTTCGCAGGCGCCATTCCCGTGCGCAGCCCGCTCACGAGCGAGACGGGGGACATCGTGTTCGGCGGCGGCGCCAACCGCATCAAAGTGGTCTGGATCAAGACACATCAGCGTCCGGACGGCGACGCGGCGGGCGTTCTCGCCATCGTGCGCGTGCTCGATGAGTACGCGGAGGTCTATTCGGTGGGCGCCTATCGCGGTCAGCCGAAGCGCAGCCGCCTCGGGCTCGAGCGCATGGGCTCCGAGCTCCTGATCACCGCGCTGGACGATCGCTGTACCGGGCGCAAACCCGACGAAGCCTGCGACTCGACCCTCTTCGTGTATCTCCCGTGGTCCGGTCGTCTGACCGAGCTCGCCGAGATTCCGCTCGAGCGCGTGCGCTTCTCGAACGATTCCGAGCCCGGCAACCTCGGCAAGGTGAAGTACACGCTCGTGACGACGCCGACGTATCAACCGACCGGGATCAAGCTGCTCGAACAAGTTGCAGCGACCGACTCGGAGGGGCGCGATCTACGCAAGTCCGAGCGGGAACGCACTCTGTCGTGGGTCCACGAGCGTGTCGTGGAGAGTGATCCATCGATCTGGGATCGCGTGTTCGTTTCTGCCGCTACCGATCAGAGCAAATAGGGTCGGCGCTTGCAGGCGACGGCTCGGTCGAGACGAGTTGGGTCGCGCTTGATTCGGCCAACAGGCCGAATATGTGTTGTAATGTAGGCCTGTGTAGTTTTTTTGAATACCCTGTAGTACCCGATGAACAACCGATCGAATTACTCCGTCGCTGCGCTGGCCGGATTGATTATCGGCGGAATTTCCGCGCAGGGAGGGCCGCCCACGCTGCTCGCCGCGCTCATACCGTTCTGGCCGCACCAGGATCTGCAGTCCCCGACGGCGAAGGCCGCCCCGTCAGCGGCCACCGACGCGCCGCAGCGATTTCAATCGCCGCACCTGGGCGCCGAGTCACCGGAGCTGCGCGCCCTCCGCCGCGCCGAAGCAGGGCTATTCCCGGAGCTCGGCCCGCTCGACATGTCGGCGCCGGCAGCGGCTCCGGTCGCGTGCACGACTCCGGAAGCCGACAGTTGGCAGGTGTCGCAGTCCTTGCCCGACGAAGCGCATCCGGGGTGGCCGAGCGGCCTCAAGCTGCCCGCGATTCCCGTGCAGCGCAACGCGCGCGTGGCCAAATACATCCGCTACTTTTCGAATTCGGGCGAGGGACGCAAGCTGTTCACGACCTGGCTGCGCCGCAGCGGGCGCTATCGCAACGTCGTCACACGCGCGCTCGAACAACGAGACCTGCCGCGCGATCTGCTCGCACTCGTGTTCGTCGAGAGCGGGTTCTGGCCGACAGCGGTGTCGAGCGCGGGCGCAACGGGCCTCTGGCAGTTCATGCCGGAAACGGCGCGGGCGTACGGCCTCAAGGTCGAGCGCGACTACGACGAGCGCCAGAGCATCTTCCCCGCGACGGCGGCCGCCGCCGACCATTTGGCGGATTTGCACGCCCGCTTTCAATCCTGGGATCTGGCGCTCGCCGCTTACAATATGGGCTACAAGGGCCTGAGCGAGCGCATCGATCAGTACCAGACCGACGATTTTTGGGCGCTGTCGCAGATCCCCAACGCGCTGCCGCGCGAGACGGCCCTGTATGTGCCCAAGGTGCAAGCGGTCGCCGTGCTGCTGAACAATCTCGAATATTTCGGCTTCGGCGACGTCGAGCTCGCGCCGCCGATGGACGCCGCGGAGATCGAGATCCCCTCCGGTGTCCGGCTCTCGCTGCTCGCGCGCGCAGCGGGCACGAGCGTGCGGCGCCTGCGCGAGCTGAACCCGCAAATCCGCGGGGACATCCTGCCCGATCGCGGCGAGCCGCTCACCGTGTACGTGCCGGGCAACGGCGTCTCTCGCGCGCGCAGCATGCTGCCCACGCTGCTCTCGCGACAAGACTCGAGCGAACTCGATCGCCAAGTGTCGCCCGATTTCGATTGGGGCCACGACGACGTCGGCGAGCAGGGTCTGAGCCGGCTGGAGCGCACGAACTCGCGCGTGCGCCACCAGCAACCGTTTTGGGAGACCATGCGCGACTCGAGCGAATCCGGCGAGCCGGGCCCCGAGCGCGCGCGGTCGCCGCGCGACGACGAGCCGCGTGGGTCGAGCTCCTGGCGCGTTCGCAACGAGGATTCCGAGCCAGGTTCGAGCGAGCGCCCTCGCTCGGCGAACGAGCCCGACGGCGCGCGCGAGGACCTGCCGCGGATCGACAAGCCGGTGAATCCCCTTCATCGACTCGTGTTGTATCGAGTCGCGCGCGGCGACACATTGTCCCACCTCGTGGAAGAGTTCAACATCAGCCGGCGACAGGTTCTGCTGGACAACCGCATCCGGAATCCTTCGCACATCTTGCGCGGGCAACTGCTCAAGCTGCGCGTGCCGCCCGCTCCAAAGACCTCGAGCGAGATGGTAAGCAGCGGCAGCGCGCCCGAAGAGCCCGGCGCGAACACCGCCAAGGGGCGGAGCGACGCTCCGAACGGCGCCGGCGCGAGCGACGCGAACAGCCCGCCCTCGCCCGGCGCGCGCACGCCTCCGTCGTGAGAGGTGCCTCGCCGGCCGAAGCCAGCGCGACGCCCTCGTCGAGGGTTCCGGAGCACCCGCGCGAGCTCCCTCGTCGAACTAAATTCCCAGATTGATCCCGTGTGACGCAGGCGCCGGTTTGGCTGGGGTCGCGGCAGGCGCCGCCGGGCCGGGCTTCGCCGTAGGGGCGGGCGTTGCCGAGGGCTTGTCGGGGTTCATGTGCGGCTTGTCCTTCCGCTGCGCGGACGCGGACGCGGACGCGCTCGCGCTCGCGCTCGCGTCGCCGACCGGCGCGGAAACCGCGGGTGCAACTGCCGGAGCGGGGGTTGCGACGGGACCCGCGGCCACCGGCTGCGGCTCTGCACTCGGCAACCCCGCCGCAGCCGCCGCGCTCGAGCCGTGACCGCCGGAGCGCAGGACCGCCCAGCCGATACCGCCGAGGGCAAACGCTGCGACCGTGAGCCCGACGGCGATGAACGCGCCGGCGCTCGAGCGCTGAGTCACGCCGCCGGACGGCAGCGCGGGCGCTGCCGTCGCCAGGCCGGACACCGAACCGCCGAAGCCGACGGCGTTCTGCACGGGCGCGAGCGCGGTGCGCCGGTGCAGATCCTTCGGCACGCCGCCGAGCTGGCCTGGGATCTCGAGCGTCGACATGGGGGCAGCCGCGCCTCCCGTCACGCGTCTCAGCTCTGCGGCGGCTTCTTTCACGGAGCCGAACCGTTGCGCGCGATCGCGCGCGCAGACCCGCGCGAACCACTCGTCGAACCCGCTCGGCACGAGCCCGTACGCGGAGGGCGTCGGCATGGGGCGCGAGCAAATCGCGAGCACGAGCGTGCCGAGCGACTCCGCCTCGAACGGCCGGCGACCGAGCAGGCACTCGAACCCGATCACGCCGAGCGACCAGATGTCGCTGCCGCCGTCGACGTTCTTCATGCCCTCCGCCTGCTCGGGGCTCATGTAGTACGGCGTACCGAGCACGAGGCCCGTGCGTGTGCCGCCGCCCGCGGTCCCGAAACCCGGTACGTTCGACTTGGCTATGCCGAAGTCCAGCACCTTGGCGACTTCCTCGTCGTCGTTGCGCACGAGGAAGATATTGTCGGGCTTCAGATCCCGATGCACGATGCCGGCCTCGTGGGCGCGGCTCAGCGCGCGCGCCACTTGCGTGAGGATGCTGCTGGTCTCCTTCGGCGAGAGCCGGCCCACGCGCGTCAGTCGATCCGCCAGCGACTCGCCCTCGAGCAGCTCCATGGCGATGTAGGGGACGTTGTTCTCCACACCGTGGTCGAGGATCTGCACGACGTGCGGGCTCCTGAGCGACGCCGCGGCTTGGGCCTCACGCAAGAACCGCCCGAGCGCTTCCGGGTTCTTCGCGACCTCCGGATCGATCAGCTTGATGGCCACCGCCGAGCTCAGCGTGAGGTGCTCGGCTGCCCACACCGAGCCCATACCGCCCTGCCCGAGCTTCCTGAGCAGGCGGTATTTGCCGCCGATGATTTGATCCGGACCGACGATCATCGAGCGGATATTCTAATGGAGGAAGCGGGGGCGCGGTAGCGGAGGAGCGCGGCCGCGCTGAAACGGCCGAATTGCCGCCCAGCGCGCGCCTGGGGTCGCGCGTCCTGCGCGCGCTCCTCCCAGAGCTCTTCGTCCTTGGCGAGCACGGCAGAGCCGCTGAGCGCGCGCCTCGCTCTGCATCCCGCCCTTCCGCCGCATTGTAAGGCCGCGAGCTCAAAATAACGTTGCTCACCAAGCCGCGAGCCGCAGGGCGGAGGGGGCTCTCGATTTACTTACGCTCACGACGATCCACTGGCAAGCCGACGCTCTAAACCGGCGCATCCGCTTGCCGGCGCCCACCGCGCGCAGTACTTTCTGCAAAACCCACGGGGACGGTCTGCACGCCATGGCCAGAGCTATCCGAATCCAAATGACGCCGCTTCCGTCGCCGTTCGGCAAGCCTGGCCGGATCGTCTCCGACGGGGCGCTGGTGTCACTGATCCCTTTCGGGCCCTTCGGCTCGACGTCGGAGATCGGCAAGTCGACGCCTGCCAAGCTCACCTTTTCCGGGCATTTTTTCGAGAAGGCCCGGCCGAATGCCGGCGGCGAGGACGAGACGCGCACGCTCGCCACGCTGGACGGGGATCTGCTGATCGACGAAGAGCTCGACCCGACCATCACGTTTACGGCCAAGACCGGCTTGGTCCCGGACGAAGAGATCACCGACGACGACGACGACGACGACGATGACGACGACCCGAGCGAGGTCCGCGTGTTGCGATTCAACTTCGATCCGGATCAGTTTCAGGCCGTTGGTGACGAGTCGGGAGCGACCGAGCTCTTGCTGCGCATCGATCCGGCGCGCTTCCACTACTGCGAGGTATCCGCGCTGCTAGAGATCAATGACGCCGAAGAAGCGGCCGCCGACAGCAATGACGTCTTGGACATCCTGATCACGCCCCGCAACCCCGGCAGGCATCTGATCCTGTCCGTGCGGCTCACGGACGACGCGGGGGAGACCCTCCCCAACGCGGCCGTCACCATCGTCTCGGGCGGCAAGCCCGCGGACTCTGCCGCGGATCCGAGCGCGCTCAGCGCTGACGCAGACGGCGTGATCCGCATCAAGAATGATCCGGCCGCCGAGTTCTGCGAGCTCACCTGGGGCCCGGAAGGCGCAAGCGATCAGCAGTTCTCGCGTCAAATCTTTCTGGATCTGAGCGGTGATCCGGAACAGGCCGACACGCGGCGCCTGAGCAACCTCGGCTACAGCGCAGAAACGCTCGAGGAAAATGTGCAAAGCTTTCAGGTCGATTTTGCGCGGCCAATCACCGGCCGCCTGGGCGACATCAGCGACGATCTGCGGGCCTTCCACGACGACGGCGTCGAACCCGCGCCCGGGGACGAGGACGAGCCGAGCACGGATCCGATCGCCCTCGGCGATGGCTTCGAGGCCGACTCTGCCGACGACGAGTCGGATGGCACGGCCCTGGCGTAGTCCGCGAGCGGCGGGCAGCGCGCCATGGCTTGCGCTTTTTGTCTCATTGCTCTGCACGTGTCATTCGCCGCAAGCAGCGAGCTCGCGAGCAGCCGCGCCCTCGGCCTCGATCCAGGCGCCGATCGGGACGGCTCCAGCTCTCGCATCAGCCGGCGCAACGATAGCAACTGCTCCCGCGCCGCCGCGCCCCGTGCGCCGCTTGTTCGACGGCCCCTGCGTCGAGTTCGATGGCGGACAGATCGTCTGCTCCGTCGAGGAGGGGCAGTCGTGTCGCTTCGAGCCGGTTCGGGCAGGCAGCGTCGGACAGATGGGCGACTCGCTGTGCGCGCTTGGCCTCTCGGGCGAGGTGCTGACTCTGCAAGGCCTGGGCTGCGACTGGGATGCCAATGCCAACCGTTTCGTCCCGCAAACGCTCAAGGGCGAAGCGCTCAGCTGCCGGCGCGAACTCGACGCCTCGGTCTCTTGTTTCCATGCGGGCGAGTCCCCTCGCTCGGTGCTCAAGGACGTGCGAATGCTGGGAGGGGGCGTGGCATTTTTTTGCGCGCTGCGCGTCAAAGGCGACGTTTGGTGCTGGGGCAAGAACGACGAAGGCGGTCTCGGGGACGGCCACAGCTATCGCACGGAGCGACCGGTCCGCGTGAAGCTCTCACGCCCCGCGGTCGAGCTCGCGGTCGGTGCCCAGCACGCCTGCGCGCGCTTCGACGAAGGAAAGGTCGCCTGTTGGGGCGAGCATTCCAGGGGCCAGCTCGGCATTGGGCACTTGCCTTCCCCAGGCGACATTCCCGAGCCGGGTAGCCCGCCCGAGTATCTCACGCCGCAGCCCTTACCGACACTGCCGCCCGCCGCGAGCATCCAGGCGCGAGGCGCAGAGACCTGTGCGCTCACGCGAAGCGGTGAAGTCTACTGCTGGGGCGAGCTCTGGGACGAGGCGCGACGTGACGCATTGCCTATCGCTTCGCCGCGGCTCATAACCGGATTGCCACCGGCCGAAGTGTTCGAGTTCGGCATCACGAGCTGCGCGCTTTCACGAGGCGAGGTCTTCTGCTGGGGCGATGGCTGTCCGTTCAGCGAGCGCGTCGTTCAACCGACCCGAATCGACTGGGCCGTCAGTCCTTGACGGCGCAGCTGGCCTGCGAACGGCCGAGCATCAGGGACCGTTGTCCTGGAGGACACACTCGATCGCAAACGCCGTCTCGAAGTCGATGCGCCCGAGACTGAACTGTTGGCCTTTGTTCACCGCGTTGCCGCCCGAAAAGTAGCGCCGCTGAAAAGCCCGTACCGCGTTGTGCAGGGCCTCGTCGAACACACCGCTCGTGGTGGTGCCGTCCTTGGCGTTTATCGAGTAGCCGATATCGGAGAGCGCTTGCTGGATGCCTGTGAAGTTGGGGGTGAGCGTCTTGGGGAACAAGCGCGGAGACCCGGTAGGGTGCCCTTTCAGGTCGACAGGCAGATCCGTGAATTGTCCCGGACCAATGCCGAACACGGTCGCCGTCGGCACGCTGACCACGCGCTGACGCGTGAGCTGGGCGTTCTCGAGCCGATCCCACTCGAACAGCTCACCTGGGTCATCGATGCGCCGACTGAAGGAGACAGAGAGATCCGGCGGCTGGCCCTTTGGGGGTTTTTCAGTGCCAATCTCCACGTGCCCGACCACCTGCTGACGTCCGATTGACGCATTCGCGGCTCGGATTTCGCGCACCAGGCGCATGAGCGTCGTGTACTGCTCGTTGGGGAAGGTATCCGGGTCCCCGTTCACGTTCTCGATGCCGATCGATGACGAGTTCAGGGTCGTGCTGCCCTGCCAAAATGCGTGGCCGGTGTGGTTCACCGCGTCGTTCTCGTGCGCGAGCTTGACCACGTGGCCGTCGCGATCGATGAGGTAGTGAATGCATTTCTTCTCGGGATCGTTCGGGTTGAGGAACCCGTTGATGGCGCCTGAGATGACGCTGCCACCCGTGCGGTGAATCACCAGAAAGTCGTTCGACTTGCTGGCGACCGTCTTGGCGTTGGGCGACTTCAAAAAATCAGGCTTCCAGTCGAGCTTGAGCTTGTCCTTGGTCAGGGAAAGCAAGAGGGCATAGGGTGGTGACCCCGCCACGGGAGTCACCGACACGGTCGCCGTGCCGGGCACGAAGCCCTTTGCATCCGTGTCGACCGTCACCGTGAACGGGCGAAACAACGCAGCGGGGGCCGACTTACCACTGGCGCCGGTGCTCGCGCCGGCAGGGCCGCTGCTCACTTGGCTCGCGGCCGGATTGATCTCGAGCACGCGGCCCTTTACCGGCGCCGCGATCGGCAGCTGCGCGATGCCGAGGATGGTCGTCTTAGCGGAGATCTTCGTCCCCTTTACGGACACGATTGCTTTCGCCACCGGAAAGCCGTCTTTCATGCTTCCACCCGGTATCCAGCGAACTACACCTGCGTTGGTTGGCAGCGAAAAAGCGATGGTGAGCTGCACCGACACTTTGGCGGGCGCCGCGGTCGCTTTCTTGGGCGGAGGAGTCTTCTTGGGTTTCTTCTTTGGTGGAGCCATGGTTCCTCAACGCCAGCAGCGATTGTCGCAGGTTTGCTTCTGAATCCCGCAGCGCTCGTTGCAGGCACGACCTGCCGCCGTCAGCGTCATGTGCTCTTGGACGTCGAATATCATGCCCGGCGACGCGCAGCTATCGTCGGGGCTGTCCGCACCTGCGGCGTGGCGCTTGACCATCGAGCAAGCCCAACTACGGCGGATAGTCGACGTTCCGCAGGGCGAAGCTCTGAACCTGCCGGATTTCGCCGGCTGGGCGGAGCCACTCTGCTCCAGGGGCTGATTGGGTGAGCGAGATTCTCACTGCGCGCTCGCGGCGCTCAGGTCACCGATCTCACGCCAGACGTCGCCGTCGGGCTGCCAAACGTGCGGCTCGAGCAGAGCGTCGCCGCCGTCCGCTTCCGAATGAGAGACGGCCAGCGTAAGCACCGTTGCAACGCCGTTCCACCAGGTTGCTGCGGCCTCGAGCTTGCGGCCAATCGGCCGCGAGAGTGCCAGCGGAGAACCGGCTTCCGCGAGCGCTCCGTTCTTCCTCTCGAGCAGGTGAATTGTGGCCTGCGGCTCATCCCCCCCCGGGAACGTTACGAGCGAGAGCGGATCGGACCGAGCCTCCAAGATGCGAGGTCCGCGGTTTCGATCGAGCTCTCGCCACCTATCCTTCGCCGTGTCCCAGAGTTCGAGCGAAAACCAGAGCCGATCTTTGCTCATTTTTGACCTGAGCACGCCGAGCGCCGTGACCTGCGTGCGCGCGCCAATCTGCGACCAGGAACGTCCGTTCCAGAGCGCGGAGCCGCCAGTCGACTCCATGACTAGCGCTCCCGCAGTCGACTCGATCTCTATCGGCACCTCGAAACTGATCGCAAACCCAACATCCACGCGAACATCCGGCAGCGCCTTCCAACCAGCTTCGGATCGGGTATCGACCGTCACGCGACACATCCAATCCGGAAGCTCTCTGCCTTCTTCGACACACGAGGATGAGACCGTCGCGCACGCGACGCAATCGCATCCAGCCCGGAGTGAAATCGAGCGAGCGGCTCGCGGCGCCAAACGCCACCCCGAGATGCGAACACGTCGATGCCCTCGGCGAGGTATCCCGCGTAGAGCGTGCCGTCCCCGCCGACAACGAGTGTCGGGCTACCTACGTAAACCTCAGAGCATTCGCACGATCCAGGGCAACGTCACGGCGAGGGCAAGCAGGCTTGCAACGATCGCTCGTGCCGGCCTGCGATTGCGAACGCGCAGGAGTGACCAGGCCGCAATCCCAAGTACGACCGCCGAGAAGATCGGCCGAAGCAATGACGGCTGCACTGCGTCCGGCAAATCGATATCGGTGGGCCAGACGCAGCGCAGGTCGCGCTGGCGAAACGCCAGCTGAGCCGGTTGCTCATGAGCTCGCTCAGTTGGAGAGAAAGCCGGCTCCGTCTGAGAAACTCCGTCGAAGAAAAAGAGCCCATGCCTCGCGTCCTCGCGCAGCCGCAGCGGTCCTCGCGATTCGAGGAGCGGAACAAGACCACAGGTCGCGCCCGCCCCAGCGCGCTCGGGGTATACGCTGCAGACGTCCGCTTGACACCGCCGGAAAATCTGAAAATCGGCGAGCTGGACCTCCCCCTCGCGAACCGCTTGATTCTTCGGGTCGTCCGGCGCCATCGGCCCCGCTGGCAGGGGCAGAATTTCCGCGACGATCGGCAAAGTCGAGATATAGTGTTTAGGGCCGGGCAAGGACCAAGTGGTCACGACGACGAATGCCCAAGCGACGCTTCCGACCGCCGTGCAAAACCACGCAAGTCCGAGCAATGGTCGTCGCCACTCGGCGCCCCGGCTTTCGAGCAAGCGCGCGCTCCCCCACAGAACTAAAGCGGCTGCGAGTGCAAACCATTGAGTATTCGCGGCCGGGAATGACCCGAACTCGTTGGCCTGAAAGCCATGCGCTGTCGAGGCGCCGAGTCCGGCCTTGCACAGGCTCGCACCCAATAATGTACTATTAGGCCCCATCGGGATCAATCAGGGTATCCCATTCGTCCTGGGCGTTCTTCAGCACCTGGCTCGTAAGCGATTTGAGCGGCAGCGGTAAGAGTCGATCGGCGTTGACGTTGGGCGCGGCTGGCGGACTCCGCGTATCTCCGAATTCATCGTAGGCCTCGATCGCAGAAATCGGCAGTGGTGTGCGCCAAAAACGCGACGCTGCAACGGGATCCAGCAGATCGCGTTCAGTGATGCTAGGGTCTCCGCTGGGATTGAGGTGCTTCATCCAGAGTCGCATCCTGAGAGCATGGGCGAAGTAGAGACGGTTGCCGTCGTTGTTCGGATCGAAGACTCCCGCACCGACTTCGCTATCATGCGTGTAGCCCCGTCGATTGCAATTCGCTGAACTGACGATACAAAACTCATCATCGAATATCCACGTCTTCGAGTGAACGTAGGTGGGGACGTTGGTATCGACGGCCTGGCCGGGGATAACCTTATACTGGCAGACCGCCACTTTGGCTGGAGCCGCCGCCTTCAGCTGCTGTACGAACGCGCGGCGGCGCGCCCAGGCCTGGAACAACTCCCCATTCACGCTCTCCGTTCGTGCTGCCAGGATCACGAGCGTCTGGAAGTCTGCTGAAGTCAGCTTGGCTGCAAGGCGCTGTGCAATGGAGTTACCGCCTGCGACCGGTTGCTCGGAAATCAAGTACTGATCCTCAAGATAGATGAAGCGCTGCGCGGCACTAATCGAGTTGACGATGAGATTGAAGATGCCGCGTTCTCCACCACTCGCGAAGGCGTATGTGCTAGGAGCCTGCTGCAATAGGCCTACTACTGGTTCTTGAATCGGGGTCAACGTCCCGGCCGTCAGCACTGTTGGGATGTCCAGATCTGCGAGGCCACTATGCTTGAGGCCGTCACCGAAGGTGCGGACGACCTGGACCTTTAACGTACCTGGTTTGCCTGGCGGCGGCCGCGGCGGCGGCGGCGGCAATTGCGTCCTCACTAACGCCCGGCTTGGAACCTGTGTCAGCGGGTGATCGGTCCAGCGATCGACGAAGGTCTGGTGTAGGTCGAAAGCCCCTTGCCCCTCGATCTTGAGGTGAACGTCGTGCCAATTGTTCCTGCCCGGGCTAATGTCCATACCGCCGCAAAAGCCGGTCAACGTGCTACCGTGCTTCACCACTAAGAGCTTTTGATGGTGACTGCCGAAATCAAGGTATCGGTTGTCATGAACGGCACCCCCGTTGGTCAAGGCATTGATGAAATCAACGGTCGGTCCGTTATTGGGAGCTGGAGGGGGACCGCTACCGAGCGGGCTTGCCCCAGGCACCTGGTTAAGGTACAACATGGCTCTAATCGCCACGCCGCGGGTATTGCTCGCTTGTTGGAGGAGAGTGCCCAACTGAGTACCATTGAGGCTCGCCGTGAGTCCGACGTCCCATGCGAGCAAATAAATGAAGTCGGCGGGGCCATTGGCGAGGGCGATGACCTTGCCCATCTCGACGTAAGCCTCCGTCAGAACGTTGATGAACGCTGTCACGTCGTTGTCGTCAGTGGGGATGGCAACAGGAAACCAGCGCGCATCTCCACTCGGGTTGGGGCCATCGACAGGAAGCGCCAAGGCGGCTTCCTTGTTCAGCGGTATGACTTGAGGCCCCTTTTTTCCCATGGCTCAACTCGCGCAGACTTGCTGACGCTCTTTCCGCGTTACGCCGCTCGCATACGATTCAGCGAACCTGAAATCCGACATCAATCGCCTGGGTCCTGAGCAAGACGACAGCAACCGGACTGGCGGAGCCCGCTCTTCGTCGACTTGACCGCGAGCGGCACTCTTTGCCATTCTGGGCGCTCCTCGACTTGCATCGACTACGTGAATGGTCATCAGGCCTTCATGCCACCGAAACCGGTGGCTCACCGGTGATTGCTTCGTCGACGCGGCCGTTGGGCGTGCCCTGCTTCGAGTCTGCGAACGAGGCGAGCAAACCCTGAAATGCCGCGTCGCTCACGCCGTCGATGTGATCGGAATCGATCAAGCCAAGGTTACTCATGCGCTGCTGGGCGCCCTTGGCCGTGTCGGGCGCATCCAGATCCTGAAAGACTAGATCCATCTCTACGCCGGCTGCGTTTAGGGTACCCGTCGCAATCCCCTCCTCAATCACCTCCGTAAGCAGGCCGGTGTCGTCGGTCACGCCACGAGCCACCCCCGCATCGGTTGTCAATGTATAAGAAATTCGCCCCAAGGGCTTGCGCGCTGAATCCAACAATTGGAGAAGAAGCTTGGGGCTCGGACGACCCGAGAGACGCGGTCTGATCGGAGCCCGTTCATAGTGCCCCGGCAAATACAGATCACTCGTCTCCGGATCCTCCGCGGCGTGCGCGAGGTCCGGCTCTTCACCCCTTTTGAAGAAGACGATTTCGACCCGGCGGTTGGTCTGGCTGCGGAAATTGTCGACGCCGAGCTCTTCGATCGGGAAATATTCGCTGAAGCCGAGGCTCTCGTGGTCGGCATCGGCGAACCGCAGGTTGTCGCGCAGGGCCTGCGCGCCGTCCGCGTCCTCGCCGAGCTCTTGCTGCAGCGCGAATTCGTAGCAGTCGAAGAACGCGCCCCAGGTTTGCGGTCCGACGTCGCCGTCGACCTCGATGTCCGAAGCGTTCGGCGCGATGGTCGGGCGGTTTTGGTTATAATCGTTTTGAAAGGCGCGCACGGGCCCGGGCAGAGTGCCGGCGTTGTCGTCGATATTGCCCGGATCGCAGCTGAAACTCAGGCTGTCGAAGGCGCGCGTCAGCCACGACAGGATTTGCTTGATGTCGCTCACGGTGTGACGGCCGTCGCACAGCGAAGCGAAATCGTCCCGGCCTTGTGAGCCGCCTTTGAGCAGCGCGAGCGTGACCTTGGCGCGCTCCTCACTCAACGTCTGATTGAAGGACGTATCGCCCGTGGTGTCGGTGTGGCCCGCCACGAGCAGCGTGCGCGCCGAATGCTCGTCGTTGAAGCGAAGCACCGTGGCGATCACGCCGACCGAGGTGAGCGCTGGGTGCGCGCCGCTCGAGTCCGGGTTCTCACCCTCCGGTAATACAACGGAGCTATCGGTACGAAAATGCGCGTCCGCCATTTCGACGAACGTGACCTTCAGCGCGTCCACGTCGCTGGCGCTAAGCTCGACCGTGTCTTCGACGCGCTCGCGCCAAGCGGGATACTGCGTGCTGCCCGGCCCCGAGTTGTCGCCGGGCGGCGCGGGCACGATGCCGAACTCGGGATCGAAGAAGAAGAGTTCGACGCGGCGGTCGATCGGGTCGCGCTTGTTGTCGGCCGGCGCGCTGTCGAGGTGTTTGCCCGAGTCGTCGAGCGGGAAGTTTTCGCCGCAGCCGTGCGCGGTCGCTTCGATCTGAATGCCCGCCTCCTCGAGCGAGGCACCGTCTAGCGACATGTACTCCTGGATCAAAGCCGTGCGCGTCTCCGTGCCGGCTTCGCCGTCGACGCTCAGGCTGCGCGTGCGCTGGTACCAGCTGACCGCGTCCTCGCCCTCCGGCTTGCTGTCGAAATCCGGCATGGCGATGATCATCAGCCGATCTTCGACCTTGCCCCAGCGCTTCTTGGCGTCCACGCTCGAGTCGTAGAAGTCGAGCCAGCTCTGAAAGTCGTCTTCCAGGTACGCGATCGTCGCCTGCGCGCGCTCGAGCGACAGTTTGTCGTTGTAGTCGGCAGCGCCGGCGGTGTCGGCGTGGCCGACGACCAGCAGCTTGCCGGGGCTGTTATCGGCGTAAATCTCGCGCAGCTTCTTCACGGCGGGCAGCGCCGTCGGCAACACGAACGTCTTGTTGGTGTTGAAGAACATTTGCAGCCGCGCGAGCACGAGCCGCGGCACTGCGCCGATCAAGCGAATCTGGGGAGTGCTGGAGGCTTGCTCGTCGCTCATGGGCTCTGCACGATCAGTGGAGTCTTGTAGGTGTCCGTCACCTGGTCCTCACCCTCGAAGAACTGGAGCGTCAGGGTCAGCGCGTAGTCTCCGGGGAAGACGTTGTCGTGGAAGAGCCGGCCCTGGTCGTCGGTGGTGCCGGAGAATTGCATCGGGCCGTCGATGCTGTAGTCGCGGTTCGCGTGCGGCACGCGGCCCGTCTTGTCCCACAGCTCCACGGACAGTACGCCCGTGGGCGGCGTGATCACGATCGTGGAGCGGGCGCCGGCAGCGAGCGAGATCGCGTCGCCGGCGTTGTTGATGCCGAACACGGAGACGTCGTCGCCTTCGGGAATATTGAGCGCGCGCGCCTCGGCCCAGCGCGGCGTGAGCGCCTCCGACACGGAGCTCAGGTCCGCGAAGCGTACTGTCACCGGCTCGTGCGAGGTGATCTTGGCGACTCCGTCGCCGTCGGTGATCTGGCTGATGTCCTGGGTCGAGTGGCTGAAGACGACCTCGACGCCCTCGATGGCCTGGCCGGTCTCGTCGACGAACACGGCCTCGTAGCTGTCGGGGTCGGGCGGCGGCTCTGCGTCGCCCGGGTCGAAGCGCTCGCTGAGCGTGACGGTGGCGGGGCCGCCCGGGTTCAGGCTGTCCAGGAAGATTGCGCCGTCCGCGCCGGTGCGCACGTTGCGTACGCTGCCGTCCGGCAGTTCGATGCGCACGGCCTCGCCCGTCACGGGGTTGCCCTCGCTGTCGAGCACCCGGACGCCGATGAAGGTGGTCTGCTCCTCGACGATGGGCTGCGGGCCGAGCCGCGCGACCTCCTCGCCGGGCGCGCGGACGGGCGCATCACGACGCGGCTTCAGCGCGACCGTGAGGCGGCCGCTACCGAGCGCGCTACGGAGCTCGCGCTCGACACTGCGGGCGAGCGTGCTCGACAGACCGGGCGGGGGCACCGCGCGCGCCCCGAGCCCGCTGAGCGCCTGGTGGACCTCGAGCAGCGGCCGGACGACCGCAGGGTTCTCGTTCTGAAACTCGAAGAGCAGCTCGCCGAGCACCGCCACGGCGTCCGCCCCGCCCGCGTCGTCGGAGCCGAGCGAGGCCAGGCGGACCACCACTTCACTGAAGGGCGTCCGAATCCGCCACTCTTTCCGGCCCAACATCTCCGCACGAACCGTATCATCCCCCGGCGCTTCCTTCCAACGGCGGGCGCGCCGAGGTAAGGTTTTCGGGCGATGTCGCAGGTGCACGTGGTTTCGCAGGGGGAGTGCATGTCCAGCATTGCGGCGGACTACGGCTTCGTGAACTGGAAGACGCTCTACGATCACCCGGCGAACGCCGCGCTGAAGAAGCTCCGGCCGAATCCCAACGCGCTCGTACCGGGCGACCGAGTGGCGATCCCCGAGCAGATCCCGATGAGCGGGCAGCACGCGCTCGGCCAGTGGCACGAGATCCGCATCAAGACCGCCCCCACGACGCTGAAGGTTCAGTTTCTGGGCCGCGACGGCAAGCCGCTCGCCAATGCCCCCTACACGTTCGAGATCGGCAGCGAGCTGCGCGAAGGCACGACCGACGGCAGCGGCGTGCTCAAGGAGAAGGCGGATCCCACGCTGAGCAGCGCGCGCGTCACGCTCAACCCGAACACGGACGACGAGCGGGTCTATAACCTCCAGCTCGGCGCGCTCGACGACGCGAGCACGGTGTCCGGCGCGCAGGCGCGGCTCAAGAACCTCGACTACTACACGGGGCCGATCGACGGCAGGCTCGACGACGAGACGCGCTTCGCGCTCCGCTTGTTCCAAAAGGACAACGGGCTCGAAGAAACGGCGCGGCTCGACGACGACACCCTCAACGCGCTCAACAAAACCCACGACAGTGTCACATGACGGATCCGTTCGACGCTTTCGTGGCCCTGACCGGGGACACTCTCGACCACGTCAACACCATCGTCGACCCGCTGGAGGATCGGCTGATTATCCTCGCGCAGGGCAAGCAGTTCCGAAACGGCGACCGCGCCTCGCCCTGGGACATGCCCCAGGTGCTGCGCCTGCCGGGCTCGGATCGCGCGAACATCACCGGCGTGTCCAGCAAGGGTGTGACGTTCAAGCTCGGCGAGCTCTGGCCGAGCTTGAAGAAGCTGCCCGCCGTGCCGCTCGAGGACGCTCCGGGCGGCACGTTCCAGCTCGTCAATCGCGATCAGGGCGTGCGCTTTCGCATCAAGGTCGTAAACACCAAGGACGCGTTCATCGACGCGCTCAACACGGCGGAGGCGCACGTCGTCTATTCCGGTCACGCGCGCTATGGGCGCGGGCCGTGCTTCGGCGACGGCGGCGACGCTCCTGGCGAGATGTGGGAAGAGGGCAGCTCGGCGCAGGACGGGATTTTCCGCATGGGGTTCCCGTTCATCGCCGTGGACGTGCACGATCTGAAGCACGGCTACACCGCGAACCTTGCGCCGGTCGAGACGGAGCTGACGCCGGCGGATTGCGATCCCGACCTGCGCAACCTGCTCGGCACCAAGAAGGGCCGCACCATCTCCGAGATCCTGGCCGCGATCCCGCTCGCGGTGGACGACGACGGCGACGACAGCAACGACCCGCCCGGTACGCCCCATTTCAGAAACTCCGATCCGGATCAGAAGTTCTGGACGGTGGGCAGCAAGACCAAAATGCAGGCCGTGATGATCGCGGGCTGGACCGACACGCTGAGCTCGCCGAACGAGATCGGGGCGTTCGATCCGACCTGCCGCGCATTCATACACATGGCCTGCTCCACCTTCAAACACAACCACCCAGTCGTGCGAAAACTGAAAGGCTGGAAGCACGACGGCAACGAACGCTACGCGTATTGGACGACCGATCTGTCGGACGCCATCGGCGACCACTACTGGCTGCAGCACATCTTGACGTATGACCAGTTCAACGCTTTCGACTCCTGGGAAAAGAGCCTGGAATTCGCCAAGAACAAGGCGAACTCCTTGCTGGCACGCGATGGCGAACGCTTCCGATTCATCTAATTGTCGGAGGCTCAGCCCCCGCCCCGCTCGAGGCAACGCGAGCGAAGCCCCAGGTCTGTCTCCCGGCGTTTTGGGGCCCCGGCCCCAGAACGCCCGACGTGTACAGCTAGGATTTGCACGATGGGCGTTCGGGCCGAGCGCGCTGCTCGGCGCGGCGCTCGCGCTCGGCGCTTGTCACAGCGGCGCGCGCGACGGCGCCCCTTCGGCGACCGCCCCCACCGGGGCCGGCGTCGGCGGCGCAACCGCCGCGGGCAGCGCCGCGCCTCCTCCAACCAAACAAGCAGGTCGCATGGAACGAGAGCAGCAATTCATCGAATCTCTCCGATCGGTACAGACTAGCGCCCAAGAGGAGGCGCTCGCCAAGCAGGAGACGGACGAGGCGCGCGCGGTCCCGCGGCTGGCGGTCAGCTTGTGGGCGAAGGGCGAGCCGGAGCTGGCGGCCAACGCCTTCGCGTTTCTGTCGGAGATAGGCGACCTGGCGATCGTGCCCGTGCTGGAAGGCCCGCTGCGCGATGATCCGAAGTCGACCGTGCAGGCCCTGAATCTGCTGGCCGACGCCGAGCTCGGCTTGCGCCAGAAGGTCATCGCGCGCGTCAACCAGCTGCTCGACGACAAGCGGCCCGTCCCGCCTCGCCCGCGGATCGGCCCCAAGCCGGACGAGCCCGATCACCCGCGCCGCGTGTGCGACGAGGCCTACGTGGCGATGCGGCACATCGTGCACTTCGGCGAATCGCAATACGGCTCCGTCGTCGAACCGAGCTTCTTCTTCGCGGCGCCGGAGGCCGCGCGCGACAAGGCGATCGCCGAGGCGCGCCGCAGCAACAACTGGCGACGCGCAGTGAACCCCGCCGACGACAGCGGCGAAAACGAGGATTCGCCGGGCCCGCTCGGCCCGCCGATGCGCTGAAGCATGCGGGCGACGCGTTCGGCTCTAGGCGAAGGCGCGCGGCTCGCGCTGTGCTGGCTCGGCCTCTGCGTCGGCGCTTGCGAGCCGCGCGTCGCGGCGGAGCCCGAGCGCGCGCCGACGAGCGTCGCCCAGCAGATGCAGCCTGCGCCGGCGAACGACTCGCGGCTGCGGCAGCTCGCCGACGAGCTCGGCCAGCACCCGCAGGGCAGTCCCGAGCGCGCGGCCTTCGTGGCGAAGCAGATTGAAGACGCGCGCTTTTCGTCGACCGCCGCCGCGCGTACCTGGGCGAGCGGCGACGCGGCGCTCGCTCAGAATGCCTACGCTTTCCTGCAGAACAGCGCCGACTTGGCGCTCCGGCCGGTCATCGAGCAACCGTTGCCGAGCGCACCCGCGGCCGTGACGCAGGGCCTCTGGCTGATCGGCGACGCGGAGACGGAGCTGCGACGCAAAGTGCTCGCGCACGTCGACGCGCTGCTCGGCGACAAGCGCGCGCTGCCGGCCGAGCCCGGGCAGGCCGGCGCGCCGCACCGCGTGTGCGACGAGGCCTACGCCACGCTACGCCGCATGGTCTCTTTTTCGGAGTCTGAGCTCAAAGCGCCGTTCATCGCGCGCGTCTTCTTCGCGAGCGCACCCGCCGCGCGCGACGCGCTGATCGAGCGGGCGCGGCGCACGCCCAGCTGGCAGCGCATCCTCGATCCGGCAGCACACGTCGACGACAAGCCGGAGAAGCCGAGCGCACCCGCGCCCGCGCGCGCACGGCCGCGCCCGACGCTCATGCAGTGAGTGTGTGTCGGGGCGTCGAGCGCGCCAACGCGCCGCCAGCTCAGACCGCGAACGGCAGCTCGAGCAAGCCCTGGGCGAGCGCGTCCCGCACGCCGGCGATCACGCGCGGGCGCTCGGCGGCCGGCAGCTTGAGCTCCGCCATGAGTGCCTGCGCGGCGTCCGCCACGCAGGCGCCGTCGTGCACGGCGTGCAAAAGCGCGGCCGCGCCGCGGTTGCAAGTGATCGCGCCGACCACGCGCGAGGGGTCGAGCTCGATGCGCACCTGGCCGTCGTCGGCTTGCGCGAAGCGCGTGTCCGCGGGGATCACGAGCTTGGCGCTCAGCAGATCCGGCTCGGGACCGGCCAGCAGATCCTGCGCGCGGATCAGGCGCTCGAGCTGCACGCCGGTGAGCTTCGAGTCCGACGAAGCTCGCATCTCGACCACGTGCGACCACGGCTCGTTGCTCGTCGCGCGCAGCACGATGAACACGCTCCGCAACTGATCGACGCCGAGCCGCTCGAGGTGCGCCAGATGCGCGTGCACAGCGTCCGCGTAGCCGCGGCCGAGCTCGGCGTGGGTGCCCGCGGCGTAGAAGGCCACGTACTCGTCGATGTTCTTGGGCTGGGAGACGAGCAGCAAGACGTCGCAGGCCGCGCCGGCGAGCGCTGCGCGCACGCGGGCGAGCGGCGGCACGGCGTCGTAGCGCGGCCAGTCCACGAGCAGCACCGCCCGCCCGCCCGGCGTGAGCCTCGCGGGCAGCTCGCCGAGCAGCCGCAGCGTGAGCTCGTCGCCGCGCGCGCCGCCGTGCAAGAACGTGCTGCCCGGCTCCGCGTCGGGCTTGGACACGAACGGGGGCTGACTCACGATCAGCTCGAAGGTTTCGTCCGCCACCGGCCCGAACAGATCGCCGCACGCAAAATCGACGTGTTCGAGCGCGTTGAGCTCGCGGTTCAGCTGCGAGAGCGCGATCGCGCGCGGGTTGATGTCGACCCCCGCCGCTCGCGACGCGCGCGCCTTGAGCAGCAGCGCGGCCGTACCCGCGCCGCAGCCGAGGTCCAGGACGCTCGCGACGGGAGCCGCCGGCCAGGCCGCCTGGATCAGCGACGCGGTCGTGGCGCCCGCGCCCATGACCGCCTCGCCCAGCTTGCTCAGGTCGTCGCAGAACACGTACGTGTCTTCCACGACGTTCAGATAAAACGGGCAGACCACGCCGCCCGCGCGCTCGACGAGCAAGCCGGCGTCGAGCAGATCGGCTAGGAGCTCCGCGCTGCCGAGCGCGGTCTGCGCTTCGAGCCGCGCCACCGGATCCATGAACACGAACATGCGCAGCGCAAAGCACAGCGCCGAGCCCTGCTTGCGCAGGTAATAGGTACGGACCGGACCGCGCAACCTGTCGAGGAGCTGCTCGCCGTGGCTCGCGAAGGGCGCGATGCTCGCGCGGTTCACGTCGAGCGCGCGTAGGCGATCGGCGAGCGCTCGGAGCCGCGCGGCGGGCAGGCGGGACAGGCGGGCGATCTCGGGTAACGCCATTCGCTGCACTCTAGCCCAGTGGCAGCCGAGCCCCTTCCCCTGGGCCCGAGGGATGGGTAAAGTTCACGGGATTTGAGGTTAGGCGGCGGTGGCGGCTGCAATCGACGGCGCTTCAGAGAAACTGAACCGGCCGCCGGCGTAAGGCCAAAGAGACAGACCGCGAACGATGGGCAAAGTAACCGCGACCGGCATGGACCTGGTGACCGAGCAATCGGGGCACCAGGCCACCGGCATGGCGGTGAGCGTGTGCATCACGCCGGCGGCGCCGAGCCCGCTGCCCATCCCCTATCCGACCATGGGCTCGGTGGGCGAAGGCATCACCGATCCGCCGATGCGCACCAAGGCGGGCGGCGCGGCGATCATGACCGTGGGCTCTTGCATGACCGCGTGCCACGGCAACGAAGCCGGCACGCTGAAAGAGGTCGTCAGCCTGAACACGGGCGGGCCGTGCTTCCCAATCATGGGCGCGGTCACCGTGCTGATCGAGCTCGGCATGGCCGGCATCACGGGCAGCCCCGGCTTCATGAACAAGGCCATCACCGTCGGCGCGCCCGCCATGGGCGGTGGCGGCGGTGGTGGCGGCGGCGGCGGTGACGGTGGTGGCGGCGGCGCGGGACCGGGCGGCTCGGGTAAGGGCGGCGACAACCAGAGCAACAGCGGCGGCAGCGGCGGCAGCGCGGGCAGCGGCTCCGGCGGCGGCGGCGCGGGCGGCGCGGGCTCGAGCAGCAACGCGGGCAAGGCCGGCGGTCCGCCGCCGGACGCCGGCCAGCGCCCGCCCGGAAAAGGCGGCGAGTCCTCGGGCGCCGCCGACGCGCACACCTGCCAGGGCGGTCACCCCGTGAACTTGGTGACGGGGGATGTGGTCGATCAAGCGGTCGATCTCGAGTTATCCGGGCTGATCCCCGTCGTCTTCAAGCGATTCTACTCGTCTGCGCGCTTCGCGGATCAGAACGCGACGCTCGGTCCGGGCTGGGCGCACGGCCTCGAGCAGACGCTGATCGACCGCAACAGCAACTACCTGCTGCGCGAGGGCGAGGGCCGCGAGATTTGCTTCTCCGCGGTGCCGATCGGCGGCACCACGTTCCACCGCCGCGAGCGGCTAGAGCTCAGCCGGCCAAAAGCAGACGAGTACCGCGTGTACAGCCTGGACACGCGGCTCACGCGCGTGTTCTCGATCGCGCCCGGCGCGCACAAAGCGCTCTTGCGCACGGTGGAGGACAACTGGGGCAATCGCGTCCGCTACGAATACCGGCAAGAGCGTCTGGTCTCCGTCGTCGACGCGGCCGGACGCGTCGTGCGCGTCGACTGGACCGGCGATCGCGTGAGCGCGGTGTCTGTGGAGGGCGGCGGCGCGACGCACTACGAGTACGCGCCGAACGGCTTCTTGATCGGCGTGCGCGATGCCGCCGGCAACAGCGAGAGCTTCGAGTACGACGACTGGGGCCGCATGGTGGCGACCACCACCAAGGGCGGCGTTCGCTTCATCTACGAGTACGACCAGCTCGGCCGTTGCGGCTTGACCACCGGCCCGAACAAGCTCTTTTACACGCGCATCGAGTACGACGTCGCGCAGGGTCGCACGACCGTGCACGGCGCCGAGCCGCGCGTTTACCGCTGGAACGAGCTCGGCCTGGCCGAGCGGGAGAGCCTGCCCGACGGCACTTTGCTCGAAGAAGTGGCGTACGATCAGGACGGCCTTCTGACGGCCAAGGTCGACGGCAGCACAGAGGGCTACCGCTACGCGTACGACGAGCGCGGTAACTTGATCGAAGAGGTCGATCCCCACGGGCTCACTCGGCGCATCGAGTACGAGCACGATCTGCCCGTGCGCGTGTTCACCCCCGATGCGCGAGTCACGCAATATCGTTATGAGGCTCACGGCGCCCTCAGCTGGATCGAATACCCGACTGGAGAGACCTATCAATTCGAATACGACCAGCGCGGCCGACTGGCGCGAGCTTTCGGCCCGCGCGGCACGCTCACCAGCTACGAATACGACGCCGCCAGCAACGTGATCGCCGAGACGGACGCGCGCGGCGCGCGCAGCACGTACACGTATGACGCCGCGGGCCGTCCCACCTCGCGCAAGGACAGCCTGAATCGCGTCACCCGCGTGCGCTACGACGCGCTCGGCCGCCGCAGCGCGCTCGAGCTGCCGGACGGCACGACGCGGCTCTTCGAGCACGACGCCGCCGGGCGTTTGTCGGCCATCAGCAACGGCCTCGGCCAAACCACGCGCCTCGCCTACTCAGGTATCAACGCGCTCACGCGCGTGGAGCTGCCGGACGGCCGCGCCTACCAGCTCAGCCATAGCCCGCAAGAAAAACTGCTCGAGCTCAAGAATCCGCTCGGCGAAAGCCACAGCTACGAGCGCGACTTGGTCGGCCGCGTGGTGGTCGAGCGCACCTTCGACGGCCGCGAGCTCAAGTACGGCTACGCCGCCGGCGGCAAGCTCGCGCGCATCGACTACCCGGAGCAGAGCTATCGCCGCTTCGAGTACACAGCGCGCGGCGATCTCTTGCTGGAAGAGAGCGCGGATCTGCGCATCGAGTACGAGCGCGACATCTTCGGCCGCTTGATGGCCACCCGTTCGACCGGCTGGAACGAAGAGGTCACGACCGAATTCGAGCGCGACGCGAACGGCCGCGTGCTCGCGGAAATCCAGCAAGGCCGCCGCGTCGCTTACGTCCGCGATGCGCAAGGGCTCGTCACCGAGCGCGTGCTGCCGAATGGCGCGAAGACCAAATACGAGTATGACACCGCCGGCACGCCACTCGCGATCGAGCACGACGGCTACCGGCTCGCGTTCGAGCGCGACGAGACCGGGCGCGAAACGGCCCGCAACGGCGGCTCCCACCTGCGCGTCGAGCAGCGCTACGACGAGCTCGATCGTCTGCTCGAGCGCCGCGTGCTCGCGCCCGAGGTCGCCGGACTTGGCGGGCCGCCGAGCGCGGGTTGGCGGACGGCCGCGCAGCGCCGCTATCGCTACGACCGCGCCGGGCGCGTCGAGCAGATCGACGACACGCGCTGGGGTAGCACGAGCTACCGCTATGACATCGCGGGCCGCTTGCTCGAGTCGCGCCAGCAGGCCCTGCAAGAAGCGTTCAGCTACGACGCCGCAGACTCCATCGTGGGCTGGATCATCCAACAGGGTGACAGCGCCGCCACTGCCACGCGCGCCGCGAGCCCGCGAGCGGCGCCGCAAAAGGACCAAGCGCAAGTCGGCCCCGGCAACGTGCTGCTGCGCCGAGGCTCCACCGAGTACCGCTACGACGCGCGCGGCCGCCGCACCGCCAAGATCACGCTCGACAAGCAGAGCAAAAAGCAAACCACGCTCTACGACTGGGACGGCCGTGATCGCCTGCGCCGCATTCTGCGCCCCGACGGCGTGCAGCTCAACTACTCCTACGACGCCTTCGGCCGCCGCGTGCACAAGATGCGCCGCTCCGCCGACGGCGAGCTCCACCACAACAACTTCATCTGGGACGGCGAAGTCCTCGCCGCCGAAATCGACGCGGAGCGCGGCCCGCGCGTGTTCGTGCACGAGCCCGGCGGCTTCGAGCCGATCTTGCAACAGCAGGGCGGCGAAGTCTTCCTCACCGTCAACGACCACCTCGGCATGCCGAAGGACTTGGTGAGCTCGGACGGATTGGTCGTGTGGTCGGCGGCGCATTCGGCGTACGGCAGGGTCGTCGCGGTCGACGCGGATCTGGCGGCCAAGGCGAGATACGGCGAGCAAGCGTCGAGCACGCCGGGCGCGCGCGGCACGGCTACGCCGGTGGAGAGCCCGTTTCGGTTGCTCGGGCAAGTCGCGGATGAAGACGCGGAGCTGGGGTGGACGCGGTTTCGGTGTTTCGACGCCGAGAGCGGGCGATGGTTGACGCCAGATCCGCTCGAAATCGAGGGCGGGCTCAACCTCGTTGCGCTGGACGGTGCACCTTCGGTCGTCAGCGATCCGCTCGGCCTGAATACTGGCGACGGCGACCCACACGCCAAGGACATCGCCAAGGATCTACTGGCCAAGAACAAGGGCAGCGTCAGCAAGTCCTTGCCCGAGCTCAACCAGATGCCGCTCAGTCAAGACAAGAAGGTCGAGGTCTTGGAGGAGATGTACAAAGGATCCGGGCGCGACACGGGCGGAACACAAACCATGCCCGACGGCACCAAGGTGCTCCTATCGCGCCGCATCGGTCAGGACCAACCCGTGCTCGGGGTCAGCCCGGACGGGCAAGTGAAGCAGGGAACTGCCACAATAGGTCTCACCGGAGACATGAAAAACCCAATCGAAGCGAGCGACGTCAAGTTCTGACCAAAGTCATGCGCTCCGAATACACCACCAACGCCGCCGCGCCCGAGGGCGTCATCGGGCCGGAGATCCTGCTCAACCCGGCTTCGGGGCACGCTTGTCTGCGCATGGACGACGGCTCGCTGCGCGGGCAATCTCCCGAGGCTCCGTACACCAATGCGTTCGTGGTCTGGCTCGGCTACCCGGTCGCCGTGATATCGGCGGGGGTAGCGCCGGTCGATCTGTCCAGCGTCGCTCAGGAGCTTCGCCGAGCGCTAGAGCACGAGAGCTTGCCGATCGTCGCCAACCAGGGGCGCCTGCCATCCGGCGACGGCGCGCGTTGCATCAGCTTCAATCCGGGGCAGCTTCCCGCGCGCGAATTGGCGCGCGCCGAGGCCTACGTGCTCGCGCAGAGGGGCTGGGAGGAAGGGCAGATCAACGTGGAGCTCGACGGGCAGCCGTTCGTCTTCGAGCTCGAGTTTCAGGCGAACGCGGACGGCAACTTCATGCCGAGGATCCGCTGACGAACGCGCCAGCCAACCCGCCGTTCGCGGGCACGCTTGCACCGGCAGCGCCTGGACGGCTACCCTCGCTGATCTCGATGTCTCTTCGCCGCTTACGCACGGTAGGACTTTGCGTCGCGCTCATCGCGAGCGGTTCGCTCGCAGCGCGCGGCGCGGGGGCCGAGCAGGTGGATTCGGCGACGCGGGCGGCCGCGCGAAACCTGGGCGTGGGCGGCGTTCAAGCGTACCAGGCGGGCGACTATGCCACGGCGACCAACAAGCTCGAGGCGGCTTACGCCGTGCTGCACGCTCCATCACTGGGGCTCTGGTCAGCGCGCGCGCTGTTCAAGACCGGCAAGTGGATCGAGGCGCGCGAGCGCTACCTGGAAGTGACGCGGCTCTCGCCGAAAAGCGGGGACGAAGCGGTGCAGCGCCAGGCGCAGGCCGACGCGCAGAGCGAGGGCGACGCGCTCGCCGCGAAGATCCCGAGCATCGTCGTGCAGCTCGAGGGAGCCGAGCCGGCGGAGGTCAACGTCACCGTCGACGGCTCACTGCTCGGCACGTCGTTGATCGGTCAGCCGCGGCCCGTCAATCCGGGCGCTCACAAGATCGCGGGCGTGCGGGGCAGCGAGCACGTCGAGACGGACGTCTCCGCGAACGAGGGCGAGCACCCGTCCACGCTTTTGCGCTTCGCGCGGGCGGGCGTGGCGCTCGCGCCGCAAAGTCCTGCCCCTGGGGCCGTCGGGCCCAGTGCGCCGCCGCGAGCACACGCGAGCATGCAACGCACCCTGGGTTGGGCTGCCGTCGGGCTCGGCGCGGCGGGCGTGGCGGCCGGCGCGGTCACGGGCGCGCTGGTCTTCTCCAAGAAATCGAGCCTCGACTGCGCGAACGATCATTGCCAGTACTCGGACAAGGATAAAGTCGACGGTTACAATTCGCTGCGAACCGTGTCCACCGTGAGCTTCGTCGCGGGCGGCGTGTTCGCCGCGCTGGGCGTCGCGCTGGTCGTCACGAGTCGCTCGCATGAACCCACCGTCGCGCTCGCTATTTCCCCCGGCTCGGCGAGCCTGAGCGGCAGGTTTTAGATGCGCCAGAGCATTTGGTTCGGTATCGGGCTGCTCGGCGTTGCGTGCCTCGCGCCGAAGCTCGAGCTCGATCCGCCGCCGAGCGGCAGCGCCGGATCCGGCGGCGGCTTGGGCGGCTCCGCAGGCATTGCGCCGGGCGGCTCGGCGGGCACCTCGGCTGCAGCAGGCGCCGGAATGGGAGGCGCGGCGGGGTCGGCGGGGTCGGCGGGCTCGAGCGGCTCGGCGGGCTCGAGCGGCTCGGCGGGCTCGAGCGGTTCCGCGGGTGCGGGCGCGGGTGGAACCTCCGGCGGCGGCGCAGCGGGTACGGCCGGAAGCAGCGGCAACGCAGGCTCCGCCGGCAACGCGGGCGCCGCCGGCAACACGGCCTGCACTCCGAACCCCTGCCTGCACTCGGGCACCTGCACGAGCCCGAGCGGGACTGCGGTGTGCGCGTGCTCCGGCGGCTGGGCCGGCACGACTTGCAAAGCGCCGGTCTTCACACAGCTCACGCCGACCGCGTCGGCGACTTACTGTCGCGCGCTTGCGGTGAGCGGCAACGGCTCCGTCGCGGCCGGCTACTGCGCGCCGTCCATCGTCGGCGATCACACGGCCGTCAAGTGGAGCGCTGCAGGGGCCGCCACTTCGCTGCCCAACCAGGGCGGAGCCGCTAGCGCGACGGGCATCAACCAAAACGGCAACGCGATCGTAGGCTCGGCTACCGTCGATGCTTCGCTCGGAGGCGTAGTCGCCGCGCTCTGGCCCGCTGTCATCAATCCGACCGCTTACGGCGGCCTCACCATCGGCGATCCGAGCAGCGCCGACGGCGTCAGCGCCGACGGCATTACGATCGTGGGTACATCCGACAATCGCGCCGTGTACTGGAAGACCACCGACCCGAGCGCCCAGCCGATTGCGATCGACCCGGGCACATACACGTTCAACGAAGCCTACGGCGTGAGCTCGGACGGTAACGTCATCGTGGGGCAGAGCTCGATGGGTCCGACCATCGTCGCCTTTCGCTGGGCCGCGGGCATGTGGAAAGCGCTGTCCCCCGTCTCGTCGGGCGCGCAGAGCTCGGCGCACGGTGTCAGTGACGACGGCCAGGTGACGGTCGGCAACAGCGGCGACCAGGCGGTTCGCTGGCAGGGCACGACCGCGCCGACGTTGCTCGGCATTCAGGGAACCGCGAACGCGGCCAGCTCCACGGGCAGCATCATCGTCGGTGTGATCGGCAACACGTCGTCAGGCAGCAGCTCCGCTCTGATCTGGGACGCGACCAACGGCGCGCGCTCGCTCAGCGACATTTTGACGGCGCTCGGTGCGACCCTCGCCGGCATCAACCTGGCCGAAGCCACCGACGTCTCCGACGATGGCAGCGTGATCGTCGGCTGGGGCACGACCGCCAGCGGCGAAGCAGGCTGGCTCGTGAACCTCGCGGGCACGGGCGTCTCGGGCCTGTGAGGCCAAAGGCCGATCGCGGTCGCGACGCGTCCGTCAACAACGAACTTTGGCCACGGGTCGCGTCACCGCGCCGCGCAGCCGCCGCCAGCTCGCGGCCGCAAGTTTGGTTTTGGTGTAGCGGCCGTCGTCGTCATCGGCCTCTCGCACGCCGCGACAATCCTCGCCGCGCGCTCTCGCCACCCTGACCTTCTCAGCACATTCGCTGGGCATTTTGGGCGGCCCATAAGCGGCGCCCCGAGCCTCGGCGATTGGCTGGCACTCCGCGGCACGTTACAGTGCTCTAGGTTTTTCTCGGATGGCGGAGCTCACCCTGGCAGAGTTCGCGGAGCTCTCGCTTCGTTTGGAGCGGGGCGAGCTGCGTTCGGACGTGCTGCGCGGCGCCGGCCTGACCGAACAGCAGTGGCTCGAGCAGCAGATGCATTGGCTCGAGCGCATGGCAGCACAGCTCGAGCGCGAGCGCCGCCAGTTGTTCGAGCGCTACCTCGCCGTGCGTGCGTCCGCGGCGCAGGGTCTCGGCGCCGCGCCCGAGACGCCGTATCTCGCAGCGCCGGTGGGCGGCGTGCTGGCTCCCGCCGGAGGCGCGGAGCCGCGCGCGCAGGGCGCCGGCTCGAGCGGCGGCTTCGTTCCGGTCGAGCCGCCACCCATGTACGTGAAGCCCGCCACGCCGGCCGCTCGCAACACGATGCAACTCGCGCAGACGCCCGCGCGACCGAATCTGCAAGCGCCGGCCCGCTTGGCCGATGCGTTCACAACGCGCGCGCCGTTCGGCGCGAGCGCGGGCGGCGGTTGGCCGGCGGCCGCCGCGCCTGCGCCGGTGAGCGCGCCGGCTGCCGTTTCCGCGCCCATAGCGCCGCCCGCGCCCGTTGCACCACCTCCTTTCGTTCAAGCGCCCACTTCCGCGCCCGCTTCCTTCGCGCCCCCTCCTTCTGTTCAAGCGTCCGCGCCCGCAGCAGTCGCGCCCCCCGCGTACGTTCAAGCGCCCGCGCCCGTGCCGCCGCCTGCGTTCATTCAGCCCTCCGCGCCTGCCTCGGCCCCACCGCCCGCGTTCGTTCAACTCCCCCCGCCCGCTTCGCCTCCCGCGTTCGTTCAACCCCCCGCTCCACCGGCTGCTTTCGTTGCAGCTCCAGCCGCGCCGTTTTCCGCGGCGCCTCGGCCGAGCTTCGCGCAGGAGCCCACGCGCGCGATCCCACAGATCCAAAATCCGTTCGAGGCGCGCCAACAAGCAGCGTCGCAGGCAACGGCGACCTCGTCGTATCGACCGCCGCCACCGGCTGCGCCGAGCGGCATGCCGATTGGAGCCACGACGACGGCCTTCTTCGTGTCGGCAGCGGCCGCCGCACCTCCCCCGTCGCCACCAGCTCCTCCTCCGGCAGATCCGTCACAGCCGCGGCTCGCGCTGGCCCAGTTTGCGCTGCTCGCAGCCCAGCTCAACGCGGCGCCGGAGCGCGAGCAGACCACGCTCGCCGAAGCGGAGCTCGACACGGCTCGCTGGCAAGCCGAGATCGCCGCGTGGCAAGGCGTGTTCGCCGTCCAGCCCGACGAGCACGCGCGCTACAATTCTCTCGTTCAATACTACACCGCCCTGCAGAAACCCCGGCCAAAGCCATGACCGTCGCCCCCTCCTACCTGGCGCCCGCCGACAGCGCCAGCGTGCTACCGCTGCCCGAGGATCTCGAGCGCGCTCACGACCAGCTCGGACAATGCGCGCTCCTGCTCGAGCGCATCGACACGCCGCCCATCGATCTCACGGCGGCCGCCAAGGCCCTGGAGCTCACCTTCGACCGCATTTTCGCGAGCCAGCGCGCCGTCGAAGATCCAGCGCAGTGCCTGCCGGCTGCGCGCGCCGCGCTCGACGAGTTTCAAAGCGAGCTCGCGCGCAACGCAGGTCACAACGTGCTCGCCCTGGTCAGCGATCTGGCGAGCAACGCCGATCGAAACCTGGCGGAGGCCGAGCTGCGCTTGCGAGCAGCGCCCTGGTCAGCGCCGGCTCGGCCGCCCGAGCTCGCCGCGAGCGAACGGCAGCTGCGCCTTCACCAGCTCGAGCGTCCGAACCTCGTCGCTCAGGTACGCGTCGCTCCGCCGATCGCGCCCGAGGTGCAATCGCCGCCGCTCGCGCTGCCGGCCCCCACGACATTCGAAGAGCTCGAAGCGGCCGTGGCCCGACTGCGCGAGCAGAGCGCCGCGCGCGCGGCCAAGCCCGAGCCGCCCGAGACCCCCGCAACCACGACCGCCGAGCTCGGCGCGCCCCCCGCAGCAGCAGCCGAACCGAGCCCGTTCGTGAGCGACGCCGCTGGCGCCTGGTCGCGCCAGCGGTTCGTGGAAGAGCGCGCCACGGGCGCGTTCGAAGAAGTACTGCTCGCCTGGATCCAGCGCTCCCCGATCGCGGGCGAGCGCTGGCAGAGCGCGCGCTTCATCGAGCACCGGCTGTTCGCAGGCGTGGACGCGCTCGCCGCGCTCGGCCCGCTCGCGCTCAAGCAGCTCGAGGCGCTCACGCTCGGCAACCCGACGCGTACGCCGGCGCATCTGGCCGCGCTCGCGCTCGCGCTCGGCTGCGTCGACGGTCGCGACACGCTCGCGCTCGCCGAACGCTTGCTGTACGAGCAAGAGAGCGCCGGGCCGGAGTGGGCGGACGCGTTCGCGGCCGCGCTCGCGCTCGTCCCACACCTGGACGCCACGCGGCTCGCGCTGCGCTTTGCGCAGAGCCAGCACGCGAATCACCGCGCGTTCGGGCTGCGCGTGCTGCTGCGGCGCGGCGTGTTCGATCGAGCGCTGCTCGCCAGAGCCGTGCTCGACGAGCCGGTCGTGGCGAACGAGGCGCTGCCGACTTACGCCGCGCTCACCTCGCGTGACGAGGCGCGCAGCGTGCTCGACGGAGCGTTCGAGCGCAGCGCGTCCGACCCGGCCATGCGCCAGGCGGCGCTGCGCGCGTTGAGCGCCGGCTGCCACATGTCCGCGAACGCGCGCCTGTTCGAAGCATTCCAGAGCCAGGACGACGCCGAGGCCGGCATTCTGCTGGCGCAAGCGAGCGGGCGCAGCGGGACCAAGCTGCTGGTCGACTGGGTGGCGCCGCGCCCGAGTGCCGCTGGTGCGCAGGCGCTCGGCTGGACGGGCTCCGTCGAAGCCGTGCCGGTGCTGATCGCGGCGCTCGGCTCCGCCGACGAAGCGGTGCAGGCGGCCAGCGCCGAAGCGCTCGAGCGCATCACGGGCGCCGGCTTGCAGGAAGACGCGGAGATCCCGCCGGAGCGCGTGCTCAATCCGGACGTGCCCGATCCGGTGCCCGACGACGGTCCGAGTCTCGCGCAAAAGCTGAGCCCGCCCCACGATCAACCGAGCTCCGGCTCGCCCGATCGCATTCAGCGCATCACGCGCGATCCGGCGCGCTGGCGAGCGTGGTGGCTACAGAATGGCACCCGCTGGGATCCCGCGCTGCGCTACCGCCGCGGCTATCCGTGGTCGCCGCACGTAGTGTGGACGGAGCTCTGCCGCGCCGTCGCCAGCCCCGGCGATCGGCGGCGCATGCGGCACGAACTGACGTTGTTCGCCGGCGCGCCCGTGCTTTGCGATCCGGCCGATCTCGTCGGCCATCAGGAGCTCGTGCTCACGGCGTATGAGCCGACGGCGCTGGCGGTCTCGCGCAGCGCGCCTGGAGGCTGGTCGGAAGCTCAGCGTCGCTGAGCCTCCGCGAGCGCCGCGCGATAGCGCGCCAATAGCTCGGGGTCCTTGGCGACGCACGGCGCCCAGTGCGCCTGTGTCGTCAGGTAGCGATCGAGCGTGAGCTTCGCGCGCTCGATCGCCGTGGGCAGCGCTTCCCCCCGCTGCAGCGCCACCAGCACCGCGAGCCACTCGTCGAACGACGCGGGCCCGCCGGACAGCTCGGCCTGCGTGCGCGTGAACACCGCCGAGAAGCGCTCGAGCGCCGAAGCGTCCGTGCTCTCGTCGGGCACCTCCAGCGCGGCCTCGCAGCGCGCGGCGAGTTCGGCCCAGCGCGCCTCGTCGAGGCCGTGACGAGCAAGCACCGCAGACGCCTGCGCCTGGCCGCGCGCGAGCTCGGCGAGCACGCGCGCGTAGAGATCGAGATCGGAGCTCATCGTCGGCGCGCGCTCTCAGTGGAAAATCGGCGGGATCATGGCTGAGGATGGGGTGTGCTCGTTGCGCGCGCGCTCAGACCCGAGCATGATTCGAGGCGGCAGGGATCGCATAATCGCATCACGCAGGTAGTGCGGGAGACCTTTCGATGGCACGTACGGCACCGGTACCCAATATCCCACCGATCCCGGGCATGAACCCGTGCAGCTGGCTGGCCGCCGGCGGCGGCGCGGGCGGCGGCGGCAGCGCGGGCGGCGGCTCGGGCGGCGACGGAAAGGCCAACTCGAAAGGCGAGGACGGCAAGGCCGACCCGCAAGACGGAGGCAAGGACGCCGCCTCGTGCGGCGCGGGCGCCAACGACGGCGGCGGTTGTCCCAACCATCACGGGCCGGGCTCGAGCGGGGGGTTGACCAAAGGAGACCCGATCGACGTCGTCAGCGGCCGCGTGTTCACCCTGCCGGTGGCCGAGCTGTCGTTTCCAGGACCACTGCCGCTGCGCTTCGATCGCATCTACTCGAGTACGGCGCGTGAGCGCGACGTCGGCTTCGGTCCTGGTTGGACCCATTCGCTGGCGTGGGAGATCGTCGAGTTTCGCCGTTCGGTCGCGCTGCTGAGCTGCGACGGAATCGAGTACGACTTCGGCGGCGTCGACGGGGGGGAAGCCGCGCTCGGGCCCAACGGCTGGCTGCTCCACCGCGAGGGTGAAGGCTTCCGACTCGATCTGCCCAACAAGCAACGCTACCTGTTTCAGCGTAGAACGCTGGAACCCTCCTGCATTCGCTATCAGCTGAGCGCGCTGGCGGATGAGTGGAACAATCGCGTCGAGCTGCGCTACGAGGGCGCGCTGCTCGCCTCGCTGACCGACGCGGTGGGGCGGGTCGTGCAGCTCTCGCGCGACGCCGCAGGGCACATCATTTCGCTGCGCGCGACGGCGGGCGCGGAGCCACAGTCGCTCATCTTCGCTCGCTACGGCTACGACGGCGCGGGCCAGCTCACGACGGCCATCGACGCCGACGGCAACCTGACGAGCTACGCCTATTGGGACGATCACCTGCTCAAGTCCCACACCGACCCGACCGGGCTCACCTTCTTTTTTCGCTACGATCGCTCGGGCCGAGGCATCGAGACCTGGGGTGAGTATCCGGGCGCCAGCGATCCCAGCCTGGCGGACGACGTGCCGCCGAAGCTCGCTGACGGCAGTACGCCGGCGCGCGGCATCTTGCACGTCAAGCTCGACTACCCGATGGAGCTCTACTCGGAGGCCGTGGACTCAATCGCGGTGCACACGTTCCAGGGCGACATGCAGGGCGTGGTCGGCACGGCCGTTACACCGCTCGGCAGCTTTCTCCGCACTTTCGACGAGCAAGCGCAGCTGAGCTCATTCAGCGACGCGAACGGCGCCACGACGCGCTTCGAGCGCGACCAGCTCGGGCGCGAGACCAAGGTCGTCGATCCGCTCGGGCGCGTGACGCAAATACGGCGCGACGCAGGCGGAGCGATCCTCGAGATCGTGGAGCCGGACGACGTTCGTACCCACCTCGATTGGGACGAGCAGAGCCTGAGCTGGCTCGACCCGCTCGGCGGTCGCTACCTGGTGCGCTTCGACGCGCGCGGCCAACCCGTGCACATGACGTGGCCCGACGGTCGAACGCAGAGCATGACACGGGATGCGCAGGGCAACGTAGTCGAGTTCGTGGACGAACGCGGCTTGCGCACGCAGGCTCGCTATGACGCCTGGGGTCGCTGCAGCGAGGCCGTCGACTCGGAGGGTAGGCGCACGAGCTTCACGTTCTCGAACACCGATCGCTTGCTCGCGAAAGTGTTTCCCGACGGGACCAGCGAACGGACGAGCTACGACGGCGCCGGCAATCCGCTGACGACGACCGATCGTAGCGGGCAGACCACGCGCGTGGCGTACGGCGGTTTTCACAAACCCGTACGCATCGAGAAGCCCAACGGAGAAGTGATCGAGCTCCGCTATAACCGCGAAGGCTGGCTCAGCTACATCCAAAACGGCCGCGACCGGCGCCATCGTTTCATCCGCGACGCGGCGGGCCTGGTGGTGGAGGAGCGCGGCTTCGACGACCGCAGTATTGGCTATCGCTACGACGGCGTGGGCCGCGTCGTCGGCGTTCAGGGCGGAGACGGGCAGCTCATCGAATACGAGCGCGACGCCGCGGGCCAGTTGTCGGCCCGGAATCACCCAGACGGAACCCGCGAGTCGTTTCGTTACGACGGCGCCGGTCGCGTCGTGGAAGCCGAGTCGGCGGCCGGCCGCTTCCTGTTCACGCGCAACAAGCGCGGCTGGATCGTGCGGGAGGAGCAGGTGCTCGCCGCGGGCGACGCCGTGACGATCCGGACCGACTACAGTCCGACCGGGGAAGTCCTCGCCCGCAGAACCTCGCTCGGTCATAGCGCGCAGTGGACACACGATCACGCCCGGCGTGAGATCAAGCTGACGCTCGACGGAGACGTGAGCGTATCCGTCTTGGACGCTTCGGGACGAGAGATTCAGCGCCGGCTCAGCGCAGGAGCGATCGTCGATTTCAGCCGGGACGCCGAGGGTCGGCTCACGGAACGGCGCGTGAGCCGTCCGGATCTTCCGGTCTCCTACGGACCGAAGCCGCCCGAGTGGGTCGGCAAGTTTCCCCCCGGCACACGGCGTGTGGACGTGTTCCGCTACTCGCACGACGGGCTACTCAGCGAATGGTGGAACCCGAACGACGGCGAGCGCCAATACGAGTACGACGCCGCCGGACAGCTGACGGCCGTCGTGAAGGACGGCCAAAAAGTCGCCGCGTATCGCTACGACGCCAGCGGCAACCTGTACGACGCGAGCGAAGGAGCCAGGGGCCGCGCCTACGATCTCGGCGATCGCATCGAGCGTGACGGCCCGCGCGCCTACGCGTTCGACGCAGATGGCCGCCTGCTGCAAGTGACCGCGACCCTCGAGTCGGGCCAGCAGGAAATCCGACGCTGCGAGTGGTCCGCCGCAGGCAGGCTCGCGGCGGTCGCGCTCGCCGACGGCTCCGTGATCTCGTTCGAGTACGATCCGTTCGGCCGCCGCATGCTGAAGCGCGTCGAACGGAGTCCGAAGCCCGGCGACGCGCCCGTGCTGGTCGAGACCATCCGCTTCGTCTGGGACGGCTCCGCGCTGGTGCACGAGCTCAAGTACCGCGGCGAGCCGAGGTCCGAGTCGCTGCTCAACGAACGAACGTATCTGTTCCAGCCGGGCTCCACGATCCCGATCGCGCACCGTGACGTGCGCGTCGAGGGAGAACAGCGCACGCCCTCGCCGTGGTGGCACTACCTGAACGACGACTCCGGCGCGCCCGACGCGCTCGTGGCGCCCGACGGCAGCGTCGCTTGCGAGCTTCCGCGCGACGCCTGGGGGCTCGAGCGCGCGCCGGCCAAGGGACTCACGACGACGCCGATTCGCTTTCGCGGCCAGTACGCGGACGACGAGACGGGCCTATTTTACAACCGCCATCGCTACTACGACCCGTCGCTCGGTCGCTACATCAGCGCGGATCCGCTCGGCATCGAAGGCGGCCTGAACGCCTACGCTTACGCCGGGAATTGCCCGACTTCGGCCATCGATCCCGAAGGCCTGATGTTCAGCGTGATCAAGGATCGCGACGGGAAGGTCGTGGCTTACGGTCACAACTTGAGCGAAGGCGGCGGCGTCAAAGACGAGGACATGCACCCCGCGCTCAAGCAAGCCGGCGCGCGGGGCTCCTGTTCGGAAACGACGGCGCTGAACGGCTTGGCCAATCAGCTGGGGCCCAACGCCAGCAAGGAAGACGTCGCCAAGCACTTCAACGAGCAGGGCTACACGATGGAGACCTACGAGGGCAACAAGAGCGACTACGACAAGGGCGTCAAGCTCGGCGCGAATCCCTGCTCGGCTTGCGGCAAGATGCTGAGCGACGGGCTCGGCATCAACAAGGGCGTCATGGCTCCCAATCGCTCCAAGGACAAGCGCAAGATGAAGCCCTGGGACGGAGCCTCCGGCTACACGCCCGTGAGCAGGCAACAGATGGCCGACGCGCGCAGGCGCCGCTGATGGCGCGGCCGCAGGCGGGCTCGCGTATCGCGGAGGTCATCACGCTGCGCGGTCCGGTCGCGAGTTATGCCCGCGAACACGCCGGCCTCGCGGCTTTTTGGCGAGCGGCGCAGCCGCTGCTGGCGCGCCCCGCCGCGCCGCAATGCGCGCAGGCGCTGGCCACCCTCGATGCTTGGCTGCGGGGCGAGCAACCACTCGCGCTGCTATCAGGCGACCCGGCGGCGCGCACGGAGACGCTGGTTCGCTTCGCCGTCGCCGCCGCCAGCGACCCGGAGCTCCGCGTCGTCTTCTTACCGATCAGCGCTTGCTTCGGCACTGCTGCTGAGCATGACGCGCTAACCGTCCTGTTCGGCCTGTTTCCGAATGCACAAACCGCCTATTGGTCCTCGCCGCGTACTCCAAGCGAGCTGCGCTGGTCCATTTCGGAAGCGTGCCGCGGCAACGGCGAATGGCCCGAACCACGGCGGCTCTTGATCTTGGACGGGCTCGAGCGCGCGGCGGATTGGGATCCCGATCGCGGCATCTCATTTCTGGAGAGTGCGGGACCCGACGTGCACCTGATCGTCTCCGCCGGCAAGGATCTCGACCACGCCGACGCGGCGGAATGGCGCCGGCGCTTGCGCTGGAGCGACGATGATTGCACGACGCTCGATCTCGGCGAGGCGCGGGTGGAATCGGCTGTGGTGGCGCGCGCGCGCCGCGCGCTGGAATCCGCCGACGCGCAGGCCCGGGTCACGCGAGAGGCGCTCGACGCGCTCGCCGTCGTGCTCGCGCCGATCACGCTCGACGAGCTCGCGGCATGCGCCGCGCTCCCAGCACAGGCCGCGCGCGCTCTCGCCGCTGCGCCCGAACCGGTGCGCGCGCTCGTCACGACCGAGGCCGACGGTAGCTGTCACTTGCACGACGATACGCTGCGCTGCGGCTGGCGCGCCGGCGTGGACGAGCGCAGCGTGGAGCAAACGCTCGTGGCCGGCGCCTTGCAGATGGTTCAGCAACGTCAGCCGAACACGGCGTGGCCCGACTACCTGGTGCGCTATTCGGGAGCGCACCTGGCGAGGAGCCGCGGGTCGCTCGAGGATTGGCAGCGGCTGCTCGGTCCGGACTGGCTCGCCGCGTGGCTCGTGCGCAGCCCCGGCCTAGTCGGATTCTTGAGCGACGTGTGGCGGGCGCGCACGACCGCCGGAGACACGCTGCTCTTCGAGCAGCCCTCGCCGCCGAAGGCGCGCGCCGCATCGCGGATGATCGTCTGGTGCACGCTGGTCGAAAGAGCTCTGTGCGACAAGCAAGCTGGCGACGACGATCGAGCCGAGCCGGAACGGCCCTATCGACCTCCGACCTTGGACGTCGAGCGCTCGACGCACAGCGAGCACGCGCGCGCCGAAGCGCTGGCCACCCTGGCGAGTGAGCTCGAAGGAGCGGCTCAGCAGCGAGTCGAAGGCTGGCTCGCGGAGATCACCGCTGCGCTGCCGACTGACGCGGTCGTCGTGGTCAAGCCCGTTCCTCGCTGGGATCCTCCGGCACCGCCGCCCGCCTCCGACCCTGCGCTCGCGGCAATGCTGCGCGCCGCCGCGCCCGATCTGCGCGGCATTCGCATCGAGCAACAACCTGCCGCGGCGTGCGCCGCGCTGGGAGCCGAACAGTGCGTGGAACTTGCGAGCAGCGCGCCCGCGTACCTGCGCATTAGCGCGCTCGCCAAGCTGGTTCCTCATTTGCCGGAGGCGATGCGACCCGCAGCGACCGCCGAGGCGCTCACGGCCTACTTGGAAACGAGCGAGGAAGACGCGCTGCGCGCGCTGTTGTGCTGCGCTCCCTGGATGAGCGTGCGCGACGCTGCCCGACTGCTCTGCGCTCGCTTCGGCACCGAATGGCAGCTTTCGTACGAGAAGGTCCTGATCGGTTGGGGCGGTCTCACGGATATGATTCCGCTGCTCGACCGGATCGGCGGAGCGAGCGCGCTGCTCGACGCCGCGCAAGCCCTCGACGACGTGGGAAGGTGGCTTCGCTGATGAGGCCGAGTCCAAGCAACAAAGCCCGGCGCCTTGCTGCGAATCTGTCGACTACAATTGGATTCACTTGACCATTCGCGGACCCTTAGCGCGCGGTTCAAGCGCTCGGCGCCTCGAGCTGCAACGCCACGCGGAACCCGTCGTCGCTGCCCGCTAGGCACAACAGGCGCTGGTGCGGGGCGTAGCCGCGGCGCCAGGCTTCGAGCGCGAGCGCGAGCTGCACGGGTAGCGTGGCGGCGCCCAGGTTGCCGAGCCGCTGCGCCGGCGAATCCGACACCTGCGGCTCTTCCCAGATCGCTTGCGTGCGCGTCATCACGCTGATCCACTCCGAGAGCCGGTAGCCCTCGCAGGCCAAATCGTTGATCTGCCAGCCGAGCCGCAGCTTCTGCGCGCGCAGCGCCTCGGTCGCGCGGCGCACGGCGAGCGTGAGGCCCGCCGCCTCGAACGCCGACTCGTGGTTGTCAGGGCGCGCCTTGTCGTGGCCCGTACCGAGAGCCATCAGCCGCGCGCGCGTCGGCACGCCCGCGCGGCGAGCGCCGGCGAGCTCGAACAGCGTCACGAAGCCCGCGGCGTCGCCGAGCACGACGCCGTCCATGTTTTCGCCTGCATATAGACGCTGTTGCGCCGACAGCTGCCGGACGCGCGCGGGCGACTGGTCGGTGTGCACGCCGCCCAGGATCAGGCCCTCGACCTCGCCCTGCGCAAGCTCCGTCAGCGCGTCCTCCAGGACGCGACCGGGCGCCGCGGCGCCCATCGCGCACACGCGGACGTCGAGCTGTTCGCCGAAGCGAGCGCGCGCGAACTTTCTGAGCTCGCTCGTGAGCTCGGCGGACGGCACGGCGCCGCGCTCGTCCGGTTCAGTGAGCCATTCGTCGAGACACAGCCACAGGCGGAGCTTGCGGCCGCCGAGCGCGGCGCCGCCCTCCGTCCACAGATCCTCGAGGGCAAGCTTGCCGAGCTCGAGCGCGCGCTCGACGCCGACCAGTCTGGGCTCGAGCGTGGGCAGGCCGCCCGCGAGCAGCTCTGCCCCGCTCTCCGGGTCGACCAGCGCCGACAAGCGCAAGCCCGTGCCCTGCGCGCGATACATGAACGCCGTCTCGCTCGCGCTGTGTCCGAGCGACGTCACGGCGCCCGCGTGGCTGAGCACGATCGGGCCCTTCACGGCTTGAACTCCGCAACGATGACTTTGGCGAGCTCCGGCTTGCGCGGCGCCGGCACCGACGCGCGCCACACCATCTCGATCGCGAGCGGCTTCAGCAAGCTCAAATTCAGGCAATCGATCAGCAGCGTATCGAGATGGGGACGCGCCACGTGCGGCGCGCGATCCGGCACCCGGAACACCACTTCGATACCAATCCGCGGCAGCGTGAAACGGCGCGCTCCACCGCCCGGCACGAGGTTCAAGAGGCCCACGGCTTCTCCGCCGAGCAGCGGCGGCTCTGCGACCAGGCCCGGCGAAGCGCATTGTTCGAAGCGATCGTCCTGATCGCGCGGCGGAAGCGGGGCGCGCAGCTCCTTCCACGCCTCGTCATACGTACCGAGGTAGCGGCGCCGCGGCTGCCAGTGCCGGCCGATCGCGCCCATGCCCGCCGGTTCGGGTCGCGTCCGAAACGAGCTGATGAGCTGGTCCGGATCCTCCAGACACGGCGCCACCTGGTGCGTGAGGCGCGCGGGATCGAGCGCGACGCCCTTGCCGACCGGGTTGCGCGCCTCCTCGATGAAGCTCGGGGAGTCGACGCCGTCCACGCCGCCCCAAGCGTTCTCGTAACGCATTTCCGCCGGGCCGGCGCTGCCCGGCGCGGAGAGACCCGCGCCGTTCGCCTGCCAAACGCGCAGCCCGAACACACGCACGGTCTTCTTCAGCTCACCGACCTGCACGAACGTGTCGTAGCTCGGCAGCGCCGGACCCGGCGGTGGGTGCGCGACCGCGAGCACGATCACGTCGGTCCCCGGCTTGTTCAGGCAGAAATCCGACGGGTACGCGATGCTGCTCACCTCGGGCTCGCCCCACGGGACGTCGGCCGGCCGCAGCGGGCGCGTGCGCTCTTTCGGCGGCAAGGTCAACTTGCTGTCGGTCGGATCGAGCAGCTCGAAGCTGGCCTTCACGAGCACGACCAGCGCCTCCCCTTCCTTGCCGATCAAGATCTTGGGGTCGGCTACGAACTCCGTGCGGTTGTCGATCTGCGGCAGGCCCACGCGTTCCTCAGTTCAGCCTCAGGAGACGCCCGATCAGCCGCATCACGCCGCGCGAGACGGCGCTGATGCGGCTGCCGACGAGCTCGACGTCGCCGCTCGAGCGCAGGCGCAATGCCGCGCTACCGGAGCGCAGAACGAGCTCGCGCGAGGCGTCGAGCTCGATCGTCTGTGCCGACACATGCAGGCTCGAGGCGGGGCGAGTCTGCACGATGCCCACCACGATCGGCTGGCCGCTCTCCGGCCACTCGGCGAGCAGGAGCTGGCCGTCGCGCAGCGCCTGGTTCAGGAGCGCGCGATCGACTTCGGCGGCCACCGCGACGCTCAGCGGCTGCCCGCCGCGCGGGCACGCCTCGAGCTCGCCCTCGTTCAGCCAGCGCGAGCCGCGCAGCAAAGCCAGCGGCGCAGGCCTTTGCCGTGCCAGCGCGGGCTTCGGCTCCGGGGCGCCTTGCGTCTCCACTTGCTCCAACACCCGATCGAGCGAGCTCACGGCGAGCTCGGCGCGCGCGCTGTCGGAGCCGCTGCCGTCGGGCAGTCGCTCGGAGAGCAGCGTCACGGCGCGTCGCTCAGCCATCGGCGACGTTTTTCGTATGGGTGATGGTGGCGCCCGTCAACATCACCATCGGGCTCTCGATGGTCACGCCGCCGCCGTCGATGACCAGGCTGCTCGCGCCCACTTTGAGCGTGATTTTCGTGTTCGCGGACAGCTTGTGCATCGCGCCCGCGAAAGTCGCCGCCACGCTGTCGGTCACGCTGTAGGTGCCCTTCACTTTTTCGAGCACTGCGCCGCCGACCAGATTGCTGCGCGCGGCCTTCACGGTTTCCGTGTCGTCGGCCAGCGAAACTACGATCAGGCCGACCGCCGTCTCGATCTTGACGCCCTCGACGGATTCGGCCCGATCCTTGAGCGTCGCTTCCAGGTGCGCCGCGCCGACCGTCTCCGTGCGTGCGACGGCGACGTTCAGGTTGATCGCGTTGAGCGCGCCGGTCATCCTGAGCGAACCGACGGTTTCGGTGTGAGGGCCGCCGATTTTGTACTGGCTATGACCGGGACCCGTGGCTGCGTCCGCTGCGGAAACGCCGCCCACATCCCCGACGGGGCCCGCCGTGTTCTTGGTCGAGGAGCTGCCGCCGCCGGAGCCTCCGCCGCCTTGCCCTTTGCCGAAGGCGGCCGCGGTGAGATCCTTGCCCCGCGCGATCGCGCTACCGACGGCTTTGCCGACGACCGCGCCGACGGCGCCCGAGACGGCGATGTCGCCCGCAGCTTCTCCGCCGCCCGGGGCCGAGGTCGCCGCGGCCGGCGGCCCGCCGATCGACCCCGCGAGCGCTCCCGCGCCGGGCAGCGCGGCCGCCGCGGGTCCGAGCGATAGGGCCGCCGAAAGCGAGCCGCCGGCGGCAGCCTCCGCCGCGCCGCCGAGCTCGCCGGCCTGGGCGGTCAGCGCGTGCACGGGGCCGAGCGCCTGATCGATCTTGCCCTGCACGGCACCCTCGACGTGCGCAAGCACGTGCTCCGCCTTGGCCGCGGCGATCACCGTGACGGCGGCGGTGACGGTCGCGATCACACCGGCCAGGGGATCGCCGATCATCTCCGTCTGGTTGCCGCCGACGGTCATGGTCGCCGCGCCGGTGGTAAGTCCGTAGACCGCGTTCACCTCGAGCTTGCGGTTGCCGCCGACGGTCCAGGTTTGATTGTTGGTCGTGTGCGACCAGCCGCTGCCGATCTCCACCTTCGAGTTCGCGCCGACGCTCACGTCGGTGTTGTTGCCGACGACGAGCGTCTGGTCGTTGTTGATCTTACGATCGCGATTGTTCGCCGTGGCAAGCTTGGTGTTGTACTGCGAGCTTATCGCAATTTCCTCGGCGCCGGCCTTGTCCTCGAGACGGATTTCGTTCGAGCCCCCGCCGCCCGGAGTGCTGCTCGTGCGCAGCGCCGTGCGCGTGCGGCCTTCGGGTAGCGCATAGGGCGGCATGTAAATGCCGTTGTAAAGCCGGCCGGTGACCAGCGGTCGATCCGGATCGCCCTCCAAGAACTCGACCAGCACCTCCCAGCCCACGCGCGGCAGCGCCAGCGAGCCGCTCGTCTGCAGCTGGCCGACGCGGATCCAGCACGATGATTTCTCGAACGCGAGGTCGGAGCGATCCCAGTGAAAGCGCACCGTGCAGCGGCCGTGCGCGTCCGTGTGGATCTCCTCCGCCTGCGCGCCCTTCGGCGCCATCACCGTGGCAGTCTGAGGCCCGTAGATCACGGGCTTCGGCGTGACGCGCGCCGGCCGATAGGGGACCTTGAGCGGGATCAGTCGAGCCGTGCAGTCGAAGTGGTTATATTGCTCTTCCTCTTCTTTGGGGTCCATGCCCTGATCGATCGCGATCACGAACCACTCCGACTTGCCTGATTCCGACTCGATCACGAGCTTGCGCCCGACCCGCAGGTGCATGGAGTCCGTCTCGATCACGCGTACCGCGCTGTCGGCCGAGAACTCCTCGAGCCGAACCTGCGCCAGCCGCGCGCCGTCCTTCGGGTCCACGTAGCCGCCCGGGTAGTCGTACACCTCGAGATCGGTGTAAGCGTCGCCGCTCGCGGTGGCCGTCAGATCCAGAGTCGGATGCTCGAAATCGAAATCGCGCAGTACCGCGGAGCCGGGCCGCACCGCCGAGCAATCCTCGAAGCCGTAGACGGCCTCACCGTCGTCTTCCAGCCGTGACGCGTCGCGGATCGGCAGGCTGGGCGGACCGTCACAAGCCGGCGCGGCCGCAGAGCGATCGAAGAGCACTATCATCTCCTGATCGTCGGCGTCCGGGTGCGGCTCGACACAATAGGCGATGCCCTCGCTCTCCAAGAGCCGATTCACGAAGGCGAGCGCGCTCTCTTGATAGCGCACGCAGTATTCACGCGGCGGGTACGTACCCGACAGCTGCCAGGTTTGCTGCGTGGGCGTGAAGCCGTGCGCCTCGAGCACGGCCGAGACGACTTCCTTGACGGTCTGGTTTTGGAAAATTTCGCTGCCCACGCTGCGTTCGAGCAGGGCGAGCGCGGACACGATGCGCAGCCGATACACGAGGAACAGCTGCTCGGGCTCGGGGGCGAGCGTCGCGCTCAGCTCGATCGCCTCGATCACCCCGCGGAACGAGCGCAAATCGCCGCTCGGCGCGCCGTAGCTGAGCTCCGCGGGAGCGCCGACCACCTTGTCCATCGCCAGCGAGTCCTCGAGCCACACTTCCACTTCGACGGAGGGCGGGCAGTTCAGCTGGTGCTGCTCGCGAAACTCCGCGATCGCCTCGCTGACGAAGGCGCTGGTGCGCAGGACGGCGGCGGCTTTTTCCAGCATGCGCGGCTCAGTTGTCCATGACCATGCCGCCAGTGTCCACGGTGTCGCCGTCCAGCGTGATCGCCGCGCCGGTCACCATCACCGAGGCGGGCGATAGGATCAGGCTCGCGGCCCCCATCTGGATCGTGATCAGCGCGTCGGCTTCGAACGTGATGTTCTCGGCCTTGGTGATCTGCAGGCCGGCGGCCAGATCCGTGTACGAGGCCTTGCTCGTGTCGGAGCGGTCGCCCTTCACGAGCGCCACGAACGCACCGCCCACCATGTCGCTGTAGGCGGCCGCCTCCATGCCGCGGCCTTTCTTGGCGACGATCACCTTCAAGGCGCCCGTCGTCTCCGTGCTGACGCCGCCGACGATCAGCGAGCGGCTGCCGACGGACAGCTCGACCAGCGCGCTGCCGACCGTGTGGGTCATGCTGGCCAGCGTGCTCTCGAATACCGAGCCCGTCACGAGATCGATGGAGTTGCCGCCGACCGTGAGGCTGCTCGCGCCGCTCACCGTGCGGCGATGATCGCCGCCGATGGACAGGTTGCGGTTGCCGGCGATCGTGAGCGAGTGCGAGCCCGAGTCCTCGACCAAGAGCGCGCCGATGGAGTGGTTCGCGTTCCCGCTCACCGTCACGGTCTCGTCCGAGCCGATCGTCGACGTGATCGCGCCCGACACGTGCAGCTCGTGGTTCGAACCGATCGTGATCTTCTGGTTGTTCTTGACCGATTCGGTGGCGTTGTTGCCGACGGCAACCTTCATGTCGCGCGAGCCGTTGAAGAACATGCCCTCGCTGCCTTTGGTGTCGCTCATGCTGAACTCGTTCGAGCTGCCGCCGCCGGGCGTGGTCGCGGTCTGCAGCGCCATCGACGCCTTGTGCGCGGGCAGCGCGTACGGCGGCGGGCTGGTCGTGTTGTACAGGCGCTGCATCACGTACGGATGATCCGGATCGCCTTCGGAGAACACCACGCTCACTTCCCAGCCCACGCGCGGCAGCAGCATCGCGCCGTTGAGCGGCACCTGGCTCGTGCGCATCCAGCAACTCGACTTGTCGTCCTGCGGATTGGTGCGATCCCAGTGGAAGCGCGCCGTCACGCGGCCGTGCGGGTCGACGTGAATCTCGGAGCCGGACGCGCCGGTGGTGACCGCGGTCTGCAAGCCGGGCACCCTGCGCGCGAGCTCGCGCCGCTCCGGGCGGTACTGCGTGCGCTCGGTCGGCACACCCTCGAACCACGCGCTGAAGCCCTTCGCCTCCAGCAGGTGACTCGAACCGTCGGCGCTCTTGCGCACGTTCCGACCAGAAATTCGTGAGCGGACGATCAAGAGCTCGCCGTTCAGCTTCGACCACGGGTGATCTTCGACTTCGAAGCGCAGCCCGGGCACGAGGCGCAGCGAGCTCGCTTCACCCTCCACCATGAGACGGTCGGCCTGCAGCGCGTCGAGCAAGTTCTGCGCGTGGCGCTTGGCCTCCGCCTGGCTGACGAGTCGCGCCGGGTACTCGTAAAACTCGAAAGAATGCGCGCCAGGGTCTTTGCTTTCCACACCCTCCTCGAACATCACGGTCGGCGTCTTGAAATCGCGATCGCGCACGAAGGTCTTGTCGGAGCGCAGCGCTCGCCGCAAGGACAGGTTCGCGAGCGTCTCCTCCTGCACGACGGAGCCGGCGTCGGGCGCGAAGCCGAGCGCTTTCTGGCCGGAAATATCGGCAAGCCCATTGGTCGCGTCGCAAAATTGCAGCTTCAGTCCGTCGGCGCTGAACTGGTGCGCGAACCAGATACCTTCCTCCGCCAGGACGCGCGAGATGAAGGCCAGATCGCTCTCGCGATACTGCACGGTGTAGAGGCGGTCCGGGTGCGCGTTCGTGAGCTGCCAGCCTTGCTCCGAATCGGGTACGCCGCCGCCAGTGAGCACTTGCTTGATGATGCTGTCGAGCGGCATGGCGACGTCCGGGGATTTGCGAAAGCTGCGGCAGTCGTGACGGAGTTCGAGCCGCGCGAGCTTCGAGAGGATGAGCAGCTCGAGCGAGCGCTGATCGCTCAGATGGCGATCGACCGCGCTGCACACGAACCCGCTGAAGTGCCGCTCGCTGCCCGTCCAGGACTTGATCGTGAACTTGGCCTCCGCGCCCAGCAGCGACTTTCCTTCCGGCAGCGGATCGCCGCGCGTGACGAGCGTCGCCGCGAGCCGGCTGACGGTCGACAGCCCTTCCTCGAGCGAGAAGGCCCACAGCTCGACCGGCTTGCCGGCGACCTCGAGCTCGACTTCGAACCACTGTTCCTGGCTGGCGACCATGCGTCAGCCCTTCGCCATCGTGCCGCTGGTCTTCTTGATCAGCGCGGCTTTGATGACGATTTTCGACCCCTGCATGGTGATGGGGCCGCCGGACAAGGCGAGCGAGCTGCCGCCCGCCTCGAACTTGCCGAGGCCGCCCATGAGCGTGATCATCGGCGCCTTGACCACGAAATCCCCGGTGATTTTGCGCCAATGTAGCCCGCCGACCAGGTTCTGGTGAGCCGCGCCCGTGTCGCACACATAGCTGCCGGAGGTGACGTGGACCTCGGCCGCCGCAAGCATCTGCGATTTCGGGCCGCCGATCACCTCTCCGTGCGAACCGTTGACGAGGTGCATGCGCACTGCGCCGACCGTGGAGTTGTTGACGGCCAGCACGTTGTCGCTGAGCGAGCTGGCCGAAGCGCGCACCTCCACCGCGCCGACGGTGCGCGTGAGCGGCCCGGTGGACGAGAGCTCGATGCCGTTCGAAATCGTCAGCTGATTGCCGCCAACCAGATAGGTGCGGCTGCTTTCCTTCTCCAAGAAATTGCCGGTCGCGTTGGTCACGTCGTTGCCGGTGATCACGACCGTTTGGCTGGATTTGATCTTCGCCGACAAATTCTCACCGACGCTGAGCGTGTGGTCTCCGCCGATCTTGACCGTCTCGTTCACCTTGACCGACCGCGTCAGGTTCACGCCGACGCGATGCGCGTCGTCCACGCCAACCTTCTCCTCGGAGTCGTTACCGCAGGTGATATTGAGGTCCTTCTGCGCGCTGATGCCGAAGCCCTGGCCGCCGCCCGAGTCGCCGAAGCTGATCTCGTTCATGCCTGCACCGCCGGGTGACGATTGCGAGCGTAAGGCTCCCGACGCGCTGGCGCCAGGCAGGGCCATGGGCGGCGCGTTCACGCCGTCGTAGAGCCGCCCGAGCACGAGCGGTCGGTCCGGATCGCCCTCCAAAAACGCCACCGAGACCTCCCAGCCGACGCGCGGCAAAATCATCGAGCCGCCGAGCGGGATTTGCGACACGCGCAGCCAGCAGCTCGATTGATCATCCTGCTGACCGATGCGATCCCAGTAAAAGCGCACCTTGATGCGCCCGAACGGGTCGGTGTGAATCGCTTGATCGGACGTCTCGGCGCCGGTCACGACCGCGGTCTGAATCCCCGCGATGCGCGGCCTGGGCGTGCGGCGCGGCGGCGCGTAATTGCTGCCCGCCGGGATCGCGCGAAACGTCACGGACTGCCCGCGCCGTTGTTCGATCTGCTCGCTCAGCTCGTCGCCGCGCGACACCATCTCCGTGACCACGAAGCGCCCGTTCAACGCCTCGTCGCCCGCGTTCTCGATCGTGAACGGCGCTGCGCAGCGGAGCTCGAGCGAGAGCGTCTCGCCGCAGCAGGTGTCGGAGCCGGCGCGCAGCTCGCTCAAGCGCGCGTTGGCCAGGTTCTGTCCCTCGTCCGGCTTGACGAAGCCCGCCGGGTACTCGTAGTAGGGCGCGTCCCAACCATCGTCGGCCGACTGAGCCGCGACGGGCGGCGCGCCCGGCTTCTCGAAATCGAAATCCCGGAGCTCGACGCTGCTGGTGGCGAGCATGCGCCGGCGCGTCAGGCGCAGCACGGGATCGGTGCCGGCCGCGCCGCTCGACGCGAGGGACAGCACGGCTTCCGATCCTTGCGCGCGGAAAGCCTTGGGCGAATCCGCCAGAATCAGGCGGTGACCCTGCTCGTCGTGCTCGAAAAAGTAGAAGATGCCGGCGCTCTCGAGCAAGCGGTTCACGAAGTCGAGCTGCGACTCGCGGTACTGCACGATGAACGGCTTGGGCTCGTACGCGCGCTCGAACTGCTTCTGCACGTTGCTCAAAAAACCGGCTTCGTCGCAGAGCGTGCAGACCACGTCGACCACGCTCTGGTTCTGGAAGATGCGCGAGCCGCGACGGTGGGCCAGCGCTTCAAGCGCCGGGCCGGCGCGCACGGCAAAGTACAAGCGATCGCCAACGACGCGGCGAAACGAGACCTCCTGCACGACGGCATCGATGATGCGCTTCGTGCCGCCACCGCGGCGCAGCAGCAGGGAGACCTGGGATTTGAGGCAGCTCTCGGCGTCGAAATCAGCCTCGCGCGTGGCGAACTCGACGTCGAGCCGGTAACAGCGCGAGACGCCTTCGCGGCACTCGTAAGCAACCGCGACCGCGTCGGTCGGGAGTTTTGCACCCTCCAATTCGAAACGATCTTCCTCCTCCATGGGGCGATTCGTAAACTTATGCGGCCTCTGCCCCCCGGTCCAGAGACGAATCGGCGCGCGGGCCAAGATCCGCTTGTGCCTGCTTTGTCGCGAGCCCGCCAAAGTGTGCCGTCGCCGGGCTTGCGCTGCGTCGAATCGCCATCAATCACGAGATCGCCTCGCGCTGGACGTTCGGCACGAGCTTTGCTTTAAGGTGGCCGGGTAACGCAGCTGCTTCTGCCTTGGGCGGGTTGATGTCTCGGGTACGCAAGCGCGCGGCAAGCGGAAGCAGCTCGTCGAGTCCGAGCTCACCGTGACGGAACGGCCGCTTGTTCAGTTCGCTGGAAAATAATCCGCGAGCGGCGTGACTCCGCTGCCGAGCCGCGGCAGGTCGAGGCCATCCTCGATCGTCGCGAGCAGTGAATAGTGATTGGCCGACACCGGACTCCGGTAGTTCGTTTTGGCGTACGGCGACATCACGAAGATCGGAATCGGGTCGTCCGTCGGGACAACGCTAACGTCGCCTTCGTCCCACACGACAACCACCAAACCTCCCTGCTTGACGGTGGTCGAATTCAAGAGCGGGCCCACGTTGTTCGACAGCCAGGTATCGCCGGCGGGCAGGTTCGTCGCGTCGCGTGGGTAAGGCTTCGCCATGTCGTCAACGGTATTGGGTGTGATGAACGCGAAGCTGGGCAAAATTCCATCGAGCGCCGTGATGAAGAGGGAGTAGTCTACGATGTGACTATTGCATCGCGTCGGATTGCCCTGGACGCTCGAATAGTAAAGCAGGGGGACGTGGTGAACGTCGTAGTTACCTGCGCTCGTTAGGTTGCATGGAGGGCCGCCGCCCTCGGCGAAGCTCGCCCAAGTCATCCCGGCAGCGTCGAGCTGATCCGCGATGCTCGTCACGCTTTGCGGACACCCGCAGAGGTTCGACGCGGAATTACAATTGAAGGAGCCGCAAGAGCCTGAGCTTGCACTTGGGTCACAATTGCATAAAACCCCCTGCGTCGAGCCCGAGGTCATCGCGAGGTAGTTCGCCAAGCTCGGGTGACCGACGCCATGATATTGCGCGCCGACCGCTGCCGACTTTTCGAGCGCGTGCAGATACGGCGTGTTCGTGCTGCCCTCCAACGTCGCGAGCGAGGTGTCTGCCATCACGACGACGAAGACGTTCTTGAACAGTGGCACTCCGCTCGGCGCGCGACATACGGCAAGCCCGTTCGCGGTACCGCAGGTGTAATCGGTGGGGCACACTCCGCAGTTCGGGCCGCCGCCGGTGCCTGCGCTGCCGGAGTTGCCGGAGCTGCCTCCTGTTCCCGCCTTTCCACCGCTTCCGGCGCCGCCCGCCGCGCCCGCCGCGCCGCTCGCGCCCGCCGCGCCCGCGCTACCACTCGCACCTGCTGCGCCGCTCGCACCTGCTGCGCCGCTCGCGCCCGCCGCGCCCGCGCTTCCCGCCGCGCTACCACTCGCTCCAGCCGCACCGCCGCCTCCCGCTGTTCCCGAAGTGCCCGCGATCGAGCCTGCGAAGCCGCCGCCTCCCGCATTTGCGCCCGAGCTGCCACCGTTGCCGCTCGCTCCCGCGAAGCCTCCTCCGATCCCAGCCGCTGCAGACGTTCCGGCGTCGCCACCTGTAGTTCCGGCCAGACCTGCGTTGCCGCCGGCTCCGCCGTCACCCGCGACACCTCCGGTCGACGGTTGCCCAGAGCTGGCTCCCAATCCACCTGAGCCGCTCAGGCCCGCCGAGCCACCCCGGGCCCCCGCTCCAGTCCCAGCATTCGCGCCTGCCGCTCCACTGCCTCCTCCTGCGGCGAGCCCTCCGCCACCGCTCGTCGAAGTCGAGATGCTGCTCGACTGGTCGCTGCCACACCCGCTCAGTGCTGCTACTGCAACCAGCGCCAACCCGGACGCAAACGCCGTCCGACGCTTCCAATTCGGCATTTGCAATTCTTTGCCGACCGATGTTGCGACGTCAATGGACGAAGGCGCATATTCGCGATCCACCATCAGCTCTTGAGCGGCGTGGACCTAGCACTACGGCTACAAACTTTCCCATCGGAGCTTCCTCCGCCTCGCAGAGCTTGCTGCTCACCGACGCCGCGTGTCACTGAGCTGTACCGCGCAGTCGAATCCGGAAATCGATAAACCGTAGTCGTCGCCGAGGTTCCAGCGGCGCAGTTCTTCGTCGATCACGCGCAGTGCTTCGTCCACGAAGCGCCAGTCGTGCACGCGCGACGAGATGTTCCATTGCGATAGAGGGCCGTTGAAGTTACCGCACACGCCGAGGCCGAGACCGTCCGCGTGCGACGCGCCGAGCCGTGCGCGCAGCGCAACGATCACCGCGCCCGCAAACGCGAGGATGCTGACGGTCGGGCATGCGCCCGGGTCTGCCTCGGGTGCGTCGCATGCCCCGCGCGTATGCGTATAGTTGAAGTGCCGGGCCCCGTGCCCGTGCACTTTGATGTAGGCGCCGGCGCTCCAGCCCGTGTCTCCACACAGCTGCGGAGCCGTGACCGATGGGCCCTCGCTGGCGCCCGGGGCGATCGTCATCTGCTGTGGGTCACCGAACGGATGGGCTTGACCGCACAGCGCGATGACGGTTCGAGGCGGCGTTTGCGGAGCGATCACGGCTCGCTCTGCGGTCTGAACGCATGAGAGGCAGGCAGCGTAGACGCTCGCTAAAACGACGGGACGCATGGCAGGACCTCGGTCTGGGACGCGGCTAGACTACGGTGACCTCTACCTCAACCGCGGGGCACAAGAAACTCGTGACATGCGAAAAGTAGCGCCGCTTGCGTTTGTGCTCGCGATCGCCGGTTGTAACCGTTCCGGGCGAGAGACGCGCGTGGGGGCGAGCCTCATCGTTCCAATCGAGCTTGCGGGGCCGACGTGTGACTCGCAAGGTCCGTCGGTTTCAATCGAGCACGCCAGGCGCGTGCGTTGCGGCAAAGGCGATACGTGCACGATTCTGGATCTGCACGTGCGGAACCCGAGCGATCACACGCTGTGGTTGCTGCTCGACGCGCGCGACGAATTTTCGGGCTATCTCGAGTCGGTGAGCATCCTGCACGCGAAGACCGGGCAGAGCCCGCCCGTTTGGGAATTTTCGGGGCAGAATCAGCACCAAGGCGTGCGTGTCCCGGTAGCCGCGGACGTGGTCGCGCGCGGCATCGAATTCTTCGGCAAGCTGGAGCGATACCCGGCGGTGTTTCTAAACCGCATCGCGCTCGACTACGACCGCCACCTCGAGCTGGCCGACGCGACGACGACCCTGCCCGCGCGTGGCGACTTCGATTTGTCGTGGCTCAACGACGCGGAGAGTCACGCGCTCTTCCCACTCGACGGCCGCGAACGCGTGTCCCTCGACGTGTGGTGTACGAGCGAAATCCCGGTCAAATTTGACGAGGCTGCTGGAGAGTGAGCGAAGAGCGCTCTGTCTGACAGAGCTCGCCCCGTTACTTTGCGATCCTGTTGACGGTGCCTTGGATGCCGTTGCTGCCGTGGCTCGTGTAGTACACGCTCGTCGCGTCCACGGCGAGGTATTGCGGGCTGGGGTCGAAGGCGAGCGCGACCGCGCTGGCTTCGGGAGCCACGTTGGTCGGAGCCGCCACGACGTGAGTGAGCGTCGACGAGTAGATCGCCATCCCGAGCGTCGTGTCGTAGCTCGAGCGTGAGTCGATGAAATAGAGCGCGCTGTTGTCGGTCGTAAAATCGCCGATCGCTCTTTGCGCCGTCACGGCCAGCTGCGGGTGGCCGTCGATGAGCTCTTCGATGGCCGCACCGGTGGAGAAATAGAGATACGGGCTCTGCGCGAGGAGGCCGTACGGGCCGGCGTCCGTCAGAAGGAAGGGAGTCTCCGAGCCACCCGTGAGCGGTGCCGTATAGATCTGATTGTATCCGCCAAAGTACAGCGTGCCCGCGTAGATCGCGACCGGCCCACTTTGAGTGCTGGCCACGAGCACCGTCACGCTGCCGCCGCCGATCGGCACGCTGTTGAGGCCATTGCTGCTGGTGAAATACACGTTGCTCGAGTCGAGCGCGATCGAATAGACCCCGCTCGTGACGAGCTCGAGCACGGCTCCGCCCACCTTCGGCATTTGATAGAGCGCCCCGAGCGATACCCAATAAAGATTACTGGCGTCCACCAGCAGGCTCGTGGCTTCACCGGGGACGCCGATTTGCGCGATGGCTCCGCCGACGACCGGCATGCCCACGATGCCGGACGTAACGGACCAATAGAGAATGCTCTCGTCGACGGCAATGACGCTCGGCAACTCTTGATCCGTCGCGATCACCGTGGGCGCGCTGCACGTGCCTGCGCCGCATACGCCGCCGTCGCAGCCGAGCGCGCATGTCCCGCAGTTGTCGGGGTCATCGTTCAAATTCTTGCACACGCCGCTGCACAGCGTGGTGTCCGCGGGGCACACACATTGGCTCGCCTGACAGGTGCGCCCGGACGTACACTGCGTCTGGCACGCTCCGCAGTTGTTCGAATCCGAGCTCAGATCCACGCACTCGCCGCAGTCGGTGCAACCGACGGCGCACGCCGGAGGGTTCCCGCAAAATGTGCTCGGAGAACCTGCGCTGCCCGCCGCCGCTTGCCCGCTCGAGCCCTTCAGGTCGTCGAACCCCCACAGCTTGGCGCACGCGACGAGCAAGCCCGCCGCGAGCAGACAGAACGAGCGCGCCCGAGTCACCATACCGCTTTCAGCTCGAGCTTTGCGCCGCCTGCGAGCGGAGCTGGCGCGACTGCGACCGCGAATTTCGGTGCAGAGACATAGAGCGCCGCGCCGCCCGCGAGCAGCGCGCCGCCCAAGACGAACGCGATCGTCGAGGAGCTCGCTTCATTGTGCGCATCGACGCCGCCTTGGACGCCCTGCGCGTCACAGGAGCTCGAACCGTGCGGGCAATGAGCTCGAGCATCGTCGTACAGCGACTTTGCGTGAAGGCCTTGATACGCTCCGACGAGGAGCGCGACCATGCCGAAACCAGCTGTCGTCGCGCCGATCGTGCGCACGACCGTCACGCGACGATCAGCTAAATTGCCGTGCACGCGCTGCTCTTTTTGACCCGCGACGACCTGAACGGTCTCGGTGTCGATCGGCTGCCCGGGAGCCTCGAATCTGAACGAATGTTCGCCGGGGTCGAGCTCGATGGCTGAGCCGTCCAAATGATCCAAAAGCGGCTGGCCGTCGACGGTCACGTGTACATCGCGCAGCGTCGCGCCGTGAGCGTCGGTGGCGTCGAGGACGACGGTCGGCATGGCGGCGGTCACGGCTTGCATCAGCTCGACGCAATCTTGCCGCACGGGTCCTGGACATTGCTCGTCAAGACACACGGCGAGCTTCGCGCGCGCTGCGCCGAGGGCGCCCGTTTTCTTGAACTGCTGCGCGGCCTCGTTCGCGTCGATACACTCGTCCTTGCTGGGCGTGGCGTGCGCCCGAGCGGGCAGCAGGCAGAGCACGCCGGCGAGAACGGCACGAAGCGCGTGGATCCCGCGGCGCGTGGAGGCAGCTCTTACAGACATTCTCGCTTCCATATCTTATTGCCGGATGCGTCGAGGCGATAGGGAGGAGTACAGGGGTTTTTAGGGGGCGTAGGGAGCGCAGCGGGCGTGGGGGGCGCTGCGCGCGTGCGGGGCCGCTGGCTCGCCTTGGCCGGACGTTCCATTTCGCTCGCGCTGCCGGCTGGCGCGGATCCGGCGCTGCTCGCCGCGCTCGACGATACGGCACTCGGCGCGGCTTCCGTCGGCGTCGCATGAGCGCTCGGCACCGGGGAGATCGCGGATGAAACATCGGCGGCCGGCGCGTCGGCCGTTTCAGCTCGATGCGCGTGAAGCGCGCGCATCGTCGCGACGAGCGCGAGCGCGAGCGCAATCGCGAGAGCCGCGACCAGCGCGAAGGTCACGACACGCGCTGGCGGTTTGCGCGATGACATCGCGTCAGCGGGCGCCGACACGACATGCGCCGCCGAGGCTTCGCTGATCGCGGTGGGCGCGCTGCCTGCCGCTTGCAACTGGCCGCGAGTTAGCAACTCTGCGAGGACGCGCATCGTCGGCTCGGCGCCGAACGCCGCTCTGTGCACGTCCGCGAGTGCCTGCCGCATCTCGGCGGCCGAGCGAAAACGCGCGTCGCGATCGAACGCGAGTGCGCGGTCGACTATTGCCGCGAGCGGCCCAGGCACGCTCGGCGACACGCTTCTGAGCGCGCGCGCCGGCGAAGTGGCTGCCCTGATCAACGCTTCCTGGGCGCTCTCGGCCTCGTGCACGCTGTGCCCCGAGAGCAGCGTAAAGAGCGTCGCGCCGACCGACCAGAGATCCGTGCGTGCGTCGATCAGCGTCGTTTTGCCGAGCGCTTGCTCCGGAGCCATGAATGCGGGCGTCCCGAGCGTCAGTCCCGTTTGCGTGCTCGACGACTGACCCGGCTCGAGCACGCGCGCGATGCCGAAATCCAGCACCTTGAGCTGTCCGTCGTTGGTGACGAACAGGTTCGCGGGTTTGATGTCGCGGTGCACGATGCCGTTCGCGTGCGCGACCTCGAGCACCGACAACAGCTCGAGACCGATCGCGCTCGCCGCGTGCGCGGAGAGACGCTGGCCGTGACGCAGCCAGAGCTCGTCCAGGTTGTCGCCCGCCAAGAGCTCCATCACGAGGAACGCAGCGCCGTCCTCGCTCACGTCGTCGTCGAGCACGGCGACCGCTCCCGGATGCGCCACACGATTGGCGGCCTGACCTTCGCGCAGGAAGCGCTCGCGAATTTCTCGGTTGAGGCTCAGCTCCGGATGTAACATCTTCAGCGCCATGCGCCGTCCGTTGCGATGCAGCGCCAAATAGACGGCCGCCATCCCACCCACCCCGAGCAAGCGCTCTAGGCGATACTTGTCGCGCAGCGTGGTTCCGAGTCGCTCGCGGGCGCGCAGCTCGATGTCGTCTTCCACCATCCGCGTCCAAGAGAACTGCCAAAGGTCTCTTGGATCAAGAACCTAGGACGAAAGCCGCGATGCCCCGGCATTTCCCGCGGGCTCAGGCGGCGCTCGCGAGCGCCCGACGCTCAGCGGCGCGCAGCATGCACGATGACGTCGAAGCGCGGCGGCACGCCCGGAGAGGCGTTCAGGCCGATGCGAAAGCTCCCGGGCTGCTTTGGCTCGTCGAAGCTCTGCCCGTCCGAACTGGTGCGAATGCCGTGATCGTCGAAGCGGACGAAGCAATGGCGCCTGGCGACGAGCTCGAGGGCTGGCGTGCTCGGCTCCAGCGCGAAATCCTCAGAGCTCAGCTCCATATGGATGGGCAGGTGGTCACCGGCTTGAAACTCGACGATCAGCGGCGCCTTCCCGGTCCAGCGTGTGAGCCCGCCGTTCCCGATTTGCGCCAAGGAAACGCGTACGGGATCAGGGCTGTGCGCGCACGCTGTCAGACCTAGGAGTGCCAGCAACGAAAGCGATCTGAAGAACCAGCGACGACGAGAACGGCGGAGCATGGGTGGGCGTCGAGCCTGCCCCGAGCGGCGCCGCATCGCAAGGGTCGCATCCGAAACTGAACTGAGTCCAAACCACGATGCGGTCGTCCATTCATGGCGGCGTACGCATTCGCACGATGCTCGCATCGCCGTAGTTCACCCAAGCAAGCCAACCGCCGGCCTGAGCAAGATGCTCGACGGTCAGCTGTCCGCTTGCGATAGTCATTGGCGCTCCACCGTTTTTTGCTGCGGCCCGAATCGTACCGGAGTCCTGATCCGACCAGTACACGCGGCCGCCGTCGAGCGCGAGCCCAATGGTTGGGCCGTCCTCCGCTGCGGCGATCGTCGTGAGGGCGCTGCCGTCCTTCGCCACGCTCATCACACGACCTGGGCCTCCCCACGTCGTCCAATATAGAAATTTGCCGTCGGCTGCCAGGGTCCCGTACACGATATCGTCCGCGAGCTTGATCGGAGCGCCTCCGGATTTTGGAACGCGCAGCAGCGCGGCCGGCGCCAAGTTTGCGACATACACGCTGTCGGAGTCGAGCGCGATCGCTTGCGCTAGGTCGCTCTGGGACAAGAGCTCTCGCGCGCCCGATCCATCTTGCGCCACCTGCCAGAGGCCGCCGACGTCCGGGCCCTGCGTCACCGCGTAGATGCCGCTCGCATCGACCGCTAGGGCGTAAATTCCCGCGGCTAGTCCATAGATCGGCACGGGCGGCGCGCCGGGGCTCGACCTCAGAATCGTTCCGTTCGAGGGCACACTGTCGGTGAAATACAGGTCGTTGCCTGCGGTCGCGAGCACCGAGCCGAGCGCGTGGGTGACCGCCAAGCGCGTGAGCGGCCCGCCGCACAGAGGAACGCTGTAGACGTCAGGCTCGTCAACGGAGCTCACGTAGATCGTGTCCGGACCGAGCGCGACGTTGAAGGGCGAGAACGTCGGGCAGCCAACGACAACAGGAGCCTGCTCGGCCGCGCCACACGTGAGCGAGCAAGACGCATGGCAGAGACCTCCGTCGAGAGTCGGGCACACCTGGGGCATCCCCGCGCTGCCCGCATCTGTATGGAGGCCACCTGCTCCCCCTGTGCCGGATGCGCCCGTGTCGCGGCCCTCATTGGAACCGAGAAGGGCCGTGCGCGCACCGCAGCCAAGGATTGCCGCGACAGACAAGAAGAGGAGCCGGCCCTTGGAATCCACCGAGCTCAAAGGATAGGCGATTCAGGCAAGTCCGCACACGCCCGCCTCTTGTGTTTCTAGAAGAGTCGAGCTGTTCCCCTGGGCAAATCGGTGCGCGTCGGAATGCCACGCGCTTGGGTACTATGCCCCAACAGGGCAATCGCCACGCATGGTACCGTCGCTCGATGCATTGTGGGCAGCCTCTTGCAGGTGTCGTGCTCGGTTTGATCCTAGCTTCCTGCGCGGTCTGGTCATGCGGTAGTTCGACGAGCTCTGGGAATGGGAGCGCGCCGGGATCCGCAGGGACGGCGGGCGCGGGCGGTATGGCCGGGCGCGTTGGCGGAACGGGCGGAGTTGCCGGAAGACTCGGCACGAGCGGCGGCGCGGGTGCGAATGGCGGCAGCGCGGGCGCGAACGGCGGCGCGGGTGCGAATGGCGGCAGCGCGGGCGCCAATGGCGGAAGCAGCGGAGATACATCAGGAAGCGGTGGCAGCAGCGGTACGAGTGATGCTGGCTCTTGTCCGCTCGGTGCTCTTGCGTGCGACGGTGGGTGCATCTCTGTCAGCGACGACAACGCACACTGCGGCTCCTGCAGCAACGTGTGCGGTTCTGATCAGACATGCGTCGACGGCGGTTGCGCGACGCCGACCACGACCGACGACGCGGGGACCACGTGCGATACGACGGCTCGCGCGGGCTTCCCCGCCATTGCGACGCCAAACGGCGTATACCTAGTTGAAGGGATCCCCGTGAACACGCCGAGCCCGCTGTCGACTACGACGTTCATAGGGCTCACCGCCAACGGCGCGCTCGACCCGTCGAAGTGCATGACCCCCTCCACAGTGACGGTCCCGGTCGCAGAATACTCGATTGGAGTCGCTCGTATCGCGAGCTCGGTTTACCTCTTGGGCGGGTATGCCAATGGTTCTACGCAACCCAACGTGTACCGTGCGCAAGTGACGACTGGAGCGCTCGGGGCGTTCAGCGCAACCAACGTGAACGCGGACGGCGGGGCGCCCGTCGCCTTTCAACAGGGGCGATACGCGGATGCGATCGTGCAAACGACGAGCTACGTCTACGTGATCGGCGGGTGGGCCGGCACGGCCCCACCTGGGACCGATCTCTCGTCCATTGAGAGAGCGCAGGTCGACCCCACGACTGGAGACTTCGTCACGAACTTCGAGCCAGCCATCGATCCTGCGACGAAGGGACCGGCGACGCTTGCGGTTCCTCGGGGAGCAATGCAGATCTACCGACACGATCCGTGGGTCTACTTGATGGGTGGTCAGACCCAGTCGGGCAGCACGACGGTGATCCACGATGAGATCCAACGAGCAACCATCGACGCGGCCGGCAACCTTTCGAGCTTCACGGTGATCGGCACCCTTCCGATGCCGCTCTCCGGAGCCACGGTGTTCGTCGGCGGCGGTACCGTCTACTTGATCGCAGGCGCAACGGGCTTCACGGCGCCAAGCTATGCGCTCACGGACGGCGTTCTGGCAGCGCCGATCGCTGCCGACGGAACGCTCGGGACTTTCATCAACACGCTGCTCCAGGTCCCCTACGCACAATGCTGTGGCGGCTCCGTAACCCTGGGGCCGACGGTGTACCTGCTCGAGGGCTTGACCGGAAACGGGTTTACGGCGACGACCTCCATAGAGTCGATATCACTGCTCTGAACGAAGCCTGGTTTGGCGTTCTCTAGTCAGCGCCCGCCGGCGACGTCGAGGATGCTGCCGGTGCAATACGACGCCTCGTCGGAGACCAGCCACAGGATCGCGTTCGCCACTTCGCGCGCCGCGCCCGGTCGATGCAATGGCAGCTCCGGAGCCAGGCGCTGCGCTCGCGCGGGATCGCCACTGCCCGCGTGGATCTCGGTGTCGATGATTCCGGGGCGCACGGCGTTCACGCGGATCTCGTCGACGCGCGCCGTGCGGTCGACGATCCCGGCGTTGTTGACCAGCACCGTGAGCGGGCCCAGCTCGCCGACCGCCTCGCGAAACAGGCGCTCGACGTCGGCTTCCTGGCTCACGTCAGCGCAGATCGCGACGGCGGCGCCGCCCGACGCGCGGATCTCGGAGACCACGCCGTGGGCAGCCTTTTCGTCCTTCACGAAGTTCACCGCAACCGCGTAACCGCCCGCCGCCGCCAGTCGCGCCGTCGCCGCTCCGATCCCGCGGCCGCCGCCGGTGATGAGCATCGTCCCAGGCATCCCTCAAGCCAAGCGCTCGCGGAATAATTCGTCAAGGGCGCCACGAGTCGCGTCGGCCGCCCGCCCGCGCCCATTCTCCGTGCTCGATGAGAGTTTGCGGTGGGTCATGCTGGCGGGTCTGTCTCGGACGTCAGCGTGGTCGGGGGTAGCCGCTGGACTGGCGGCCAGCCGTGCCATCGGTCTCGGGCATTTGCCCAGGAGAGTCGGGCCGATCCCAGCGGTGGCTAAGAAGCACGGCGAAAGCAAGCTGCGCGGCGAACGGTACGAAGCGCTCGCGCTGCTGCCGCAACGGAGCCCCTTTCCTCACGCCAGGCTATGCTGGATACTGGGCAAAGTGAGATGAGCCGGGTTGGCGCGTGCATGTTCGGGGTTCGCAAGTGGATCGGTTGCGCCGCATTGCTAATGACCTGCTTGGGACTCTCTGAGCCGGCTGTCGCCGACGAAGCTGGTCCCACAGAACACGCAGCTGCTTCAAAAAAAGTAGCGGTGGGCTTCTCCAACTTGGTCGCTCGGCTCGACACCGACGAGATTGGCTTTGCCAAGGCCGAGTTCCGCGTCCACATCCTGGAAGTCCTGCGCGCTGCAGGCTTCAACGCGGTCGGGGCCGAAAATCTGGTGTTCGGCAAGGATGAGGCCGAACGAGCGGATGTCGTGCTGGGCGGCACCGTGAAGGAACTACAGTGCCGCAAACTGCACGACCGGCTCCGCTGCGGAGTTGGCATCGAGTGGCAGCTGCTGGATCGCGAACGGGACGAAGTCGTCTACCGCGTGCTCTCGCGATACGTAGACTTGGATCTGCCGCTGCACAACGACTCGGTAGTCGGCAGGCGGCTTGTCTTGGGTGCGTTGAGCTCGCTGATGGGCCGCGAGGGTTTCATCCGTTTGTTGAATGCCGAGCGCCTGCCGTTGCCGGACGATGACGATTTTCAACCTGCAACCTTCGCCGCTTGTGCGGCGGCGCCCCGCGAGCTGCCGGCCGATTTCGACGAAATCGCCAACGGGACGGTGATCATCAACAGCGGAGCCAGTACAGGCAGCGGCTTCACGGTCAGCCCCGACGGTCTGATCATGACCGCGGCGCATGTCGTGAGCACCGGCAAAGTCAAGGTGCACGCCCGTGACGGCAAGATAGTGCCGGCTCGCGTGGTGCGCATTTCACACAAGCAGGACGTGGCGCTCGTGTCGGTGGGGGCGTTAGAGAAACCACAGCCATGCCTTGCGATCGAACCAGAGTCCCAAACGCCCGGGGCGGACGTTTACGCCATTGGCTCGCCGGGCGGGGAAGAGCTGGGTTTCTCCCTTAGCCGGGGGATCGTCAGCGGCTTGCGCACAATTGGGGATCTGGAATTGATTCAGACGGACGCCTCGATCAGCCCCGGCAACAGCGGTGGGCCGCTAGTTAGTCGCCAGGGGCGCGTCGTGGGCGTGGTGAGCCGTAAGATCGCAGAGCACGCCTTCGAGGGTCTGGGCTTTGCGATCCCGATTCACGCGGGCCTGACTGCGCTCAAACTCGAGCCGGGCTCCTCGAGCACGCCGAGTCTCGTGCAGGCTCTGCCCGTAAGCGTCGCAACGGTTTCGAAGCGGAGCGTCACGGATCGTCCAGACCCCAAGGGCAGTCTGGACCCCGAGGGTGATCACCGGCGAGCGCTTGCAGAAGACTACGCGCGGCGCCTACGCGAGCAGGATGCGGGTACGCCAGGCTACGTGGTACCGCTGCGCGTCGGAGGGGTATGCCTGGCTCTCGCTGGAGTGATCGGTGCTGCCGCGACGGGGCTCGGGGGGACAAACAACCTCACGCGTTCCGAATACGAAAGCCTACGGCTGAAGAATGACCTCTCCTGGACAGGAGTTGTCTTGGGTCTTGGCGCGTTTGCGACCTCATATCTGCTCGTACCCGATCTTGGGCCGCCAAGCGTTGCACGCGCGCGGCGCTGGTTTCTCGCGGCCGGCCCGAACAACCTCAGACTCAACGTGCGCTTCCAGTGATGGCCCCGAAAAACCTGCTCCGTATGCTTGCGGCTAGCCTCGCACTCACATGTGTCGCGCCAGCGTGCGTACGCCTCGACAGGCCGGACCACTTTATTTGCAAGAGCAACTCTGACTGTGATGTCGACGAAAAGTGTATTTCTCAAACCTTCGCGGCCGGTACTTGTGTCGCCAAGGATTTCTGTAACTACCAGAGCGAGTGCGGCATGGAACAGCTCTGCCAAGATGGTCATTGCGTCCCGGCAGAGTGCGACTCCAACAATCAAGCCACCGCCTGCCACGGCTTCGCTTGCGATGAGGGCGTGTGCGGAACCGTCTGCGACGCTTTTGATGGCTACCAGTCTGGCTGCGCGCCAGGCTTCCATTGTGATGGGTTCGCGTGTGTCGCCGGTGAGGCGCTCGAGAACGGCAGGGCCTGTATGACCAATGGGGCGTGCCTCTCCCAAACGTGTTGCGCAAAGCCGAGTGGATCCGTCTGTACTTCTACTTGTTCGACTCCACCCACTGACGCTTGCACAACGGGGCTCGATTGCCTGAGCGGGAACTGCTGCCAGGGCGCCTCCGGCGCGTCGACCTGTTCGGCGGTACCGTGTCCAGCTACGCCAGAGTGCACGATCGACGCGAATTGCGCGTCCGGGCTGGTTTGCCTGAAGCAAAAATGCACTCAGCCTCCAGGGAAGTCTGCCGGTTCGACTTGTGCGACGAACGCGGAGTGCACGAGTGGCTCCTGCGTCAGCGGCCTCTGCCGTGGCACCGCCGCGACCGGTCAGGCCTGTGCCGCCGACACGGACTGCCTCGTTGCTCGGGTCTGTTGTCAGGGCATTTCGAGCAGCGCCAAGACATGCAGCAAGGTCAACCTCGGCTGCCCCGGAATCATTGGCGGCGCCTGTCAATCCAACAGCGATTGCATCGGCGGAAACTGTAACGTTAATTTTTGCACCAAGACCTGCCAGGTCAACAAGGACTGCGGAACGAGCCCTTGGGGCGTGCCGAACGCCTGCGAGACGAACGGCCTCGGTAACAAGATCTGCTTCCCCGGCTGTACGACGACGCAGCAGTGCGCTGACAACCTGAGCTCCATATTTCAATGCCTCGACGCGCTCGACTCTGTGGCCCTTTTCTGTGCCGCCGGTTGACGCGCTTGCCCGCGTGGGGCGGCGCGCCAACCGAGGCGCAGCGCATTGCTCCCGGTCGCTTCGTCCGCCACCATTCGCGCATGAGATGGCTTTGGTGTGTGGTTTTTGGGCTCGGGCTTGCGCTGTTGCCGGCGTGCCACAACGCAGCCCGGCCGGCGCTGCCTTCGAGCGCTCCGCTCGGCGTAACGGCGTCGCGGTTCGTGCCGGGCTCGGCCGATCCGGAGCGCAAGGCGAAGCTCGTCGCGGCCGCGCCGCTGCTCGACTCACTATTCCGCGAGAAGCTCGTGCAGAGCGGCGCGACGGGGGCCGCGGTCGGCGTCGTGCTCGAGGGAGAACTCGTGTACGCCCGGAGCTTCGGAGTCCGCGACGTCATTTCGCAACGGCCGATCGACGCCGACACCGTATTCCGCATCGCCTCGCTCACCAAGAGCTTCACTGCGCTCGCGGTCCTGCAACTGCGCGACGAGGGCAAGCTCGGGCTCGACGAACCGGTGACGCGCTATGTCCCGGAGCTCGGCGGGCTCGCGCCGCCGACGCGCGACGCGCCGCCGCTCAGCGCGCGTTTGTTGCTCACGAACGCGTCGGGGCTCGGCTACGATGACCTGTGGGGCTCCGAGACGTTCGGGCAAACCGACGCCGAGTTGTTCTCGCTCGTGCGAGACGGCGCGGCGTTTTCCAGCGCTCCCGGCACACACTACGCTTACTCGAATCTCGGCTGGGCGCTGCTCGGGCAGCTCGTGACACGGGTGAGCGGCAAACCGTACCGCGACTACGTCACGACGCGCATCCTCGACCCACTCGGCATGAGCTCGACGGTGTGGGACGCGCGCGAGGTTGCGGCCGGACGGCTCGCCACCGGCTATCTGCGCGCGGGCGAGCAGCTCATCACCGAACCCCACCCGACAGACGGCGCTTTCGCACCGGCGGGCGGCCTGTACACCTCGCTACGCGACTACGCGCGCTACGTCGCGTTCCAACTCTCCGCGTATCCGCCGCGCGACGATCCCGAGAGCGGGCCCGTGCGCCGCAGCACACTGCGCGAGATGCACCAGGGTCAGCGTTGGGCACGCGCCGCGGACAAGGACGCCCCGGTCGCGCGCCGCAGCCACGACGGGCTCGCGCTGCGCGCCGCGGCGTACGGTTTCGGTTGGCTGAACGTCACCACCTGCAACGAGGAAGAGCGCGTCCAGCACGGCGGCTTCGAACCCGGATATTTCGCCACCTCGCTCTTGCTTCCGCAGCAGCGTCTCGGCCTGATCGTGCTCGCGACGAGCGCACCGCTCGGCGCCCAATCGCACGAACGGGCCCTGAAAATCCTGCGGGACGCGGGCGTCGTCACGAGATCGCGCGCGACGCCGCACCCGATGCTCGTGACCGCGCGCGACACCATCACGCGCCTGCTCGTGAATTGGGACCCAGTGCTGGCGAAACGCCTATTCGATCCCGACGGTCTCAAGTACTCATGGAACACGCACCTGCTCGAAGACCTGTCGAAGCTCGGCGCGACGCACGGCGCGTGCCGGCCCGACGGTGATCTCACTACATACGATCCATTGCATGGCGAGTGGCGGCTAAGCTGCGCGCGAGGCGCAATCACCTTCGACACGCTGCTCACGCCGCGGCTACCGCCCAGCGTGCAAGCACTCTCCTGGCGCGAAGAGTTTCCGGCCGGTGAGCGTGCGCAGCGTGCGGCCGAGCAGCTGACGTCGCTGATCGCGCATTGGGACGCGCGAACGGCGCGCGAGCTACTCGCGAATCAGCTTGATCCCACGCCACTTCAGCGCGATGTCGCGCGCGCCGCGCTCGAATACGGCGCGTGCCAGGTCGAGCAGGGCGTGCTCGCGCTCGATCACGCGCCCCTCGTCGACTCGCGGGCGCGCGCGTCGTTTCCGCTGCGTTGCGAGCGCGGCACGCTGACCGCTTCGTTCATCGTCGATGAAGCGAGCGGCCAAATCGATGATCTGAATCTCGCGCCACCTAGCGACCCGCAAGCGCTGTGCTGGCCATAGCCAAGTGCTCGCATCACCCGCGCGTTGATGCGAGCCTTGACTGATCCGAATCCTGCGACCGGCGCAAGGTTATTTCAGGCCTGGATTCGTGGCGCAGGTGAGAAGGTTGTTGGGCCCGTCGAAACCAGACATCGCATAGGCGTGAGGCGTCGATTCGCACACGTGCATCGGGTAGCTGTCCTGCGTACCGGTATCGACTAGCTCGCCCGTGATGGCATCACTGATGGCGTTGGGCGGTATTTGCTGGCAGGCGAGCATGTTCAGGTCCGCGTGCAGCCCCACCATCACGTAGCCGAAGGGGCACGTGTGCATGTTGTAAGTCGTGCTAGTGCCATCGGGATTGGGGGTGCTCACGTTCCGATACGTTGAGTTGTCGGCCACGATCTGCCCCGAAGTGTCTTGGAGCTGGGCGCATTTGAACAAATTCTGATCGAGCCGGACGCCCACCATCGCGTTGCCCGGGGGGCAGCAATGCATCCCCACACCGCCGACTTGGCAAAAGCTGCCGCCGTCGTTCGTGACCGGGACGGCCCCGGCGTAGTCGAGCGTGAAAACGTACGTCTTGAATATTCTGTCCTCGTAAACGTGGAGAAATCCAGGACCGTTGTAGCCGTAGTCGGGTTGACCGACAGTGAGCGTGTCCATCGAGCCGGTGCCCGACGACTCCTTGTCGCTCGAGGAGTGGGTCCAGGTCCATTTGTTGGCCACGCTCTCCGTCTCCTTGAATGGGCCGACGCTGAAACCGCCGCTGAGCGTGACGCCCACCGTATTCGAATACGAGCTCGTCATCGTGTCGCTGTTGCTGGTGCTTTGAGTCACACTATAGGGTTGCGTGCTGGCCATTTGGCCTGGGCCGAGCGGCGTGGGCGGCGGCTGGTACGGAAACTCGTCGATGTAGTCGAAGCGATCCGTGTTCATACCTGGAACCGGCGCGATCCCCTGGAAGAACGCGTCGGCTTGGAGGATCTCAGGGTACATATCGGGCGTGATGCTGAAGGCGCTGAAGAGCTGCTGATTTTGTGCGCTCAGCTGCAGATCGCCGTTGAGCTCGCCGGCATACGCGAAACCCGTAACGTCGGTGGTCTCCCCGTCACCCTGACCGAACTGCCAATTGGTGGCAGTCGGCGTACCCGCGATACCCGGCGTGAACCACACATTCAATACTGGCTTGACGATGAACCATATCTCGTCCCAGTCGTGGTCGATACCGTTGGTCTCTCCGGGCTTCTTTTCCCCCTGGGCCCAGGTCGTGGTCAGGTCTACTTCCTGAGTGTCGGTGTTGCCGAAGGTGTGGTTGGCGGTCACGCTGGCGCCAACCATTCCGCCGTTCATCATGACGCCGACAGAGGCCGAGGCGGTGACGTCCGTGCTATTCTGGAAGCCATTGCTGCTCGATATCGACGAACCGACGGTGGTCGTGTTCTGGTACTGCATGCTCGAGGACTTGCCCGGCGGCGCGTAGACCACGTTGGTGATGACGAAGTCGGGATAGGCATTTAAGAACCCGGTAGTCGCAGAATGATCACACCACACTTGGTCGTCACTGACAGTACGAACCCAGGTAACAATCTCCATGCCTGCCTGGACCGGATTGACCTGGGCATTGGCTACCCCAACGTACTTGCCCGTGACTATGTTCTGGATCGTATAACAAGGAAAACCACTTTCATCACTCTCTACGTATTTGTACTGGAATAGTTGTTCGGCTAACGACGAACTGCAATCCTCGATGAATTGCTGGGTACCCGTATTGGGATCGGTGGTATCGGCATAATCATCGAGGCACAGCGGGTTTCCGTTGTAGATGTCCGTTGCCGCATTTTGTAGGCGTACGCTGACGCCGTCATAAGCAATGGGCTGCCACAATTGGTCCGGATCACCGTCGCAGTTCCGAGTAACGAGTCTCCCAGGGCCGAGTTCGCCATTTCCGCCCGCCTCGAATCTGGCTCCCAAGCATATCGCTGTGTTGGTTCCGGTATTTTGTTCTTGGGCTTTCAAATTCCAGAACACGTGAGTGCTCTGCATGGGGGGGGCGAGGGTGAACCTCTGGCTGGTCCCGCTGTTGCAGTCATAGTATTGGAGGTTAGTGCCGTTGGTCGTAGAGAAACCGGGATCATCCACGCACTTGCCGCCGTATCCGTGTAGATCACCGACCGAGTCCAGTTCCCAGCGCTGGTTCGTGCCTCCGGTGCAATCGTAGATCTGGATGGGGGTGCCGTTGGCTGTTTGCCAGCCCGGCAGATCGAGACACTTGTTCGTATTGAAGGCGGGCCGCACCGTGGCGTCGGACCAAAACTGCCACTGCTGGTTCGTGCTGCCGTGGCAATCATAGATCTGGACGTCCGTCCCGTTCGTGTCGTTCCAGCCGGGAACGTCGAGACACTTGTCAAGGACGTAAAGGGATCCGGACGGCGTGCTGGTGACCGCCTGCTTCGTTTGTCCCACCTGTTCGCCACCACTCGTTGTGGCCGTGTCGGGCGTCGCCCCGCAGCCAACGAGCGCGACGCACCAGGCGAATCCCGTCCAGCTCAAACGGATAAGTTGGGAGACCTGTTGATCACTATGCCGCATGCGACGTTCCTCCGGAGGGTTCACCATTTTCGGTACGCAGCGCGCCGATGCAAAGCCCGCACCGCAACCTACGGCCTGCCAGAAATTGCTAAACGAGCGTCCCGTGGGCCCCGAGCATCGCCCTCGTGCCGGTGCGCGGCTCAACCTGCGCCGAAGCCTGGCCCAAGTCGAGCCACGACCTCGGCGCAACGTGAGCCAACTAACTCCGATACACGGGGTTTGCGCTTTAGATCTGCGCGAGCCCTAGGCAGCGAACCCGCCCTCTACTCCGAACACGCGGTGCCCGCCGCTGCGACAGTCAGATGAAACTTGGGAGCAGGACATGACTTGGCGCACAAGGGAGCCGCGCAACTGGCTTGTCCAAACGGGATCACGTACGCGCAGCCGCCCGAGGAGCAGGCGTAAGTGATACCGGTCTTGGGATCTTGGCCGGTGATCACGGGTGCGGCCACGACGCATTTGCCACTCAGGTTCACGTAGCCTGGCGGGCATTGATTCACGACCGGGCACGCATTGGCTGCGCGCGGGCTGCCGTCGGGACAGGCCGAGGCGCAGCTCCCCGTCACACTGTCCGGCTGCGCGCCCGTAGGACAGGCAGCGGCGGGAGGTGTGGGCTTCGATGGAGGCAGACCGCCCGCTGCGGGTGACACGTCGATGATGTACGCGCTGAGGATATTGTTCTTCAGCGTCGTTTCGTGAATCCACGCATAGCCGCCGTCTCCCCAGCTCGCACCCCAACTGTTGTGGATCAGGTAGTAAGTGCCGTTGGTTTGGACGGCGTAGCCCGCGAGGAGCATGGCGTGCCCGGCGCCGCTCTGGAAATTCCCGTCCGGGACGACGGCATTCGCGCCGCGCACTTTGGCATCGGACCATGCTTCCGGATCCACTCGCATGCCGAACCAGACGTCTTGTCCTTTGGCCAGCGCGTCTTTAATCGAATCGAGATCGGGCGGCGCGATTTTCGTAACGTTCGAGAGCGTGACCGCCGTTTTCGAATCCGCCGCGCCGACGATCACGGGATCCGGGGCAGCGCATCCCACGCGCAGATCGTCGTGACACGAATCTTGGCAATCCCAGCTGCACGCGAGCTTCTCGTCGTATTGCCAACCCGCCTCGCTCGTCAGGCCGCGCTCGCGATTGCCCGCCGCCGCGTCCTCCATCGTTGGCTCGTGGTAGTGCGACCAGGCGTGCATCACGGAAACGGGCGCGATCCCCTTGTTCAGGCGCGCCGCGGCGTGATCGATCGCCGCCGCCAGTGAGAAGGCGGTGCACGCGCCCACCTCGAGCTGATCGCGGATCGGTCCCTCGCTCCCGTCCGCGCGATGATCGACGGTCGTGGGCAGCGGCGCCGCCCCGACGAAGCCTTTGCCGGAGCTCAGCGCACCACGAGTCAGCGTCAACAAGGACGCCCAGGGTATTTCTCCGTAGCTCGGCGTGAGGCAGTCGACAGGCACGCGGTGTCCGCCGACCATGACCGAACCACATTTGCCCGGTGGCGAGGTGGACGGCCCCGACGTCGGTGATGCGTTGTTCGCAAGAGGCGCGGTGATCCCGGGGATGGCCGGGACGACAATGCCGCCGATCGTCACCCAACCGGCGGGAGCCGGAGGCGGCGAGCTCGCGCCCACAGCGGGTGTCGTGACGCCCGGGATCGCCGGCAGCACGATCCCACCGAAGTTCACCCAGCCTGCGGGAACCGGCGCCTGCGAGGTCGCCGTACTCGCGGTTGGCGGAGGAAGCGGCGGTGGCCCAGACAAGAAGCTCGGCGCGACGGGTAACGGAGGCGCCACCGGGGCTGTCGTGATCACCGCTCCGGCTTGAGGTGTCGCGGGTTGGCTCTCCGGCGCGCAGCCGGCGGTGGTCGCCAAGAGGATCAGCAAAGCCAGTGCGCGCGGTGGACGACTCATCGTGCTCCCAAGATTATCAAGGCCTGTAGCGTTTACAACGCCCCGAGGCCGCCCCGAGCGCTGTGCTGCTCCTCTGAAAACGCTCGTGCTTTTCGGAGAACACGGTCACGCTCCGTGCATCCGCTAAAGTATTCCCGACCTCGCCCTCGCAGATTGACGGAGGACAACCAGCATGAAAATCAAGATCACGACTCTATTCGTGGACGATCAGGAGAAGGCGCTGCGCTTCTACACCGAGGTGCTGGGCTTCCTGAAGAAAGCCGACTTCTCGCAGGGTCCGTATCGCTGGCTGACGGTGGCTTCGCCAGAGGATCGGGACGGCATCGAGCTGCAGCTCGAGTTGAACAGCGACCCCGCGGCCAAGGCTTTTCAGCAGGCCAGGCATCAACAGGGGCAGCCCGCAATGATGTTCTATGTGGACGACGTACAGACAGAGTACACGCGCATCAAGGCGCTTGGCGCTGACTTCAGCAAGCCGCCCGCGAAGGTGACCGGCTCGACTATAGCCGTGCTGGACGACACGTGCGGCAATTTGATCCAGCTTGTCGCGCTCGACCGCTGGAGTTCGTAAAAGTGTGCAGTTAGCCGAGTCGTCATGGCGCAGCCCTTGAGGCTGGCACGTCGGATGCTTCTCGAAGTCGTAGCGAGAGTCCCCCCATGGCCCAGCTACGATTTGCAGCGCGCGGTGTTCAGATCGGGTTTCCGGCGCCCAACCTGTTACAGGGTTTGCTCGATCTACTGCACATCGGACCCGTTTCGTCCGGCGCGTGGCAGCCGCCGATCGACGTCATCGTGTCGTCTCAACTCGCGCGCATCGACTGCGAACTCGCGGGCGTGGCGCCCTCCGACCTGCGAGTTTCGATTTCGGGCAACTTGCTGCGCATTGCTGGCTGCCGCCGAGCGCCCGATGCGCAGCCGGCGAGCGCGGGGTTCGGCTACTGGAGCGCCGAAATTCAATACGGTGAGTTCGAGCGGGTCGTGGAGCTGCCGTGGCTCGCCGACGCACGCGGCATGCGCGTGGGTTCGCAGCACGGGCTGCTCAGCGTCGAGGTGCGACCGCTGCGCGGCGCCGCCCAGGAGAAGCGCGGGGTGGAGCTCGCGCTCGAGAAAGGCCGTGGGTCGTGAGCCGTTTGCAGGACGAACTGCCC
>DASXKQ010000172.1:0-29779 GCA_036496745.1 Polyangiaceae bacterium
CGCTCGGCAAGAAGGTGCGCGAGGTACTCGGGGAGTCCGGGCGAGGATAGTCTCGATGCCACCGTCGCTCGGTGAGTCGAGGCCGCACAGTCACGGCTCGCACATAGCCTCGGGCTTCAACAATGCTTTGGCCGATGGACGAGCGATGGCGATCGGCGCGTTAGCCGCCTAAGTCAGATACATTGGCAGTTCTGCCGGATACATGTGGCATAGGCGGTCGCCGTTGCATCTGCGCCGCTGAACGCGTCCATGCAAGCTTGCACGCCAGCAGCGTCATTCTTTGTCTGTTGATCGCTACCGCAGGCCTCCACCAATAGTCCCGAGAGGACGAGCGACACGCTCGACATGAGCCCGATATACCGATTCATCATGACCTGACCTCGCTTCTTCGAGCGCGGCCGAGACGCACTCACAATTATGAGAATTGCGCGTCATAGCACTTCCGATCCTCGGCAGTCGATCGTGCATTGCTAGTATTTGGCTAACGCACGTCGTGATACCTGCGACGGATCTCGGCGATATCCACGGTCGGCTCGGGTAGCGCCATGGCCAGTGATTCCAACGCGTCGACCACGATCTGGGAGATGGCGAGATTGCGAAACCACTTGTGGTTTGCTGGAATCACGTACCACGGCGCGTGCTTGGTGCTGGTCTTGGCGAGTAGCTCTTGATACGCCTCGCCGTAGGCGGGCCAAAGCTCGCGCTCGCTGTAGTCCGACTCGCTGATCTTCCACCAACGCGCTTTGTCGTCGAGGCGTTGTTTGAACCGAACGAGCTGCTCCTCCGGGCTGATGTGCAGGAAGAACTTCAGGATCACCGTGCCGTGCTCGTGCAGGTTGCGTTCGAAGTCGTTGATCAGCTCATAGCGCTTCGACCACACGTGCTTAGGAACCAGCTTGTGCACGCGGACCGCAAGCACGTCTTCGTAGTGAGAGCGATTGAAAATCACGACTTCACCCGTGCTCGGCGCCTGCTGGTGTGCTCGCCACAAGAAATCGTGCGACGCCTCTTCATGCGATGGCTGTTTGAAGCCGTGCACGCGCGTGCCTTGCGGATTCATCGCACCGAGCACGTGCCGGATCGTGCCGTCCTTACCGCCCGCATCGGGCGCCTGTAAGCAGATCAGAACCGAGCGCTTGTTTTCCGAGTAGAGCAGATACTGTAGCTCGCGCAGTCGAGCGGCCTGAGCCGCGAGCTCCGTCTTGGCGGCGGCTTTGTTCTCGTGCTGATCCGTGAAACCCGGGTCGAGCTTGGAGAGCTTCACTCGAGCGTCCGGCTCGACTCGAAATCGATTGGCGTAACGCATGACTCAGAGAAGCTTAGCGCGAGCTTGCCCGGTGACGGCACCGCTAGCGCGCGCATTATTCAACTGTTTTGCAACCAAGCTTCCAACACCAAAATCGACTCGATGCCACCCTCACCCCCGACGCGCACCGCTTGCATGCCCGCCGCGCGTGCCCCTTCAATGTCCGAAATCGGATCGTCCCCTACGAATAGAACCTCCTCGATGGGTAGATTCCAGGTGGCGATTGCCGCCTGGAAGATCCGCACGTCCGGCTTGCGAAAGCCGACTTCCTCCGACACGATGACCGGGTCGAACAACTCCTCGATTTCGAGCGACGCGAGTTTTCCACGCTGCGTCGCGCTCGTGCCATTGGTCACCAGCCCGAGACGATAGCGGGCGCCGAGGCGTGTCAGAAGTTCCCGAACCCCGACCTCCAATCTGAGAAACTTTGCCATTCCGGTTCGGAATCGCCGCACGCGTTGTTCATGACTCTCCTGCCAATCGAAGACCTCGTCGAGGTAGCGGAGGAGCGCCAGCTTGTCCCCGCGACCTCGCCCGTCGAGCACCGCGACGCGCTCACGATCCAGCCTCTCCGACACACCCCCCGTCACCGCCTCTGCCTCAACCCAGCTCCAGAAAGCCGCCTCGCGCGAATGCAACGTTTCATCGAGGTCGAAGAGAATCCCGCGAATGCCTCGACGGCTCACCGTGCAACCCACACGTCAACGCTCATGCAAGCCGAGAATCGCCCGAACTCGTGTTTCGTTCAAGCGCACCCCTCTGGTGCCCGTGGCTGAACGCCCATACATTGGCCATTGATGGACAAACGAATGACCCGATGGGCGGGTCCCGTGGTGCTGCTCGTGGGAGCGGTATTGTCCACAATGATCGGCCTCGACCCTTCGGTGAGTTGATGGAAGATGTCGCCCCAAGCGCAGTGGTCAGAAGACCGTCGACGCTGGCATCTCCTCGCAATGGTTTTCTTTGGTTTGCTTCCCGTCAGGCCGCTGTAGGAACGTTTCATTCGACACATCCAACGGCAGACTGGATTCTGCTCGTGGGGTTCGTGCTCCTGTGGTGGGCCGGCCTCCGTTACGATCCGAGATGTCCTCGCTGCAAACATTCGCTAGTCAAGCTCACGCCGTGGCGCGTCGTCTTGTTTACTCCGTGATCAACGGTCACAGTCACCACCGGATGGTCCGCTCATTCTCAGATCTTTCGATCATCAACGCAGGCACTCTGCAGCGAGGCCACTTGCCGTGCTTCCTCGAGATCGACTTCGATGGAAGCGGCCTACCTCTTGAGTCGCCTACCCGAGTCTCTCTCAAGTGACGACGCGACTCTCCGCCCACTACGGCGCACCCCCAACCGTAACCTCCGTCACGGCCGCTGCACTGCCGTTCACCGCGCGTACCTCGAGCCGGACGTAGCGGGCCGCGCTCGGGGCGAACGTGGTCACGTGCATGCGTCCGTCGGCGGGCCAGGTGCCGGACGTCGCTTCGGTGAAGGCGTTGCCGTCGGTGCTGAGTAAGACGCCGTAGGAGGTGATGTTGCCGTCCGTGCTGCTGACTTGCAGCGCGTAGCGCGGGACGTAGCCGAGCCAGCCGACGTCCGGCCGCACTTGGCCGAGGTCGAGCGTGATCGACTGCGGTAGCGCAACCGTCGGCAGCCACATGGTCGTGACTTTGACGTCGTTGTGGCCGTCGATGGCGTTGGTTGCGTTGCCGCTGGTCGCGCTGGCGGATTGCGGCGTGTACGGGTGTTGGTTCTGCGGCGCTTGGGCGGGCAGCGGAGCGCGCGCGCTATTCGGGCTCCACTGTGCGCCGACCTGGCCGAGCAAGGTCACCATCGACGCATCGAGCGTGCCCGTGCGGTTCGGTGGACAGTTGAGCAAGAAATTCGTCCAGCGCGGTTCGAGCACCGCCAAGTGCTGCGTCACGATGTTCGAAACGGTGAGCAGGCCACCGATGTTCGGCGCCCAAAACCAATCGTTGCCACCGGTCCCGTTCACCTTTTGCTCCTGTTGACCCGGATACTGGTTGCCGGCCGGCGCGAAGATGCCGGAGGGTTCCTCGAAGTTGACGATATCGACGTCCCACGGGTCGGACAGGTGCGTGTGATCGGTGACGAGGCAGCTCGGCTGCAGCGATTTCACGAGGTCGTAGATCTCTTGATAGGCCACGGCTTGATGGCCCATTTGCCAAGACCAACCATCCAAAACCAAAATCGGGATGGGACCGTAGTTGGTCAAGAGTTCGGTGAGCTGAGTCTTGATGTACGCGAGATCCGCGGCGCTGATCGAGCCGGCAATCACGCCCTGCGTCGTGTCGTAAATCGAGTAGTACAGGCCCGGCAAGATGCCGCGCGCGCGGAACGCGTCCACGTACGCGCGCACCACGTCCCCTTGCCCGGCCATCCAGGGAATGTGGCCCACGTTGAAGTTGCTGGCCGCGCTCGGCCAGAGCGCGAAGCCGTCGTGGTGCTTGCTCGTGAGCACCGCGTATTTCATCTTGGCCGACACCGCCGCGTCCGCCCACTGCCCGGGATCGAAACCGGTCGGATTGAATTGCGTGATGTCGAGGTTCGCCTGCGCCCACATGCCCGTGTACGTCAGGATGCCGAAGTGTAAGAACATCCCGAAACGCAGATCGACGAAGCTACTCTGCAAGGTCTCCAAGGGATTACTCGCTCCGCCGCCGAGTCCGCCGCCACCCCCATCGCCAGCGCTCGAGTCGCCCGTGCCACCGACGCCGCTGGTCCCACCCGTGGTGTCCGCGCCGCTCGTCGCGCCCACTCCACTGCTTCCACTCGCGCCGCTCGCGCCCGCGGGCTCGCCTCCTGCACCGCTGCTCACGCCGGACGCGCCGCTGCTTCCCATGGCTCCGCTTGAGCCGCCCACACCACCGAGTCCGCTTCCTGAACCACCGCTCAGCGCCGAGGACCCGCCGTTGGCCGCGCCACCTGCGTTGGCAGAGCCCCCCGCGCCCACGTGGGTGTCCGTCGGCGAATGGCTGGCGGAGCCGCTACAACAGCCCAAAAACAAGCCGCTCGCGAGCATGCAGGCGCCGCCCAGGCTCGTGCTTCTACAGGTCATCTCTGACCAGAGTGCCAGAGATCGCGCGCCCCGACTCAAGCCGCTTGTCCACGAATGTCGGACAATGCGCGAATTTTCTCGCCCGGCGAGCCACTCGAGCTCGCTCGCGACCGCGGAAAACCCGCTCGAGCGCCAGGGCGTAGCGGCCGCCGTCGACGCGCATTGATCGTTTTCCGACGCGCTCGACATGGTCGATCGAGCAACACGAGTTGCAGTCATCACCCTCGAGGGTGGCGTGGGGGCTCTTATCTCTTAGGGAGTTTCAGGGCCGCACGGCGCGAGCGGTGCAGCGCGACGTGTGATCGGGTTTGGATTGCTCGGTGCCAAACGTGCGCCGAACACCGAAGGAGTGTCTTCGATGAGTTGGATGAGCAGAACGTTCGTGCTGCCCGCTGTTGCGACGGCTCTCGCCGTCGGCTGCTTGGCGCGTCCCGTCGTGCAGCAGTCACCGAGCACGAGCGACGTGTTCGTCGACGAGATCGTGCAGTCGCGCGTGGATAAGATCGATCTGCTGTTCATGATCGACAACTCGGCGTCGATGGCGGACAAGCAGGAAATCCTGAAGGCGGCCGTGCCACAAATGTTGAACCGCTTGATCACGCCGCTCTGTGTCGATGACAACGGCGCGCCCATCCCCGGCCTGGCCGCGGACCGCATCACCGGCACGTGCGCGACGGGCAGCCCAGAATTTCCGCCGATCAAGGACATTCACATCGCGATCGTCACGTCCAGCCTCGGCTCGCACGGGGGCGACGTCTGCAACGGCGCCGCACACGGCGATGATCATGGCCAAGCGCTCGGTTCAGTGCGCGCCGGCCTCAAATCATGGAACGGCACCGGCTTTCTCGCCTGGGATCCGGGCCAAGATCGCAACCAGGCCGCGGGCGTCGAAGTCGATCCGAGCAACATCGACAGCGATCCGAACACCCTGATCGAGGACTTCAAGAGCATGGTTTCGCAAACGGGCGAGGACGGCTGCGGCTACGAAGCGTCGCTCGAGTCCTGGTACCGTTTCTTGATCGATCCGGAGCCGCCGCTTTCGGTCGGGCAAGTCACCGCGACCGACGGTCAAGTCCAGTCGCAGAAAATGGGCATCAACGCGCAGGTCCTTGCACAGCGCAGCGCGTTCTTGCGCCCGGATTCGCTGGTGGCCATCGTCATGTTGAGCGACGAGAACGACTGCTCGATAGCCGACAGCGGCTACGGTTGGTTTCTCGCCACCCATCGAAATTCACAGACTGGAGCTGGCTACTTGCACCCCTCCACGTCGGTGTGCGACCAAGATCCCAACGATCCTTGCTGCATGTCATGCCAGGAGAGCGTGCCGCCCCAAGGCTGCGCGCCTCCGGCGCAGGACAGCAAGTGCGCGAACGACGCGCCGCTCGCTGACATCGACGACTCCGCGAACCTGCGCTGCTGGGACAACAAGCGTCGCTTCGGTTTCGACATGCTGTACCCGACCACGCGCTACTCCGACGCCCTCAAATCACCGACGATTTGCCCGGATTCACAGATCGCGACGGGCTGCCCGGCGCCGGTGACGAACCCGCTCTTCGACGTGAACATCAACGGCCCGCGCGACGACATCACGCCGCGCGACAAGGACTTGGTGTACATCGCCGGCATCATCGGCGTGCCCTGGCAAGATCTCGCCAGCAAAGCCACGTTGAGCGACCCCGCTCATCTATCGTACTTGAGCGCGCCCGAGCTCAAGACGAGCGGCCGCTGGGACGTGATCCTCGGCGACGCCTCGAAGAATCAGCTCCCGAGCGATCCGTTCATGGTCGAGACGTACGTGGATCGCACCACGCTCAAGATTCCGCAAGCAAACCCAGTGCTGCCCACGGCCGCGCTCGTTTCCGCGGCGTCGACCGACCCGCAAGCGAATCCCATCAACGGACACGAACAGAACATCGTCGGGCACGACGACTTGCAATACGCGTGCATCTTCCCCCTGGCTACGCCGAAGCTCTGTACGAGCTCCGAGGATTGTGACTGCGCGCCGGACGCGACCACGTCGATCGCCACGACCAACAGCCCGCTCTGCAATCCTCCGGACGGCGGTGCGCCGACCACCACGCAGCACTACGCCAAGGCCTACCCAGGGCTCCGCTTTCTGCAAGTGCTGCACGACTTCGGTGACCACGCGATCCCCGCTTCGATCTGCCCCAAGCTCTCGGATGACGCCGACGCGGGCGACACGACGAACCCCGACTACGGCTATAACCCCGCCGTCGCGTCCATCCTCGATGCCATGAAGACCGGGCTGCAGGGCCGCTGTTTGCCGCGACCCCTCGATGCGCAAGTGATCGACGCGAAGAACCCAGCGCTCGGCACCAGTGTCCCGTGCGTCGTGCTCGAAGCTCGACCGAAGCACGGCGTGGCGTGCCCCGCGTGCGATCCCGCGCAAGGCCGCACTGAGGCAAACCCAGCGGTCATCCCCGACGCTATCGATCAAATGAAACAGCGCGGCCAGTGCGATCTCGGGGCGCAGGCTTGCTCCGACTTCTGCTTCTGCAACATCCTGGAAGAGACCGGCGCCGCCGCGGACGCCTGCAAGCAAGATCCGACCGTGGCCGGCACGATGACCGGCGTGCCGCCCGGCTATTGCTATATCAGCAACGCAGACGTCGGAAAAGCCTGCGCGCGGGACGCCGATTGCGAATCCGGCAGCTGCGCCGCAAACGTCTGCGTCAAATCCAAGGCGCTCACGAATTGCCACCCAGACCAGCAGCAGTTGCTTGGGTTCGTGAGCACCGCGGACGTGCCCACGCCGGCCAAAGGCGCCTACGGCTTCATCGCCTGCATCGGTGCGTCGGTCACTGGCGGCAGCAACTGAAGCGCATCAGTCTTTGCCTGGGCGAAAGCGCATCGCGCTCCAGACCTCGTCCAGCGCGATCAGGCGCACGCCCTCGATGCCCTGCTTCTGAAGCTCCTGCCAGAGCAAATCGCGATTGAGAGCCGGCCCGAGCCGGCCCGCCTTGGGATACGCGACCCACGCCAATCGATCGCGCTTGGCCAGCGCCACCACCGGCGCGCATTTGTCGTTTCCGTTTCCGCCGACCGAAGCGCAAGTAAAATCCTCGCCTTCGCCTTCATATCACGCTCGCCCGATCGCCACGGGCCAAAGCGCCAAGCGCTCGACGCTTGCATGAGCGCCCAGCTGAAGGCATGACCAAGTGATGCAAGTCTTTCGCTGGCTCTCTGGCGCGCTCTTGCTCTGTGCCTGCGGTGGTAACTCCGATCTAGTTCAGGCCGACAACACGCTCGCGCCACCGGGCGATGCGGCGCAAACCGGCGCCATCGACGGCATTACCTGCGACGGCTCGGAACAGCTTCTCTTTCACGTGCACGCGCACTTGAACATCTTCGTGGGTGACTCCCAGAAATTGCTGGCCGCCGGCATCGGCATCGGTCCGCCGCTCCAGTCGAATGACAACTTCGTCTACGGCGGCAGCTGTTTCTCGTGGCTGCACACGCACGATCAGACCGGGATCATTCACATCGAGTCTCCCGTCGATCGCATGTTCACGCTCGGTAACTTTTTCGATATCTGGGGCCAGCCGCTCACGCCAAACCAGGTCGGGCCAGACAAGGGCGCGGTCACGGCGTTCGTCGATGGTGAGCCGTTCACTGACGATCCGGCCACGATGCCGCTCGCAGCGCACGGCGTGCTTCAGCTCGACGTGGGTGACCCCGTCCAGCCATTCCAACCCTACACCTTCCCGGATGGTTACTGACCATGCGCACTCCTCGCCTAGGTTTCTTCGTTCTCGTCTCCGCAACCGCGGCGCTCGCTTGTTCGAGCGGGAGTAACGGAGCGGCTCCGCCCGCGAATGGCGGCGGAGCAACGGCCGGAACCGCCGGGAGCGCGGGCGCAAACGGCGGAGCCACGGACAGCGGCGGCACTTCGAATGCGAGCGGCGGCGCGGCAGGCAGCGCAGGACAGAGCGGCAGCGCAGGACAGAGCGGTAGCGCAGGACAAAGCGGTAGCGCGGGACAAGCCGGCTCTGGGAGCGGCGCGCCGTGCAAGCGCGGCATCGCCGCGAACACTGCCCCCGGCGCTCAATTCTTTCCGGGCGTGAGCTGGTGGTACAACTGGTCCGCCAAGGGCACGGGCCAGGGCGCGGGCATCGAATTTACGCCGATGATCTGGGGCGCGAACGCGCTAAACAGCACGCTCCCGGCGAACTCGCACTATCTGCTCGGCTTCAATGAACCGAACTTTCAGTCGCAATCGAACCTGACACCGCAGGCCGCCGCCGCCGACTGGCCCCAGGTCGAAGCGATCGCCCAAGCACAGGGCTTGCCGATCGTGTCGCCCGCCGTCAACTTCTGTGGTCCCGCGGCGAACTGTAACGGCACCGATCCGTATCAGTACCTCAAGGATTTCTTCGCGGCGTGCGCGGGCTGCAAAGTCGACTACGTGGCCGTGCACTGGTACGATAACTTCCCCTCGCTTCAGGACTACCTCGAACCGGGCGGCAGCCTCGCGGGCTTCGAGCAGTTCAATCGGCCGATCTGGCTCACCGAGTTTTCCCTGAACAGCAGCGCGTCCGCCGCGGATCAAGAGGCTTTCATGAAGCAGGCCATTCCGTACTTGGAAGGCAACTCACACGTGTTCCGCTACGCCTGGTTCAGCGCCGATCCAATCCCGAACGCGAAGCTCGTAAACAGCGACGGGACCCCGACCGCGCTCGGACAAGTGTACGTCGGCTTGGCGCAGAGCTGTCCGTGACACGCTTTCAACCCTCGACGGACACCGATTAGGCACATCCCAGCCATCTAGCTCAGCAACGCAGCAAGCCAATCCGGGTGCAGATTCCAGCCCGCGAAGCCGGCGAAACCGAAGACGACGCCGAAACCCGCGAAAGCCGCCGCGACCGCGAGCAGCCAACGCTTTTGCGTAAGCGCGGTGACGCCCATCAGAGCGATGCCCACGCTGAGACACGCCTCGGACATGTCGAACTGATCATCGCGATTGTTGAGCGAGTCGTACTTCTGCGTGAATCCGTCCGCCTGCTTTTTGATCTCGGTCTTGTCTCGGTCGTACTTCTTGGCTTCGCTCAAATACTGCGCGACCTTGTCGTCCAATAGTTTGCGCGCTTCCGGCGTGGGGTTCACCGCGATCTCACGCTGAATGCTCAGCTGGTCCGCCGTGGTCTCGGCCAGGTGCTGCTTGGTGCTCTTGGACTGATAGTATGCCCACTGGTCCACCGCGCCCGCCTGCGCTTGCGCCATCGCTTGGCAGATATTACCGTCCTTGACGTTGCACAGAGCGACGAAGGTGGCGCTGACGGCAACCATCACCGCGACCACCGAGTTCAGCTTCGATTCGCCGGCCTTCTCCACAGCTTCGCCAACGGTTTCGCCGATCTCAGCCATGTCCCACACTCTCGCACGTGTCCGTTCGCCGCACTACGGGAGGCGCGGGTTCGCGCTCTTGCTGGTAGCGCTCGTGGGCTGCAACGAGCCGAAAACCGCCGTCGCGGGCGGCGAAGATCCCGACGCTGTTCGCTACCGACTCGAGCTGCGTGACAACTCCGTCGACCCGGGGGCCGCGTTTCGCTGCTACGGCGATTGCCAGAGCGCCGGTTCACCCGACGGCTACTTGGACTGCTTGTCCAAATGCCCGGGCTTCGAGGTCACGCAAGGGGCGACGTGTGCAAAAACGGAAATTCCCCCGGAGACCGTGTGCCTCACTGGCCGCAAGCTGCGGCCGAACGAGCAAGCGAACACCGGCCAGGTCGTCGTGGCGACACTCGCCGGCATTGCGATCGTCGTCGCCGCCGCGTCACTGTGCGCGTCTTCGAGCTCCCAGTGCGGCTACTACGGGCACGGACCCTGAGAACTGCCGAACCTCTGGCCAAATAGCGCCAGGCATAAAAAGCGTTTTACTAACTCCTTTTTTGCGTACGAGCGCGCGACCGGTCGGAATAAGTAACGTATTCACAATAGGACCAGGCGCTCGTGTGCGACCTTGAGGTGGTAAGGGCGACGTCGAGCCCTGGTTCTATTCATGAGCGCGACCGAGTTAGAGAAATCCTTAGTCGGCCAGGTCGTCGCCGGGAAGTACCGCATCGACAGCGTGCTCGGGGCCGGCGGCATGGGCGTCGTGCTCGCTGCGATGCATCTCGACCTCGGTCGCATGGTGGCGGTCAAGCTGATGCGCAGCGAGCTCACGGAGCACCCGTGGGCGGTCGATCGGCTGGTGCGCGAAGCCAAACTCGCGGCTCAATTTCGCGGGGAGCACGTGTGTCGCGTGCTCGACGTCGGCACGGTGCAGGACGGCGCGCCCTACATCGTCATGGAGTACCTGGAGGGCTCGGATCTGAGCGTGCTTTTGGCTCAGAACGGCCCGCTCGAGATCGAAACCGCGGTCGACTTCATGCTCGAAGCCGCCGAGGCGTTGGCCGAAGCGCACGCCGCCCACATCATCCACCGCGATCTGAAGCCAGAGAATTTGTTCGTTGCTCGTCAACTCGACGGCAGCGTTTCAATCAAAGTATTGGATTTCGGCATCTCGAAGCAGGTGGGCGGCATCTCGCTCGGCCGCGCGCTCACCAACCCATCGGCCGCTTTGGGCTCGCCGTTCTACATGGCGCCCGAGCAAATGCGCTCGGCGCGCGATGTCGATCCGCGCGCGGATCTGTGGGCGGTGGGCGCGATCCTGTTCGAACTGCTCGCGGGGCGTCAGGCCTTCCAAGGGGAGAGCTTGCCGGAAGTGTGCGGCGCGGTGATGAGCGCGACACCACCCACGGTGATCTCGCTGCGACCGGACGTGCCCGAAGAGCTCTCGCTAGCGATCGCGCGCTGCCTCGAGAAAGACCCAGCGGCGCGCTTTGCCAATATTTTCGAGCTCGCGCAGGCGATTGCGCCGTACGGCTCCGGCAACGCGCCCATGTCGCTCGAGCGCATCGAACGGGTGCTGTCACGCGGTCCGGGCACGGCGAATGTGGCGCTCAGTTCCCCGCTGCTTTCGCGTCCGAGCGGCATACGGCTGACGCCGTCGGGTCCGCGCCAGCGCGCACCCACGCCGGCGGGCGCGACCACCCGCCTACCGTCCACGCTCACGCCGGGGGCGCTCGAGAATCAGTTGAAACCGCGCCGCTTGCCGTGGCTTGCGTCCTTCGCCGGCGTCGCGGTGCTCGGCACCGTGATTTTTTTCATGCTCCACCATGCGAGCCCCGCGCCGGCTCCGTCGCCCACGGTTGCTGTTCTCCCAGTACCCGAGCATCCGATTGCTCAACCGATCGGTGTGGCGGCTCGAGCGGCCGATAGCGTCGAAGCCACACCGTCGTCGAGTGCCAGCGCGCCGTCGAATGCGAGCGCGGACGCAGTTGCCGCCGCAGCACCTCACAGCACGCGCGGCGTCCACGCCGCGCACCGCGCGCCGCCCGCGCGCACGGTTGCAACCGCTGCAGCTCCCGCGCCCACCCCCAGCAAAAAAGCGCCGGACGTCGCGGCGGCCTGGGACACCAGCAGCTTCGGTCCGCGTCACTGACGCGGACCGTTTTCAGAGAATCAGGATGTCCAGCAAAACTCGCACTCTCTCAGTCTTGAGCTCGAGCGCTCTCGCGCTCTGCCTCGCGCTCGGACCGCGCGCCGCGCGCGCCGACGAAGCGACCGACAAAGCCGCCGCGGAGGCCTTGTACGAGCTCGGTCACCGCTTGATGGATCAAGGCAAGTACGGCGACGCATGCCCCAAGCTCGAAGCGAGCCAGGATCTCGACCCGGGCGTCGGCACGCTCCTGCTCCTCGGGGACTGCGACGAAAAGCTCGGCAAGCTCGCCAGTGCCTGGGGCGCCTTTCAAGAAGCGTCGTCGCTCGCCAAATCACGCTCCGACAGCGAGCGCGCGGGCGTCGCGGACCTACGCGCCTCCGCGCTCAAGCCGCGACTCAACTACCTCACGTTCGACGTCCCGGCCGCTGCCGCCGTCGATGGCTTCGAGTTGCGGCGCGCCGGCAAGGTCGTCGGCAAGGGCGCTTGGGGAGTGAGCTTGCCCACCGACGCGGGCAGCTACGAAGTCACCGCCACGGCGCCCGGACGCGAAACCTGGCGGTCCACGATCAACGTCCCGAGCGACCCGAGCGAGCCGCTCGTCGTACCCGTCCCAGTTTTGCACGAGCCGACACGCGCCGTCGCTCCAGCGTCCCCAGCGGACACCAGCACGCCGTTGCCCCCGGCACCGGAGCGCGCAAGTTCGAGTAGTAGCCAAAAAACGATCGGCCTCGTCACGGCCGGCGTCGGCGTGGCCGGCGGCGTCGTCGGCGGAGTCTTGACCTATTTTGCCTGGAAGAAGAACAACGACTCCAAGGGCCCGGGACATTGCGAAACTCGGCCGAACGAGTGCAGCCCCACCGGCGTATCGGAACGCAACAGCGCGATCAAGTTCGCCAATGCCGCCAGCTACGTAGGCATCGGCGCTGCGGTCGTGTTCGCGACCGGCACGGTTTTGTACCTCACCGCACCGAGCGGCGATCACGGAAAAATGGCCGACTTCGGCCTGAGCCTCAGTTCCACCTTCTAATCATGCCCATCTCCTCTTTGCTTCGATACGTTGCGATCTTTTTTGCGGTCTGCGTGAGCGGCGTCGCGTGCACGAGCATCCTCGGCATCGAGCCGGCCGAGTGTTCGCCGGACTACGCAGATTGCAAAACCGTGAGCCCGCTGTGCGACACCTACTGCAACACGGTCATGAACGCCTGCTCGGGCCCCTTGGTGCAATACTTCTCACTTCGCAATTGTCTGGCCGTCTGCGACACGCTGCCTGCGGGCGAGGCAGGTGTTGTGCAGGTGAACAGCGTGCAGTGCCGGCTCACGCAGGCAATCGCCGCCCAAGACATCCAGGACCCGAACAACACCGAGAAAGTGGCCACCTGCGCGGGCGCGGGACCCGAGGGGTACCTCGCGTGTGGCGACATCTGCCAGGCCGTGTGCTCGATCACCAACAGCGTGTGCAAGGGCAGCGACAACTACTTCCCCCCGTCTGACGACTGCGAGACGAACTGCAACGAGCTCGCGTCCACCAGCATGCCGTTCAACGCCTTCTCCGACAGCCCCTCGGGGCCGACCCCGGAGTGCCGCTTGTGGCACGCGTGCGCGGCAACCGAATCACCCTCGGTCCACTGCCAACACGCGGAGGGTCAGAGCACCTGCAAATGAGCATGGCCGGCCCGCGCTTTTTCTCGCTGCTCGCGCTGTGCACCCTGGTCGGTGCGTGCTCGAGCGTGCCGCGCGGTGACGATCCCAAAGCAGCCGACGCCGGCGACAGCGACAGCATCTTCACCGACCTCGAGCTCGCGGTGATCCGCGCGCAGTTCGGACGTTTGCCGCTGACGCCTCCGAGCGATCCCACCGATCTGACGTACGCCGACAACGTCGACGCTTCGCTGCTCGGAGAAAAATTCTTCTTTGAAAAGAGCTACAGCCCCAACGGGCAAATCTCGTGCGCGACCTGCCACCAGCCGGAGAATGCCTTTCAAGACAAGCGGCTGGTGAACGGCGCAATCGCTCCGACTTCACAGGGCTTGATGTTCACCGGGCGTCACGCGCCGAGCTTGCTGAATTCAGGCTACGGCGCGGTGCGCGCCAACACCACGGACTGGCAGTTCTGGGACGGTCGCAAGGACAGCTTGTGGTCACAGGCGCTCGCCCCGCCCGAGAACCCGAGCGAAATGGGCGGCTCGCGCACGCAGGTCGCGCTGATGATCTTCGACAAATATCAGAGCGACTACGTGAGCGTGTTCAAAAGCATGCCGCAGCTGCGCGCTGAAATAGCGGACGCCGACGCGATGGCCACGCCCAGCGCCGATCCGACGTCCGCGGCGTACCTGGCGTGGACGAACGACTTGACCGACCAGGCGCGAGTCGACATCAACACCGTCTACTCGAACTTCGGCAAAGCGATCGCCGCGTACGAGCGGCGCCTGGTCGACCGCGACTCGCTGTTCGATCAATTTCGCGACGACTTGATCAAAGACGCCTCGTCGACCCCCGACGAACTCAACTCCCCACAAGTAACCGGGCTCAAGCTGTTCATCGGCCGCGCGCACTGCGTGTCCTGTCACTTCGGGCCAAATTTAACGGACGGTTTGTTCCACAATCTCGGCGTGCCGCAAGTGGGCGATCACGTGCTCGCATCCGACGACGGCCGGCAAGGCGGTATCCCGAAGCTACAAGCCGACACGGACTTCAATTGCCAGGGCACGTTCAGCGAGGTCGCCGACAAGACGCAGTGCGCCGTCGCCACCCTGGAGCCGCAAGCCAGCGATCTCGGCGCGTTCAAGACACCGAGCTTGCGCGGGGTCGCCGCGCGTGGTCCGTATTTTCACACCGGCTTCGCCAAGACGCTCGACGACGTCGTGACCTTCTACGACGGCGGAGGTGGCCGCGCCAACGCGGAGGCCGGCGTCAATTTCGTGGGCAGCGTCGACGCAACCATCGTTCCACTCGGGCTTACTCCTGATGAACGCGACGCTTTGGTTGCGTTCCTCGGCACCCTCACGGGCACCACCAAGCTGCCAACCGAGCTCACGACTCCGCCCCTTCCCCCATGAATCGTCCCTGCATCGTCGCAGCGAGTTCGCTTTTTCTTCTTGCCTGCGGTTCCCTGGCCTCGAGCGACCCGCCCCCGCCGGAAGGGCCCACCGGCGCCGAATGTCCTCTGGCCTCCACGGAGAACTACGCGAATTTCGCGAAGGGCTTCTTCGACACCTACTGCATTCACTGCCACGGCAGCACCGTCACGGGCACGGATCGCAACGGCGCCCCGACCGATCACAACTACGACACGCTCGCCGGCATCCTCGCCGTCGGCCCCGCGGAGATCGACGCGGCCGCCGCCGCAGGGCCGCTGCGCACGAACACCTTCATGCCGGCGAGTGATCCCCGACCCACGACCGACGAACGCTTCCAGCTCGGCGAATGGCTCGCCTGCAAAATGCCGCCATGAGCTGGCGCTCAGCGCCCGGCGTTCCAGCGATTTCGCGCAACCGAGCGCCGTCCCAAAAGGAAGTGTCGCCGTCAACAATCATGCAGGCAACTCAGCCGGCGAGGGTCTCGCCGACGGCGTGTTCATCTGGCATGAACCATAGACCACCAATCGGCCTCTCGTGTACTAGACTCGCGGCATGAGCGAACAGACACACACCGGCGGCTGTCACTGCGGAACCGTGCGCTACCGCGCGACCCTGGATCTCGAACAACCCGTCATCGCGTGCAATTGCTCCATGTGCGGGCGTTCGGGCACCCTCCTCACGTTCATTCCCGAAAGCGCGTTCGTACTCGAATCAGGCGCCGACGCGCTCGTCGACTACCAGTTCAACAAACACGCCATTCACCACAAATTCTGCGGCACGTGCGGCATCAAATCATTCGCACATGGCAAGCGCCCGGACGGCACCCCCACGATCGCGATCAACGCGCGCTGCCTCGACGGCGTCGATCTCGACGCGCTCCACGTCAAGCACGTCGACGGGAAATCGCGCTAGGCGTTGCTTGGGGCAATTCGACTTGCCTGGACGTCCTGGCTGATACATGTTGACGAGCGCGCGATGGCTTTGATCCTGAAACCAAAGCTCGAGCAGACGCCGGAAGGGCTGATCAGCTCGGATGTCTACGTCGACAACGACGACGGCGTGCCGCCTCTCGGGTTGTGTTGCGCGAGTGCGCACGAGACCGAAGACGCTGCAAGAAGCAAGCTGCGAGGAGAGCTGATGCGCCTGCTCAGCGCGCCCGACACGCGGATTGCCGTGGACGGGATCGACGTGGGTCAGGATGTCGATGCTGCTCTCCGGTTGGTCGTGATCGAATCGCCATCCGCCTCTAAGCTCCTTGCGGCGAAGGTCGTGATTCCCTCGTAACCAGCGAGCTTGACTCATGCGAACCCGCTAGCGCTGACTGCGGCTTTCAACGGCCGATCAGGTTGTTGATGGTGCGCGCGAGCAGATCGGGATCGAGCGGTTTCCGCACGACCGCGCTCACTCCAAAGCGATGCCCTGCGAGCAACGGCTCCCTGCCCGTGACGACCACGATCGGAATGCGAGAGAGCCGGTAGTAGCTCTCCACGACCATGATGAACTCGGTCCCAGTCATGATGGGCATTTCCAAGTCCAGCAAGATGACTGAAGGCTCCGGCGCGTCTCGCCTGAGCAGGCGATCGAGTGCGGCACGGCCGCTCTGCACGTCGTCCACGTTGAATTGCGCGTGCTCGAGCGCCTCGCGCAGGCTCGCGCGGCAATCCTCATCGTCATCGACGACAAGTACGAGAGGAGAGTCAGTCACTGAAGGTGCTCGATCACGGAAGGTGTTCGATTCGATTCGCTCTGGGCCCCTAGCTCACCATGCTACGTGACGATGACGAGCGGCACAACATCTCGCGTGCGATGCAGAATGTCCGTGCGATGCAGAATGTCCCACATTGATTCGGCATAGCGACTGGCTCGGTCACGAACTCGTCAGCGCGAGCTCCACGCCGTCGACCACGATTACCGGCCCCGCCGAGTCGCGTCGCGCTTGGGGTACGCCGCTGGCGGGGCGCCCGGGGACCAACGTGGCGCGTTCGTACTCGGAATCTGACTCTTGTAGATCGTCGGCAAGCGCCCGCGCTTCGAGCCCGGCCTCTATGATTTCGTGGCTCAGAGCCTCCACCCGTTGAAAGATTTCCAAGATGCGCTCGCGCTCTTGGTCGGTTCCCTCGAGTCTCTTCCGCGCGAGCGTCAGTTCTCCCTCACGACTTTCGAGCTTGCTCTGGAGCGTCGCGGAGCTCGACTCGGCTTGCAGCGCCCGGGCGATCGCCTGCTCTGCGCGCGCCTCTGCAGCCAAGCAGCTTTCCTGGAGCCTCGCGCCTTCGCTCGCGCCCGCGGCCAGATCGCGACTCAGGGATTCCGCGAGGTCGCGCAGTGATTTCTCCTGTGCCAGCGCGCGCGTCGTCCACTCATGGGCGGCCTCGAGCTCCTCCTCGAGCGACGCGATCCTCATGCTCAGCTCGGCGTTGTGCGCCACGACTTTCTCCAGCTGCTCGTCCGCTGCAATCAACTTCGTGGTGGTCTGACGCACGACGCGTTCGCTGTACGCGAGACGCTCGATAGTTTGACGGAACGTCGCGGCATCCTGCTCCGAGTCTTGCAGCTGCCGGGACCCGCCCTCGCGCGGGTCGGCGAGCGGATGTTCGGCTTCAAGGCGGCTCATGGGCATAGCGGCGGTCCTCCTCGCAAAGCGAAAGTGAGCGTGTCGTTAACCCACAATGATCGCTGTCCGACCCTCGGACTGCAAGGGGGGAAAGCACGCTACTTGTGCGCCGATGTGTGCAACACCGAGCTCGGACGCGGCCATCCAGAAATCGCAGCGCGCTTGTAAGGCAAGATTCTTCCGACTAAGTAGCACGCAGCATGCGTCCTTGGCTCACCGCCCGCTGGGCGCCAGCGACGTCCACCGCGATCCTGATGCTGTCGACCGTGAGTCGCGCGCAAGACGCGATCGCTGAGGCGGGCGAGACGCGCGACGCCAGAGGTGCGGATGCACTTCGGCAAGAGGCGACACCCGCGGGTGCCTCTTCTGTGGCGCAGACCGCAACGAGCGCGCCGCCAATCGAGTTCAGCGTCTCGGGCGAGCGCGCGGAAAGCGAATCGGCCTCGCGCTCGCACCAGGGATACCAGGAGATTCAACTACGGCCTCGGCGCACGCAGGGAGATCTGTTGGAGACGGTTCCTGGGCTCTTCGCCGTGCAGCACGCAGGCGGCGGTAAGGCGAACCAGTGGTTTTTGCGCGGCTTCGACGCCGATCACGGCACTGACATCGCGTTCTTCGTCGATGGCGTGCCGGTGAACCTCGTGAGCCACGCCCACGGGCAGGGCTACTCCGACGTGCACTTCCTGATCCCCGAGCTCGTGACCGCGATCGACGGTTACAAGGGCCCGTACTACGCGTCGTTTGGCGACTTCGCGACCGCTGGCGCCGTCAATGTGTCGCTGGCGCAATCGTTGCCCGAGAGCCGGATCGAAGGTGCCTATGGTCAATACGGCATTCGGCGCGGACTCGCGATCGAGTCGCCGACTCTCGGCGAGCGTACGCACGCGGTCTTCGCCGGCGAGATTGGCGAGGATGATGGACCATTCGAGAATCCGGAACGCTTGCGTCGCTACAACTTGTTCGCGCGCGTGACGCGAGACCTCACGTCGAGCTCGAGCGTGTCGCTCACTTGGCTGTCCTACGGTTCGAGCTGGCATGGCTCCGGCCAGATCCCGGCGCGCGCCGTGTGCGGCGAGGGCGAGGCACAGAATCCGCCTCCAGAAGTCTATGGCGCTTCGTGTCTGAGCCGCTTCGGTGCCGTCGATCCCAGTGAAGGCGGTAGCTCTCAACGGCATCAGGCATCGCTTCGTTACTCTGCGCTCGGGACCGGCGGCGATCTGTCCTTGCTGCTCTACCTCGTGCGCTATCGGTTCTCGTTGTTCTCGAACTTCACGTTCTTCTTGGATGATCCGATTCGCGGCGACGAGATCGAGCAGGACGACGATCGCACGGTGTTGGGTGCCGATTGGCGCCTGTCTCGGCGTGTAGAGCTCGGACCAATCCGGATCAAGACGACGCTCGGGCTTCAAGTGCGCTCTGATTCGATCGACAATGCGCTCTGGCACGACGCGCAGCGGGAGCGACTCGCGCCGCGCGTGCTCGCCGGGATCAACGAGAGCGAGTTCGGGATATTTGCCGAAGCGGACGCGCGGGTAACGCGGGCCGTGCGGTTCATTTGGGGCTTGCGCGGTGACCGCATCGACGTCGCGGTCGACAATCACTTGGCCGCTCTGGCGAGCCCGGACTCTGGGGGCAGCGGCACGAAGGGCTCGCAGCTCGTCTCACCGAAGTTGATGGCGGTGCTGTCACCTGCCTCGCAAGTCGACTTGTTCGCAGCGTATGGCCGTGGCTTTCACTCGAACGACGCGCGCGGCGTGACGCTAGCGAGCGGCGCCGCGACGCTCATCACGCCGGCCCTCGGCTATGAGGTGGGTACGCGAGTCTCGCCTACCGAAGGCCTCACGCTCGAATCGTCTGCATTCCTCCTCGACCTCGCGTCCGAGCTCGTTTGGAGTGGAGATACCGGCGGTACCGAGCCGTCCGGAAGCACGCGGCGCTACGGGCTCGAGCTCGGCGGACGCTATCGCGTCGGCAGTTGGCTCTTTGCCGACGCGAACGCCACGTTCGTGCGCGCTCGCTTCCGGGAAAACGCCGGGAACGGCAATGCGGTTGCGCTCGCTCCGACGCGGACGTTGACCGTCGGGCTCGCCGTTCGCCAGCGCTTCGGCGACCTGACGCCCTTCGCGGCGCTTCACCTCAAAGCGCTCGCGGATCGCCCGGCAACGCCCGACGGATCGCTGATTGCTCAGGGTTTCACGACGCTCGATGCCAACGTCGGCGCGCGCTGGCAAGCGCTCGAGCTCGCCGTCGACGTGCAAAATGTGCTCGATGCCAGCTATCGCGAAGTGAGCTTCGCGAACGAATCGCGGCTGCCCTACGAGCCTCGACCCGTTTCGGGTATTCACTACACTCCTGGTTGGCCGCGCACCGCTACATTGCGCGCAGCGCTCTACTGGAAGTGAGAGACCGTCGGGTCGCCAAAACCTGGCGTCAGGGCCCGGGTACTCCCCCCGCCCCGCCTTCGCCGCAAGCGACGCTGCAGGTGTCATCGCAGCGCAGGTCTCCGGTGCAACAACTCGTCAAGTGCGCGGTGCTGCATGCGTGGTTCGACGCGAGCTTCGGGATGCGTTCGACCCGGCCGTTGCGGTAGTCGGTGAAGAAGAGGTCCTGGTCGTCGACGGCGAGCGCGTAGGGCTCGATGAAACCTGCCGTGAGCACCGTTGCCGCAGCGAGCTCGCAACCCGATTTGGCGCAGGTGCGAATCGCGCTGTCCAGATCCGGATTCGGAGCGAGAAATTGAAATTCGGACCAGTACAGGTTCGTCTCGTCGACCGCGATGGCCAAGGCGGGCGGCGTGACGACCAAAGCGACATCCGCCGCCGCCGTCGCACAGCCGGTCAGAGGGCACGCGCCGAGCCCGCGGGACGCCGAGCTGGTGTACAGCGTCGTCGCGTCGACCGCGACTCCGAAATGCGGGCCTCCGGAAAGGAAGCCCAGTACCGTCGCCGGGGCACCTGCACAGCCCGTGAGCGGGCATGAGCCGAGCGACGGTCCGCCACTGATGTAGAGGAAATTGTCATCTACGGCGAGCGCGATGGCGCCGCCGAACGGCCCCACAATGCTGCCGCCCAGGTCAACGATTTGCGCGGCGGAGCAGGCGCCGAGCGTGCACTGCTCGACGGTGGATGTCGCGGACGCATCGGCGTTGCCCGCGCTGATGACGTAGAGCGTGTCGCCGTGCAGCGCGAGCCCGCGCGGCGCGGCTACGGCAGCGACATTCGTCGGGCCGCTCGAACCACAGCCGGTTTTGGGGCAGCTCGAGACGGTACCTTGCGCTTCGTCGGCCCAATACACCGTGTTCCCGGCGAGCGCGATCCCAGTTGGTTTACCGCTGCCGCTGAAGATGGTGAGTGGCGCGTCCGTGTCTCCCGAGCCCGCCGCACCCGCGACGGAAACATCACCGCTCGCGCCGGCGTTCCCGCGACCGCTCGCACCAGCTCCGCCGCTCGCCACACTCGTACCGCCGGTGCCGCTCGCGCCGCTCGTGCCCGCGCTGCCGCCGTGGTTCGTCGCGCCGCCACCGGCGGAAGCGTCCGGGCTGTTTGCGGTGCTGTCGTCCGCACTATTGCTGCCGCTGCACGCATACACCAAGAGCATCGCGCCGCCTACAAGACCAATCAAACTCAGTTGGCTCAGTCGCATCGTCGGACTCCCTATGCGGCTTACCCGATGCAAAGCCGTGACGTAGAAGTAGGCGGTCCGGCCAGGCTTGTAAATCAGCTCACAATCCCCGAAGCTCGCGCGCCCCAAACTCCACGATCACCTCCGGCTTCGTCCGATAGTCACTGAAGCGTGCCCAGGTTGGTCGCAAGCGAATGTAACAGAGACCTGGCCACGCCAGGCGGGTGGGACCGTCGGGGTACGCTTCGTAGTAAACGACTTTGAGCCGCTCGAGCTCGTCGCCGTGCAGCTCGTCCACGATGCAGTCGAGCTGGGCGGTGCACTCGTCCCAACCGACGACGAGCGCGGCGCGCGGGTCGCGGCGGAGGTTTTGGTATTTGCGCGTGCTGGTGAGAGTGTCGAAAACGATTTCGAGCTCGGAGCTGGTGGCAATGCCGACGACAGCGGCTTGCGCGGCGCCGTCGCTGGCAGTGGTCGCGACGACGCCGAGTTTGTGTTGCTTGAGAAACGCGATCAGATCTCGAGGGCTCATGTTCGGTTTTGCTTGGAGGCAGTTGAACCCTGCGGCGACACGGGGTCGTCGAAGAGCGATTGCTGCGCCGGTGCTTGCGCAACGCGGGGTTCCACGCGTTCAATGACCTCAGGACCCTCGAAGCGCCCGCTGTTGCCGACCGGGTTCGAGGGGTAGGCGTCGATTGGGCGCGTGAGACTTTGGTTGCGGGCGTCGCTCAGGACCGCGTGCGGGTCGACTGAAGGATCGAGCCAATGGGCGTACGCTTGCGGCGCGAGTACGAGCGGCATGCGGTCGTGGATCTGCGCGGCCGCGGGGCTCGGATCGGTCGTGATGATGGTGTAGGAGTCGATCACCTCTCCGTTGGGCGATACATAGCTGGACCACAAGCCGGCGAAGGCAAAGAGCGGTTCGTCGAGCCGAAAGTGATACGCCTGTTTTTCGCCGGGCTTGCCGGTGAATTCACGCCAGCCCGTGGCGGGCACCAGGCAGCGGTGCGTGCGCAGGGCGTCGCGAAAAAAGGGCTTTTCGTCGAGTTCTTCCACGCGCGCGTTGAAGGTGGTGGGCAGGGCCTTGAGCGGGCGCGACCAGTGTTCGGGAATGAACCACCAGCGCGCGAGGCGGAGCTCGCGCTCACCGCGCGCCGAACGGACGACGATCGGCTGCTCGGTGCCGGCGTTGTAGTTGGGCGTGATGTTGTAGGTCGGCTGCCAAGGGCGAAACAGGTTTAGGAGCTCGACTTGGAACTCCAGGCGCACGTCGCTGAACGAGGCGACGAAGCTGTAGCGGCCGCACATGCCGAGAGCGTGTGCTCGCGCTTTCGACGTGTCAATTTTTGCTGGCGATCTTGGCGGCCAGCCGCGCGAGCGTGGGCGCTTCCGCGTCCGAAACGAGCGCATAGCCGAGGTCCGCGTCGCGCCAGAGCAGCGTGTGAAAGCCGCGCTCGGTGGCGGCTTCACCACGCAGCTCGCCGATCGGGGTGTTGCCGCGTGCGCTCCACGGCAAGTTCTCCGCGCGGAACACGAACAGCGTGATCGTGTGCAATCGATATTTGAACACGAAGACCGCTGCCTTGCGGTCGATGAAGTAGCTCACCGCGCCGCCTTGCAGCGCGAATTCGTCATCGCCGCTGAACGCGAAGGCCGGCGCGAAATCCAGTCGACTCGTGAACCACGGCTTGACCTGGTGAATGCCGCCGCTTTCCACCTCGAGCGGGTGCTCGGCATAAAGCACGCGCAGATGATCGTTGATGGCTTCGCCCACCAGCCGCTCGTCGGGTGAAAGCGCGTGAACGGTAAGCAAGCCGACGACCAGCGCCGCCGACAGCAACCCCGCCGCGGCGAAGGCCGTGCGACGGGCAAGCACGGGGCCCTTGTGCGTCGTCGTCTGTTCTTGATTGAGCTGCGAGGCGAGCTTTTGTTTGAGCTCTTCCGGCGCGCTGAAGCGAGCAGCCCGCAAGCCTTGGTCGAGCGCTTGCTCGCGCTCGAGCAGGCTTCGACACTTCGCACAGGTCTTCAGGTGTTCGTCGAAGAAGCTCTTGTCGGCCCCCGACCAACGCCCGCGCAAGGCGTTCGGGATCAGCTCGCGGGCTCGTTCGCAGTCGGTCATCGCGCGTAGTCTCCCAGTAGCACGCGCAGTTTGGCGCGCGCGCGAATCAAGCGAGATTTCACGGTCCCGATCGCCGAGTCCATCACGCGCGCGATCTCGGTCTCGGTGAAACCCTCGACGTCGAGCAGGATCACCGTGCGCGCCTCCAGCGAGAGCTCGGCGAGGGCGGCGCGGATGTCGTCCGCCACGAGTCGGCGCAAACGCTCGAGCTCGATGTCACCGCGCAGCCACACGTCGCCGGCGTCTTCCGGCGCGCCGTCGAGCGTGTCGTCGCGGAGCTCGAGCGGGCTCTTGCTCGTGCGCCTATGGCGATCGACGAACGCATTGTGCAAGATGCGAAAGAGCCAAGCTTTGAGATTGCTGCCCGCGACGAACGAGCCTTGCGCCCCGAGGGCGCGCACGAACGTGTCCTGCACGAGCTCGCGCGCGGCGTCATCGGCCCGCGTCAAGTTGCGCGCGAAATGATAGAGCGCGTCGGCGTGAGCGAGCAGCTCATCGCCGAAGGGTCGCGCGCGTTCGCCACGCTGCATGCGGCTGCCGTACCAGGATTTGCCGGCGGGTCGCAAGGCCTCGGGCGCCGTTTCGAGCCAGACGGACGGCAGCGAGCTTGCCACGGCTGATCAACGCTCGCCCCGTGGCGATCGTTCCATGGAACCATCGCGCTCGCGCGCCGTTCTATCGGTATGAAACACATGGAACGACGCGAGATACTGAGATTGTTCGGCTCCTGTGGAGTCGTGTTCGCCTCCGGGCTCGTGGCTTGTGCGGGGCCGCACGCGCCGCCCAACTCGGCGCCCAACCCGAGCGGTGGACCGCCCGGCAGGCGCTCCCCGGCGCTCGAAGATTTCTTCTTTTTGCAGCTCTCGGACACGCACTGGGGGTTCAGCGGACCACCGAACCCAGAGGCCGACACCACACTCAAAGACACCATCAAACAGATCAACGCCGCGCCCGTGCAGCCCGATTTTCTGATCTTCACCGGCGATCTAACGCACACGACCGACGACCCGGCCGTGCGCCGCGCGCGCATGACCGAATTCAAGACCATCGTCGCCGAGCTCCGGGTGAAAAGCGTGCGCTTCATACCCGGCGAGCACGACGCGGCGCTCGACCGCGGCCAGGCGTTCCGCGAGCATTTCGGCGACACGCACTACGCCTTCGATCACAAGGGCGTTCACTTCATCGCGCTCGACAACGTGTCCGATCCCGCGTCATTGCTCGGCGACGAACAACTCGCCTGGCTCGAGCAGGACGTGTCGCGCATCGATTCGGCGACACCGATCGTCGTGTTTGCGCATCGCCCGCTGTTCGATCTGTACCCGAGCTGGGACTGGATGACGAAGGACGGCGCGCGCGCTCTCGAAATCTTGAGCCGGCACCCGCAAGTGACGGTCTTCTATGGGCACATCCATCAACTCCACGAGCAGACCACCGGCCACATCCGCCACCACGCGGCCCGCTCGCTCATCTTCCCCCTGCCCGCCCCGGGCTCGGTGCCCAAGAAGGCGCCTCTCGCCTGGGACGCGCAGAGTTCCGATCACGGCATCGGCTATCGGGTGATTGAGAACGCTGGCCCGGAGCCGCGCATTGTAGAGCGCAAAGCACATGAAATCTGAGCGACGCACGCGCACGACTCCTCGCTGGTTGCTACTCGGGATATGCACGCTCGGCACGGGCTGCGCGTCAGGCGAGCCGGCATCCGGATTGAAGATGTCGTCCCCAGTTGGCAAATGCGGCGTGGCCAGCGAGCTCTGCGCCAAGCTCAAGCCAAGCTTTGCACAAGCGAACGCCCTCGTCGCCACGCGCTGTACCAAGTGTCATTCCCCCGACGGCGTCGCAGGCCCCGAGCACGACTTCACCGTGGACGCCACCCTCCACGGCCATAGATCAAACATCGCCGCTCAAATCAACGCGTGCTCGATGCCTCCGCCTGGAGCGACGGCACTGACGGATACGGAGCGCGCGGTGATCGCGTGCTGGGCGATGGGAGGCGAGTAGACGCGGCGCGAGTGCACGCTTGAGGCGGTGAGGCTATTCGCATTTGCCCCTGAATCATGCTCGCTCGCAGACAGCGTCGTGTGGCGCCTCAAATCGAGACGCGCGCTTTGCGTCAAAGTTGAGGAGGGTCCGATCACTCCTCGGTGTCGTCCGAGTTCTCGCGAGCCGCGTCGATCAGCCGTTGTACCGCGTCGCGCGTGACTCGCAGCGTGGTGCCGGTATGGTGGATTGCGTGCACGCTCGCGTGGCGCGTATGAAAGCTCGCGAGCTGCTTGACTCGGCCGGCCTTGAGCGCCTCCCGAGCAACGGCGCGTGGAACGAACGCAACGAACCCGCCTCGCGTCACGGCCGCGAGCATCAAGAATGCGTCGTCCAACGTGCCGGCGGCGGACGGATGCAGCTCCCGTTCGCGCATGAAGGCGTCGACCTCCCAATGAAATGCGGAGGCCGGCGAGTATTCGAGCAGCGCGAGGTTACGCCAACCGTCGGCGGGTTCCGTATCGGGTGACGCGATCGCCACCAATCGAGGCGTGGAGATCAGGGCCGTCTCGAGCGCCCCGCCTTGATCAGGAGAAATGGCCTCACTGACCACCAGGTCGAGCTCATGCGCACGCAAATCGCGGAGCAGCAGGGAGAACTCACCGGAGCGAATCGTGGGCATACACTTATCGATCGTCAAGACTGGCATGAGAAAATCAGCGGCCATGGTGCGCGATATCGCCGCGCTGATGCCGACGCGGAGCACGATGCGCTCCTCCGACGGCTTGCCGAGGGCGTCCACCAACCGCTGGCTTGCGGCAAACATCTGCGAGGTGTGCTCGAAGACCGTGCGACCGGCTTCGGTCAAGCGCAGACCGCCGGTGGTCCGTTCGAACAGCTGCACGTGCAACGCGCGTTCGAGACTGCGAATCTGCTCGCTGACCGTTGATGGTGCCACCCCTAGCTGATCTGCGGCGCTCGCGATGAAGCGCTCGGTGGCCGCCACATGAAAGTAATGGAGGTGATTGAAATTCAGCATCCAGCTGGACCCTCGCAGATCCGTATGTCCGGAGCAAACCGATTCGGTGCGAGCGACGAGCTTGCCGTCGGCCTACCCGAATTCAGTGTTTGCGCTCGACTCGAGCGGCAAGGTTCGCTCGACGTCGAACAATGAAAGTCGAACTTCTCGACGACGAGCGCGCACTTCGATGATACGCCCTGGACCATCTGCAATTCGCAGAAGGGAAGCGCGAAATGTCTGACCAACGCAGCAAGCGACACCTCGCGAAAGAGTATGACGCGTGTCTGCCTTTCAAATCAGGAACGAGACCGATCGCGGCCGGACGAAAGATTCTCGTCGTGGACGACGAGATCGATTCAGCTGAAACACTGTGTGCACTTCTCGAACTTCTTGGCGCCGATGTACGGATCGCCACGGACGCGACAGCAGCGCTCGAAGCCGTCACCACGTACCGTCCGTCGGTCGTAGTCTTGGACATCGGCCTGCCCGACATCGACGGCCATGAGTTCGCGCGGAGCGTGCGGCGGCAGGCAGACGCCGGTATCACGCTGATCGCGCTGACCGGCTGGAGTCAGGAGGAAGACATGCGCCGTTCGAAAGAGGCGGGCATCGACCATCACCTCGTGAAGCCTCTGGACATGTCCAAGCTCGAGGCGTTGTTGACTGCGCTGCAGACGTCGCCCACATCGTGATGGGCGGAAGCGGAGGTTCAGAGCATTGCGCCGCACTGCCGCAGCGTGCTTCTCGCTTACAAACGCGTCAGACCCGAGTTCGAGGCCGCGCAGTCGCGGCTCGGATTCAGGGCATACCCAACTCGAAGGCGAGCAGCGTGCGCTGCGTCAAATCCCCCGTGAGGTACCACTCCGAACGAAGGCTCAGCGCGAACGCACCCGACTGCGACAAGGTCACGCGAAACTCGGGCGCTAAATAGGCGCCGGAGGTGTCGATGTCTTGGATGGGAACCTGGCGGCAACCATCGCACTGCACGCCGCGCTTGAGCTTGCCTAAGCGCTGCGCATAGCCGAGCATCAACGCCGGCAATAGCGAGATGCTGCGCGAAGCCACAAAGCGGCGCTGGTAGCCGGTCTCCAAGCTCAAGAAACCGCCGGTTACACGCGACTGCTGGTTCGTTGGATCGCCACAGCCAACAGTGACTCCGGAGACGGTTTGGCAGTCGACCACGAGCTCGGAAAACGGCTCCTTGTCTGCGAACCACAAACCACCGCCAGCTACGTTGAACGCGAGTTGGTCCCAGAACGCGACGCCCGCGCGCGCGCCAAGCGTGCTGCCGAAGCCAATGCGCCCGCGCTCTCGCGCACCCGAGCGCAGCGAGGCAATCCCGCCCTCGAAACCGAGATAGATCCCGCTCGGAGTGCCCGACCGATTAGGCCCGCGCGCCTGCTCGTCATGAGCGACATCCGGAGAAGCGGCCAATGCCGAAGCAACGAATCCAAGCCAAGTGAAAACACCAGCAACCGCAGCGATAGGAGTCGCGACGGCGATAGGCAGCGAACGATTCGAGTAGTTCATGGTTATCCGATCAGTAGCTCAGGGCTGTTGACTTAGGGATGGGCAGCGAACTCGCCGGGATTTCCTGGTTTCGAGGCGGCACTCTGCCGGCCTTTCAGGACGAAGACGCAGACCGCGGGCTCGGCACGACACCTCGCCGCCTCGGGCTTCAATGGCTACGAACTGAGTCGAGCGTTCGCTCGCGACCGTCCCAAAGTGAGACACGCTAGCCGCCTCACTCCGAGCAAGGTATGTTTTTAGGAATCTGTCGTTCGTCGGGCGGCGAGCGATGCTCCCGTCCGAGTTGGTGTGTGTGGCACAAGATCATGGAACGCTCCGAAGCCAAATCCCCGAAGCCTGCTGCTGGCTCGGCTCGCGTGCTCGTGGTGGACGACCGCGCCGACTTGCGTCGCGCATTCGTGCGCGTGCTGAGCAAGGTGGGGCACGTGCTGACGGAGGCGCCCGACGCGCGGACGGCCATCGAGCTCGTGCAAAATAGCACGTTCGATCTCGTCGTCAGTGACGTGGGCATGCCCGACATGAACGGCATCGAATTGCTGCGCGCGTTCCGTGAGATCGACCCGGATCTCCCCGTACTGCTCATATCGGGCGCGCCCGACCTCGAAACGGCCATGAAGGCGATCGAGTACGGCGCAGTCGAGTACCTGACCAAACCCATCGAGTTCGACAAGCTGTGCGCGAGCGTCGAACGCGCGTTCGAGATTCGTCGCACGCGGCTGCAAGCGAAGGCGGCCCTCGAGCACCTGCGCTCCGGCGAGCAACTGCGACGAGGCTCGTCACGTAACGACCCCACGGAATCCTGGAGCGGAGCGCTGCTCGACGGACGCTACCGCGTGGGCGCCGTGATCGGACAAGGCGGCATGGGAACCGTGTACGACGCGGTCCGCGAGGACCTCGCGCACATGCGCGTCGCGATCAAGATTTTGCACGGGGATCTCGCGGACGACAAAGATTACCTCGCTCGCTTTCGCCGTGAGGCCGAAACCGTGGCCGCCATCGGCCACCCGAACATCGTTCGCATCCTGGATTTCAAAGCCTCCGACGGCGAACCCGCCTTTTTGGTCATGGAACGACTGGAAGGCGGTTCACTGAGTCAAATCATCGCGCAGGACGGGCCGCTCCCGGTCGAACGCGTCGCGTTCGTCGCCTCGCAAGTGTTGGCGGCGCTCGCCGCAGCCCACCGCGTGCAGATCATTCATCGCGATCTCAAGCCGGACAATGTTTTTCTGACGTCGATTTCCGGCATGCGCGACATCGTCAAGTTGCTCGACTTCGGAGTGGCAAAGCTACTGGGGTCCCCCGGCGACCAAAAGCTGACTCAGACCGGAGTGGTGCTCGGCACGCCCGCGTACATGGCCCCGGAGCAAGCGCGCGGCATGCGCGTGGACGCTCGCGCCGACCTCTACGCGGTCGGCCTGATGATGTACGAAGCGTTGACGGGCCGCGCGCCCTTCGTCGCCGAGAACTACAACGCGCTGCTCTTTGCCATTCAGGAGAGCGAGCCCTTCCCGCTGCTCGACCTGAGACCGGACGTCGATCTGCGGCTCGCCGCCATCATCACGCGTGCGATGGCCAAAGATCTCAACTTGCGCTTTCAAAACGCCGACGCCATGGCCGACGCCATCGAGCCGTGGACCACCCCGAGCTCGTCCGTGCAGCCCAAAGCCGCCGCGCTCGGTTTCGCCCCCACCTTGCTCCCAGCGCGCGAGGACGCGCCCACGGAATTCAGCAAGGACAAGCCGCGTCGCGGCAGCGGCGGCTAGCACTGCTGCTTCAGACTTTGGGACGATCAGATCTCGCCCCTTCGGGTGCGTCGAAGCGCCCCGATCGGCAAAGGGAGGCGAGACCCAAGAAAACAAAAACTGGGCGACCGCGCCCCGTGGCACCCGAAGGGGTGGACCAGAGCCCGTTTCGCACACGGCCCGCCTCGATCGCAGGAC
>DASXKQ010000173.1:0-6348 GCA_036496745.1 Polyangiaceae bacterium
GCGCCTTGCCGGCAAGGAAGATCAGACCCCGAGGGGTCTCCCGCGCCTTGCCGGCAAGGAACTTTGATTGTGCGAGGTCTGTCGTTGCTTGCCGGCAAGGGGTGCAGACCGGATACGTTGGTAACAGAAATTCTGGAGACCTGGGTAACAGTCCGACCGTAGCAGTACGCGCATTTTGCTGACGTCGTCGTCATAGCGCCGACCCTGGTGACAGGTCTTGGTGGCGTGGTCGACGGCTCTCGATAGGCCGGACTCGACTGAAGTAGACCCCGTCGCCGGTTTCGAAGACGAGGTGGACGAAGTCGAGCAACGTTGCAGCAGCGTCTGAGCTCCCTGTCGCCGTTTCTCGAAGACATGGGCGCACAGCTGGCACAGGTCGGTGAGTGCTGGCGCCACGACTTCAATCAGGTGCGCCCACACGAAGCTCTGGGCAACTTCCCCGTTCACGGTACTCGAAGGGCGACTCGCCTGACCTGAGCCACGCGCGCGTCGCTACTGGGTGCGCTAGCGGTGGATAGCGCTGGCATCGCGCGCTGGGCGCTGATAGCGCAGTAGAATGGAAGCCGTTGCAGCGCGGACCTCAGTCAGCCGAGAGCGTCTGATCCACCTCTTGTACGAAGCGGCGGAGCTCGAGCACACGCTGATGTGCACGTACCTCTACGCGGCGTTCAGCCTGAGGCGCGACGAAACCGAGGGTTTGTCCGAAGCCGAGGCGGCGGCCCTCGCACGCTGGCGCCAAACCATCCTTCGAGTCGCAATCGAAGAGATGGGGCACCTGGTGGCAGTGTGGAACATCACCGCCGCGCTCGGCGCGGCACCGCGCTTCGGTCGCGGCAACTTTCCACTCGACCCCGGAAACTTGCCCGCGAGCATCGTGGTGAAGCTCGCGCCGTTCAGCGAATCCGTGCTGAACCACTTCATCCACCTCGAACGACCCGCCGCGTCGACCGCGCCGGAGGGCAAGGGCTTCGAACCAGAATGGTCGGCGTTCCAGCGCGGCGGCGGGGGTGCTCGCCTGGTTCCGATGGCCCTCGACTATGAAACGGTCGGTGCATTCTATGCGTCCCTCGATGAAGCGATCCGCGCGTTCGTCGCGCGGGTTGGCGAGCGAGCCGCCTTTTGCGGAGATCCCGCGCTCCAGCTCTCGTCCGCGGAAGCGCAGCTGCCGGACATTCGACCCGTGGTGTGCGCGAAGACCGCGCATGAAGCGTTCACTGCGATCGTTCGGCAAGGTGAGGGTGCTCCCGAGCACAGCGACGACTCGCACTTCCAAAGATTTTCAGCGATCCGCGACGAGCTTGCCCAGCTCAAGGCGAAAAATCCGGCATTTTCGCCGGCGTTTCCGGCGGCCGTGAACCCCGTGCTCCGTCCGCCGCTGCACGCTTCCGAGCGCGTCTGGCTCGAGGACGAGACGGCCGTAGCGACGGTGGATCTCGCCAACGCAAGCTATGCCTTGAGCCTGCGGATGCTCGCCTACTCGTACGCGGTTCCCCGTCCTCTGCCCGAGAAAGCGCTGGTGGTCGAGCTATCCGTCGGGCTCATGCGTGCCGTCAGCCACTTGGGCGAGCGGGCCGCGCGCCTGCCCGCAGGACCGTCACATCCCAGCTGCAACGCGGGCATGTCCTTCACCGCTCTGCGAGACGCGGCCGCTTTGCCCGCAGGCGTGAGCGCCGGGCAATTCATTTGTGAGCGACTTGGTGAGCTCGTGGCCGCTGCCAGCGAGCTCGACAAGGGCGACGCACGAACGGCGAACGCACTCAGGCTCCTCACGGATTTGCAGCAGCGCGCCGTGCGCGGATTCGCCTCGGCCGCAGCAGCCCGAACGAGTCCGCCAAGCGGCCATGCCGAGCCCGCGGCCGCATCACCCGCACAGCCCGCACCGATCCCTACGCAGGCCGACGGCGTCGAAGCAATCGAAGGGAAAAAGCTCACGCTGCTCTACGAAGGCAAAAAGTGCATCCATTCACGCTTCTGCGTCACGTGGGGACCGCAGGTGTTCCTCGCCAACGTGAAGGGGCCCTGGATCCACCCGGATGCCATCGACGTCGAACGGCTGGCAGAGATCGCGCACGCCTGCCCATCGGGCGCCATCCGCTATCGGCGCAAAGATGGCAGGCCGGACGAAGCGCCGCCCCCCGTCAACCTGCTCGCCGTGCGCGAAGCGGGACCGTACGCCGTGCGCGCCGAGCTCGTGCTCGACGGCGAGACGGGCAACTATCGCGTCACGCTCTGCCGCTGTGGCGCTTCCAAAAACAAACCGTTCTGCGATGGCTCCCACAAGAGCGTCGGCTTCTCGGCGTCAGGCGAGCCACCGACGGGAGTCGCAGACATGCTTGCCGTGCGCAACGGCCCCCTTATGATCGATCCCGTGACCGACGGTCCGTTGCAAGTCCGCGGCAACCTCGAGATCACCAGCGGGACCGGACGCGTGGTCGCGCGCGTCGAACAGGCGCGCCTTTGCCGCTGCGGTGGCAGCAGCAACAAGCCGTTCTGCGACGGAACTCACGCGCGCATCGGTTTTCGATCGACTTGACGCTGCGACCAATCATGCGCGGGTTGAGCTCACGCTTAACCCTACTCGAGTGCTTTCACGTCGGCGATGTCTTGAGGTCGCCCGTGGCCGCCTAACACGACGAATCGGGCCCCCGCCCTGTGGAGCTCGACGAGGATGTCGCGGAAGTCGTCGAAGAGCTCAATCATCAGCCTGGCCCGCGCGGCCGAGGTTAGCACTCCGAAATACCTTTTGCCTCACGTTTATGGCCAAGTCGCCTTCGTCGAAGCTGCTCACTCTACGATCGCGTAGACGTCCGTGAGGCAGAAGTTGAAGCTGTAGCTTCCGACGGACGACGGAACCTGGATCCAGAATTGTTCAAAGCTCATCTGTGCGGTGGCGACGGCGCCCCCGCTCGTCCAGCAGTCATACGTCGCGTCGCTGAACTTGAAGGTGTGCGCTCCAGGGCCGGCAACCATCAGGGTGCAATAGGCGGAGCCGTCCGCCTGAATGTAGTCCAGTTGGAGATGAGCCGGAATATTGCTGCCCGTCACCGTGAAGCCAAAGCCGAGGACACCGTGAGAAGCCGGTGTGTAGCTGTCCGTTTGCTCGTCCAACAACAGATAGAGGGATGCTCCCCATTCAGTAGGGGTGCCGCCGCCACCCACAAAGCCGGCCACGCACACTTGGCTGCCGGCACTTGCAAAAGCGGGCGACGGGGTGATGTAGTTGACGGTCGAGCCGGCTGGATAATCCGTAGCCCATGGCCCATTGACTCCAACGTCGTTCGTCCCCGCGAGCACCATGCCGTAGGAACTGACGATCTGAGTGCCGGGAGCGCCCGTACCGCCGGCACCCGCGGAGCCGGACATGCCGCTCGTCCCTGACGCGCCTCCGGCCGCGCCGGCTCCACCCGAGCCTGTGCCTGCAGATCCTGCCGACGCGCCGCCTCCCGCCACGCCGCCGATGTTGCCCGCGCCCGACACGCCACCGGCGCCGGCTCCCGCCGTGCCGCCGATGTTGCCCGCACCGGATACGCCACCGGCGCCGGCTCCCGAGCTACCGCCCGCGCTCGTCACGCCGCAGGTCGGATCCCCGCAGGCTACGCACACGCCTTGGGAGTTGCATGAGTAGCCGGCTGCACAATCAGCGGCTTTCTGACACGAGACGATCGGTTCGCATTGCCCGGCCGTGCACGTTTGTGATTGCGCGCAGTCCCCAGCGCTCTGGCAGGCGACGGTCTCGACGCACACCTCCTGTGCGCAGTGCTCGTTCGCCTTGCAATCGACGTCCGCGTAGCAGGCGACACAGCGACCGTCCGGACTGCACACCTGCGCGGGCGCGCAATCCAACGTGCGCTGACACTGGCTCGCACCAGCCGCTGCAGCGTTGCCGCCCGCGCTCGTCAAGGACGGAGGCGTGCTGGTGCCGCAGCCGGCCGCCACGCCGAGCGCCAGTCCGATGACACCGCCCACGAGCAGCGAGTCCCGCGCCAAGCGATCTCTCATGGTCGAGCAATACCCTAGCACGTGCGGCGTTGCTGGCTTCCTCAGAAAATGCATCCGGTTGAATACGCGCAAGGGCTGGCCTGCCATCCGGCAGCACGACGGATCCCGATTGACCGCGCACGCCTCGTTTGATTCGATCGAAGTGCGGATTCACGATCTGAGCTCTCGAACGCGGGGAGGCAAACAATGCGCAAAGACATCGCCCCGGGGATTTTTACCATCGCTGACGTTCTGACTGCTGAAGAATGCCGCGAGCTCATCGCTTGGTCGGAATCTCTCGGCTACGAGATGGCACCAGTGACGCTGGAGAGCGGTTTTGTTCAGCGTCCTGATATTCGCAACAATACGCGAGCGATGGTCGATGCTCCCGAGCGCGCGCAGCAGATCTGGTCGCGTATTGCAGCTGACGTGTCCTCGATCTTTCGAGATCGTCGTGTCGTCGGCTTGAACGAGCGGCTGCGCTTCTATCGATATGATCCCGGACAACGATTCGCGCCGCACACCGACGGTTCCTTCCGTCGGGAAAATGGCGAAGAGAGTCTCTTGACGTTGATGATCTATTTGAGCGGCGGCGCGCGCGGTGGCGAGACCCGTTTCGAGGACGCCTCGGTCACGCCGGAACCGGGCCTCGCGTTGCTCTTCGATCACTATCTTCTGCACGAAGGCGCACCCGTCAGCGAAGGTCGGAAGTACGTGCTGCGATCCGACGTGATGTACGCCCCCGCGTCGTGACGTTGGCGAGGCAGGCTGAATTTTCGCCTTGCTTACTTGCGCGCTCCAGCGGCAAGTGCGGCGGCCGCAGCAAGCTTGTGTTTGGCTTGCCAAGGCGGCCCGCTGGATCGGCCCATCGCATGCAGGAACGGGTCGACATCCTTGCGGCCGAGCGCTGCCGCCGCGTCGCGAAACACGCGCTCGCGGTCGTACCAGTACACGGACCAGCCGCGCGCCTCGGCTGCGGTCGCCAGCGCCTCGCGATACATGACCGAGTCGGCGACGTTTGCCGCGCGATTGTCGGCGATTCGCTCCTCGGTCGTAGCCGGAAGCTTGGGGCACGCGCGGATGCCGATCTGCGATATCGGCACGGGCACCGCCGCGGCCAGCGCCTCGAGGCTCGCGCGCGCGCCACGCGCGGCGGCCTCGTGCACGCGCGCGACGAGCGCTACGGCTTCGGCAAGCGAAATCGGCCGCGCCCACGAACTGTTGAGATAACGACCCACCGCCCACGACCCTTCGTGGTGATACGGGTGTGTTGGCAGATCGTGGGTGAGGTCGATCCGTCGGCGATCGAGCAGCTCCCCGCCAGGCGCAATGGTGACGAGCACCGCCGAGTTGCCGTGCTCGGCGACCCCGACGGCCGCTTGGTGCAGTACTCGCGCTTTCGTCACTTCATTGCCTAAAGAAGCGCGATCAGCGTTCTCGCTACTCCGCCCCACACGTCACGTCATGCACATTGACCACCGACTGACAGGTCCCATAGCCGTTGCACACGTCACTTGGGATACAGGTGCAATTGAGCGCCGCGCCGCATGCCGCAGGGATCTCGACGCATTCGGGCGCGGGGTTCGCACACGGATCGGGAACGCATGCCAGCTTGCCTGTGGCGCCGCAGGTATCAACGTGCCAGCCGGGTGTGCAACCGCCGTCCGCCTCGTCCTCACACAGGACGGGCCCGCCGCCACACGTTCGCGCGACACACATTTGCGTCGCACTGCAGGTCGAAGTCCCGCACGCGAAACTGCCCGCAGTGAGCGAGCCGCCGCTGCCCGCGGAGTTGCCCCCCGCGCCCGCCGTGGCGCCGGCACTACCGCCGTTCGACAGCCCCGCGCTGCCCGCAGCTCCAGCGCCAGAGCCCGGCAGAGATCCAGCGTTCGTTCCGCTGTCGGTGCGACCGGCGCAGGCTCCGAGCAGCAGCGCGAGAACACTCGCAGCAATGAGTCCACCTGCGCGATGGGCAATCATGTTTAGTCTCCAAGCAAGGTACTGTGCGAGCGTTCGACCCGCGCTTTCGAGTATCAGCTTGCGCTCGACTCGCGCGGTCTTCAATCCGAATTTTCCGGAGACAATGCCGCGTTGTCTAGCGCGCTACTGTCTTAGGACCGCGCCGGAGCCGCGTCACACACGCCGGGGACCGGTTCGAGGTTCTTGCCGAGCAGAAACGCAGCGGGGCGATAGGAGCCGCCGATCTTGACGAACAGCTCGCCGGTCTTGGGGTAGGCGCAGCCGACGATGTCGTTGTCTTGCCAGTCGCCGCCGTAGCGAATGTCGATCGAGAAGGGGGCGAACGCGCGGCCGCCCTTGTCGAGCGACGTACTCGGGGCGGTCACGCGCACGCGCCGCTCGTGCGGTGGC
>DASXKQ010000174.1:0-32340 GCA_036496745.1 Polyangiaceae bacterium
CTTATTTTTGGCGCGCGAAACCGGCGGCAGCATCAAGGACGTGCGCGCGACCGTGCTCGGCGGTCACGGCGACGACATGGTGCCCGTGCTCGGCTACACGACGCTCAACGGCGTGCCCGTGCAAAAGCTGATCGCCCAAGACAAGCTCAACGCGATCATCGATCGCACGCGCAAGGGCGGCGGTGAAATCGTCGGGCTGATGGGCACGAGCGCGTACTACGCGCCGGCCGCCAGCGCGATCTCCATGGCAGAGGCTTACCTGTTCGATCAAAAGCGCACGCTACCCGCCGCCGCTTACCTCGACGGCGAATACGGCTATCGCGATCTCTATCTCGGCGTACCCGTGATCATCGGCGCGGGCGGCGTGGAAAAGATCATCGAGCTCGAGCTCTCCGCGGACGAAAAGAAGATGCTCGCCACCAGCGCGGCGAGCGTGCAAAAAGTCGTCGACCTCGTGAAGTCCAAGGCTTAAGCCCGAACATGAAAATCCACGAATACCAAGGCAAGCAGATCTTCGCCAAATACGGCTTACCGATCCCCAAGGGCTTTCCCGCGTTCACGGCGGAGGAGGCCGAGCAAGCCGCCAAGCGCTTGATCGACGAGACCAAGATCCCGGTCGTCGTCGTCAAAGCGCAGATCCACGCGGGCGGTCGCGGCAAGGGCGGCGGCGTCAAGGTCGTCAAAGGCGGGCCGGCGGAGGCGAAGACCACCGCGCAGAAAATGCTCGGCATGCAGCTCATCACGCACCAGACGGGTCCAGAGGGTCAAAAGGTGCAGCGGCTCTACGTCGAGCAGGGGCTCGATATCGCACGCGAGCTTTACTTGGGTTTGGTGGTGGATCGCGAAAAGCGGCGCATCGCCGTGATGGCTTCGACCGAGGGCGGCGTCGAGATCGAAAAGGTCGCCGCGGAGACGCCCGAGAAAATCCTGACCGAGCACATCGATCCGGTGGTCGGGCTCAGCGCGTACCAAGCGCGCAAGCTGGCGTATGGGCTCGATGTCGGCCAGGGCACGCCGAACCCCAAAGAAACCGTAGCAGCCTTCTGCAAATTACTCGGCAGGCTCGTCGAGCTGTTCGAAAAGGAAGATTGCTCGCTGTGCGAGATCAATCCTCTAATCGTGAGCAAGAGCGGCCAGGTGGTCGCGCTCGACGCCAAGCTCAACTTCGACGACAACGCTTCGGGTCGACATCGTGAGTGGGTCGAGCTGATGGACAAGGCCGAAGAAGATCCGGTCGAGCTCGAAGCCAAAGACGCGGGCCTCAGCTACGTCTCGCTCGACGGTGACATTGGCTGCCTCGTCAACGGCGCGGGCCTGGCGATGGCCACCATGGACATCATTCAGCAGAGCGGCGGCGCACCCGCGAATTTCCTGGACGTGGGCGGCGGTGCCACGCGCGATCAGGTCAAAAAGGCCTTCTCCATGATCCTGTCGAGCTCGAAGGTGAAGGGCATCTTCGTCAACATCTTCGGCGGCATCATGAAGTGCGACGTGATCGCCGAAGGCGTCGTCGCGGCCACCAAAGAGCTCGGCCTCAAGGTACCGCTCGTGGTTCGGCTAGAAGGCACCAACGTCGAGCTCGGCAAGAAAATCCTGGCCGAGAGCGGCCTCAACATCCAACCCGCCGACACCATGGCGGACGGCGCGAAGAAGATCGTGTCCGCTGTAAAGGCGGCCTAGGGATCGAGCAGTGCCGCAGCCTCTCAGAGCAAACTCCTGAAAAATGCCAATTTTAGTAAACAACAAAACCAAAGTCCTCTTTCAAGGCATCACCGGCACTGCGGGTTCCTTTCACGCGACGCAATGCATCGCGTACGGCACGCAAGTCGTCGCTGGCGTCACGCCGAACCGCGGCGGTGAAACCTTCAAGGCAGAAGCCCCCGGCGGCAAGGCCGTCAGCGTACCCGTGTTCAACACCACGGCCGAAGCCGTGAAGCAGACCGGCGCCGACACGTCGTGCATCTTCGTGCCACCGCTCGGCGCGGCCGACGCGATCCTCGAAGCCTTCGACGCGGGCTGCAAGCTCGTCGTCTGCATCACCGAAGGCATTCCGGTGATGGACATGATCCGCGTGCGTCGCGCGATCGAAGATCGCCCCGTGCGTCTGGTCGGCCCGAATTGCCCCGGCGTCATCACGCCCGGCCAATGCAAGATCGGCATCATGCCGGGTCACATCCATAAAATCGGCAAGTTCGGCGTGGTCTCACGCTCCGGTACGCTCACGTATGAAGCGGTCGGACAGCTGAGCGCGCTCGGCATGGGTCAATCCACGTGCGTCGGCATCGGCGGCGACCCAGTCGCCGGCATGGACTTCGTCGACGTGCTCACGCTCTTCAACGAGGACCCGGACACGGAAGGCGTGATCATGATCGGTGAAATCGGAGGCAACGCCGAAGAGCGCGCCGCCGACTTCATCAAGAAGAACATGAAAAAACCGGTGGCCGGCTTCATCGCGGGCACCACGGCGCCGCCCGGCAAGCGCATGGGCCACGCCGGCGCAATCATCTCCGGCGGCAAGGGCACCGCCAAGGACAAGATCGCCGCGTTGGAAGCCGCGGGCGTGCGCGTCGCGCCGACGCCGAGCGACATGGGTGTCACGTTGAAGAGTTTGTTGTAGGGGTGCGCACGCCGCGTGCGCTCTTTCGAACATGGCGAGCAAAGGCCGTCCGTACAAGACGTACGAGATCGACGGCTATCGCGTGCTGGTCGGACGCGGCGCGCGTGAGAACGACATGCTGACGTTCGAAATCGCAGAGCCGCACGATCTGTGGCTGCATGTCGCGGGCGAGCTGCCGGGCAGCCATGTCATCGTGCAGAACCCTGAGCGCAGCGCCGTCCCAAAGGACGTGATCGAGCGCGCGGCCGAGCTCGCGGCCTGGCACTCGAAGGCCAAGAATGCTCGCCGCGTCGAGGTACACGTCTGCCACGTTTCGGACGTTCGGAAACCGCGGGGCGCGCCCGCTGGCCTCGTGGAGATTGCCTGCTTCGACGCCGTCCGCGTTACTCCGTCCGCCCTGAAATGAGCCCGACGACGATCAGGGAGCTCGGCGAGCGCTAAAAAGCGCGACCCATCGGCGTCGGCCTGGCCATGCCGAGCGCGCTGCAATTTGCAACGCGCCCGACACTTGCCCGGCACGCGCGGAGCGCTAACTAACCCGGAGGTATGACGCAGCCGGCGCCCACCTCGACCCCGCACAACCTGTTGAGCGAGCCTCGCGAACAACATTGTCCGCGGTGCGGCAGCCGCGATGCGCGGCGCTCGCAGTCCCGCCACCTGTTCGACGGCATCGCGCGCACGCTCGGGTTCAAGGCGTTCCGCTGTCGATCGTGTCGCCTACGCTTCTTCGATCACGACGACACCGAGCGCTGACTTACACGGGGAGCCACGCTCAGACGCTGATCACGTCCCCGGGGTTGGGGCCCCGCGGACCCACAACAAGAAGAGCGTCAGAACTCCGTCAACGTGTGAGAGGCACCCGCGACGCCGCTGCTCGCCGCGAAGCAAACTCCAACGCGGAGATGTTCGCGAACGACCGCGCGGGCGCGCGCCCGAAAACGCCCTCAGAAATTGTTGAAGTTGCCCGACATCGTCAGCGCGGTGAGCAGACCCACCGTCGCGTTGTAGTACGTGTACGCCGTTTGGGCCTGGGGATCCGACGTGTAGGAAGCGTCGAGCACGAAGTGCCAAGCCGAGTTCAAGAACTTGGCGTTGCTCGCGGCCATCGCGCCGACGCCGGCCGAGCCGATGCAGGACATCGAGTTCGGCTGCGACGTCTCCGTGCAGTTCGTGGTCGGGCACTTGCCGCCGGAAGGCGTGTAGATGTCCAGGATCGAACCGATGCCGTTGCCCGAGGCGATCGAAGCAAAAAAGTTCGTGGTCGCCTTGACGTAGGTCAGCGCGTTCGGCGTGCCGTTCCAGCAGTAGTCGAGACCGACGCGCCAGGGCGTGCGGTGCGAATCGTACTGATAGTCGGTGGCGTCCGTGTAGCCGCCGACGCTGCTGCCGGGCGATCCACACGAGCCCATGCACCACGCGGGCACCAGACCGTTGTTGCCCGTCTGCTTGGCGAGGTAGCTGTAGCCTGTGTTGATCACGTTGGTCCAGTTGTCGCCGGCATCCACCTTCGCGAACTCGCGATAGTACGCTGGCGCAAAATACGAGAGGTTCGTGGTCGACGAGCCACCCGTGCCGGAGTTACCGAGCTTGAGCGCGCCCGAGCTTGCCTCGACGTCGTTGGCGTAGATGGCCTTGACCAGATTCGACGCCGGGGTGGTGTAGCCGGTCCATTGCTTGTCAGCTTTGAGTAGCGCGAAGGCGGCGTCTTCGTCGGCGTCGACGGCAGAGCCGCTGCCCGTGACGCCGCCGTTGTTGGCGCCGTACTTCCAGTTCATGAGCCCGCCCGTACCGGCGTGGGCCTGCCAGTACGACCACAGCTGATCGAACAGCGTCTTGTCGTTCATGAAGACGGAGATCAGCATGCCGTAGGCGATACCTTCGGATACGGTCGCGCCTCCGTCGATCTCAGGACTCACCACGCGACCGCTGACGACGTAGGTGGCCTTCCAGCGCACGTACGCGTCCATCAGGAACTTGCCGGTTGCGCCGGTTGGCTTGGCGCAAGTTCCGACCGTCGCGCTATCCACTGGAAACATGTGGGCCGCACCCGCGGTCTGCGTGTACGTGGCAAGCCCGGCGTCGCCCGTGTAGAGCGTGACGTCGTCGACCCAGATGTCGTACGCCGCGGGCGTGTTGCCGGGATATTGAGTGTACGTACCGAATTGGAGGCCAAGCGCGCTCTTGGGGTTGAACACGGGCGCCTCGCAGACCACGCCGGATGCGCAACCTCCGGGCAGATAACGCGGCGACAAGGTGCCGAATGGGATGCTGATCGTCTGCCACGACGTGGTGAGCGAAGGTCGCTCAGGCCGCTTGGGATCTGCAGGAGCGAGCAATTTGCTGCGCGTGTTGTAGAGATCTACCGAGTTGTTCATGCCGGAGCCGTCCGGCGTCGCGCTGGTCTCGACTTGCTGCAGCTCGACGAGCACGGGCGAGCTGCCAGAGCCCAGTTTCATTTTCATGCTGATGCCACTGAACGCGCTCACGTCGAACGGGTTCTTGGTCTTCTGGGTCATGGGGTTCGCGGGCGGCGGCAGAATCGCGGCGAACGGAGTGCCAGAGACCGCGCCCCAGGTGGAGTGCCCCGTGGCAGTCGCGTGGAACGCAAATTGATTGCAGGCCGTCATCGCCGAATCGCCGGTGAGCGAGGCTGCGAGGACGGGGCCCGACGTGACACTCGCCGGCGTGTAGCCCGTGGTGGTGTCGGCGGATGTGTACCACCAGCCCTGACGACCTTGCTGCGCCGTCACGATGGCGCCCTTGTCCGCGCGGACCTGCGCTTCTTCGAAATCCGCGATCACGTTCGCTACGGGAGGACACGTCGTGGGTCGGTCGCCGCCGCTGCCGCCCGTCGCGCCTCCGGTGCCGCCAGCGCCGGCTCCGCCCGTCCCGCCACCGCTGCCGCCGCTACCGCCCGCGCCGCCGGTTCCGCCCATGCAGCTGCCGTTGCTGCAGGTTTGGCCCGAGGCACAGGCGACCTTGGTGCTGCAGTCAGTGCCGCAAGTGGCAGGAGCGGTTAAGTCGACGCAGGTGGGATCACAAAAGGTCTGACCAGCCGGGCAGCCGCATTGACCTGCCACGCAGGAGCGGCCGCCAGTGCACGGATTGCCACAACTGCCGCAGTTGACCGAGTCCGTCAGCGTGTCCACGCACTTGCCGCCGCAGAAATTCTGCATCGTGCCCGGCGTCGGCGTGCAGACGCAGGCACCGGCCGTGCAAGTCTGACCCGCGGCGCAGGCGTTACCGCAGGTCCCGCAGTTGTTGAGGTCGGTCATCAGGTTGGCGCACGTGGGCCCTGCAGTGGCCGTGCACATCACGGCCGTTCCCGCGCAGGTGGTGCTGCAGGCTCCGGCGCCGTTGCAGAGCTGGCCGCCAGTGCAGGCGTTGCCACACGTTCCGCAATTGGCGGAATCGCTGCTGGTGTTCACGCAGCTGCTGTTGCACGACGTTTGGCCGCCGGTGCACGCGCACATACCGGCCGAGCACGCCTCACCGGTGGTGCATGCCTTGATGCAGACGCCACAGTTGGAGTTGTCGGTCTGTAGATCGACGCACGTCTTGCCGCACGCACTCTGGGTGCCGCCGCAAGTGCACTTGCCGCCGCTGCATTGCTGGCTGGCGCCGCACACGTTGGCGCAATCGCCGCAATTGGCCGGGTCGGTGAGAACGTTGACGGCTACGCCCGAGCACATCACGCTCGGAGACGTGCAGTGGCCCCCCGAACAAGTCTGGCCCGTCTGGCACACCGTGCCGCAACTGCCGCAGTTCTTCGTGTCGCTGCTCGTATCACCGCAACCCGAGCTGTCGTCCGGCTGATCGTTGATCAACTTGCCGCCTACGCAGCTCGCCAGCACGACACACAAGAACAGGGCCCAAAAACTGCGAGAGGTCATGAAGCTACTCCTGCCGCGGAGTGTACACGGAATCGGTTCCAGAATCCGCCCGCTATAGTGGCAACAGATAATTCTTCGGCCGTGCGCCGTCGCAAACGCGCGCAGGCGGACGTCACAGAGCGCAGGTGCCGCAACGATCCTGCGCGAAGCGCGTAACGACGCCGCATCGGCAATTCACTTTACCGTGCTGCAAGCGCGAATGCCTCGCGACGAGACGAGCCCGCGCTCAGCGATTCTTCTCGCGGTCCGCGCGCGTTGTGTCAAAAATGGTAAGCCATGCGAGCTGCGTTCTTTTCTCTTCTTACACTTTCGCTCCCGATAGTTGCGCTTGGGGCGCTTGCTTGCTCCGCGAACGGCAACTCGAACACTGCTCCCATCGGTGACGCCGGCAGTGTTGCAACGTCGGGCGGCAGCGCGAGCAGCTCGGGCTCGACGAGCACGGGCGGCGCGATGAGCGGCGCCGCGGGCAGTTCGGGAACGGGCGCGGCGATCGGCAGTGGTGGCGCGGCGGGCTCTGGCGCAGCGGCGGGCGCGGGCGGCGTGACGAGCGGCGGAACCGGCGGCGCGGGCGCGTCGGGTGGCGGCGGCTCAGGCGGTGCACAAACGGGAGGTGCGGCGGGTGCGAGCGGCGGCGCGGGGGCTGCCGGCGGGGCGGGCAGTGCCGGTGCAGCGGGCACAGGCGCCGCCGGCGCCGCGGGCAGCGGTGGCCTGCCTCTGCTCCACGTGGATGGCCCGGCGGTCAAAGACCCAAACGGCAAGACCATCGTGCTGCGCGGGTTCGCCGTTCCCGATTTGGGCACCCTCTACTCGAACGCGGCTCAGAACGCGTCCGGCATCACCTCGCGCCTCGACAAGGTGCTCGCGGCCGGCCTCAGCGCGCACGTCGTGCGTTTCCCAGTGTACCCACGCTCCTGCACCAACGCCGGCGGACAGCCGTTCTACTCGCCCGCGCCGTTTCCGGTCGGGCCGATGGCGCCGTCCGGCACACACTTGGCGCTCAGCCAAGCGGACTACGTGAGCAAAGTGCTCAAGCCCGCCGTCGACTACGCGCTGCAAAAGAGCCTGTACGTCATCATCGACTACCACCAGATCGACAACAGCGACGGCGCGTCAGGCACCGACGCCACCACCTTTTGGTCGTTCATGGCCGGGCAATTTGCGAGCTACAGCAACGTGCTCTACGAACCTTACAACGAACCGGTCGACACCATGACGACCTGGGCAAACTTCAAGCCGCGGGTGCAGGGCTGGATCGACACGATTCGAGCCAGCGCTCCGAACAACCTGATCATCGTCCCGTCGATGAGCTGGGACCAGCACCCGGGCGACGCCGCCGCCTCACCACCAACGGGCTCGAACCTGATGTACACTGCGCACGTCTACCCCGGCAATTGGAAGGCCGGATTCATGACCCAGGTGAGTACCGCCGTCAGCATCGCGCCCGTGTTTTTCTCGGAGTGGGGCTACATTCAGGGCGGGGCCGACAAGAACCTCGGCACGGCCGACGCCACTTGGGGCCCGAACTTTCAAACGGTGGTGGATGGCGACGGCGCGAGCTGGACGGCCTGGGTCGCCGACAACGGCTGGACGCCCAACCTGTTCTCGAACGCGGGCCTCACGACGCTCACGGCGTTCGGTACACAGACGTCGACCTGGCTACAAAGCAAGGCCGCGAGCGACTGGGTTCAGTAGCCGACAGTCGTCGCGGCCGAGCAAGATGGCGCGCACCACGCGCGCGGCAAGACCACGCAGAAAGCTGCGCAGGCCGATTGTGAGTTGCGAACGAGGGCAGTAGCATCCGCCGCTTCTGGAGGACCCACATGGCCAGCAAAAAGAAGACGACCAGCCCAGCACCCATAGCCAAGAAAGCACCCGCGAAAAAAGCATCCGCCAAGAAAGCACCGGCACCCGCCAAGAAAGCGCCGGCACCCGCCAAGAAGACCGCCAAGAAAGCGCCCGCCAAGAAGGCCGCTGCCAAGCAAGCGCCCGCGCCCGCCAAGAAGACGAACTCGAATGCCATCGTGCATTGGGAGATCCAGGCGCAGGATCCGAACAAGCTCTGGAAGTTCTATGGTGACGTGTTCGGTTGGAAGATCGACAGCAAGAATCCGATGAACTACGGCATGGTCGACTCCAAAGGCTCGAGCGGCATCGCGGGCGGTATCGGGGGCAGCATGGGCGGCCAAGGTTCGCGCGTCCTCGTCTACGCCGAAGTGGCCAGCATCGATGCGACGCTCAAACGCGTCGAGAGCAAGGGCGGCAAGACCGTCATGCCGCGCACCGACATCGGTCCCGTGATCATGGGCGTCTACACGGATCCCGAGGGCAACACGATGGGGCTGATCGAGACGCCCTAGGTTCGTCGTGCGGCGCGTCACATAACGGCTTTCGGCCTTCGTGCGCCTATCCGCGCGAAGGCCGAAATCCCAGCTAAACAGAAACTTCACGCGTCACCGGTATTCTCGCGTGAATTTGCACAAAAGCGGCCCGATCCGCGCAGCAAGCGATCCGCATTTGGCATGAGCCGGCGCGCAGCTTTCGCCGTAAAATGGGGCACGTCATTCTCGAAGCGAGGTACCCATGATTGCGCGCCACTCTGTCCTCGTCTGCTCAGTGCTCCTCCCACTCGTCGCGTTCGGCTGCAGTTCGAAGAACTCCAACGCGACCTCGTTCGCCAACCCTGACGATACGTCCGCCGGCACTGGCAACGGCGGCACTCCGAACGGCGGTGGAGCGATAGGCGGCGCTTCGAACGGCGGTGCTTCGACAGGTGGCTCTGCAGCGGGCAATACGTCGGCCGGCGGCACTTCAGCGGCGGGCGCGTCGGCAGGCGGTTCTGCGGCGGGCAGCACTTCTGCGGGCGGCACTTCAGCGGCGGGCGCGTCGGCCGGCGGCACTTCAGCGGCGGGCGCGTCGGCGGGCGGTGCCTCGTCTGGTGGGAGTTCGTCTGCCGGGGCCGCGGGGATGGCGGGCGCGATGCCAACGACCGGTTGCAACGCGACCACTTGGCCACCCGCAGGCCCCAATTCGCCGCAGATGATCGACGTCACCGACAACAAGGGCGCCGTTCTATCGCGCCAATTTTATGTTTCGTTGCCGGCCAACTACGACAGTACGAAAACCTACCCGCTCGTGACCGCATGGCACTATGCGGGCGGCACCGCGGCGCAGCTGATCAGCGCGAGCTTCGGCGGTGCATTCTACGGCGTCCAGAAAGGCTTTCCGAATGCCATCTACGTCGCGGGTCAAGGCCTCACCGACGCGCAGTCGATGATGACCGGCTGGCCCAACACCAACGGTCAAGACATCGCGTTCGCCAAGGCGATGCTGAGCTGGCTCGAGAGTTCCTATTGCATCGACCAGAACCGCGTCATGGCGACCGGCATGAGCTACGGAGGCATCATGTCGGATGCGCTCGGCTGCCAGATGCCAAACGTATTCCGCGCCGTGGGTGTGATGTCGGGCGCGCTCTTCAACTTCGGTGGCTCGAGTTGCGTCAGTCACCCGATTGCGGCCTGGATCACGCACGGCACGGCCGACATGACAGTCGACATTTCAGGGGATGAGACGGCACGCGATCAGTTCCTGAAGGACAACGGTTGCGGTGCGACCACGCAGCCCGTGGATCCCTCACCTTGCGTGTCTTACGACGGCTGCACATCCGGCTATCCCGTCGTGTGGTGCCCGGTGGACGGCGAGGGCCACACCATTCCGAGCTTTGCCGCCGGGGCGATCGCGAATTTCTTCAAGCAGTTCTAGCTGCACTATCGCAGCGCCCGCCCGTTCGGCAGCTCCTTGTACACGCCGCGCGCAGTGCGTCGCAGCGCGCCGCAAATCGGATCCGCCGGCGAGAGCTCGGCGTTCTGGGCGGCCAAGTCGACGCAGTGCCAATCGTCGTCCCAGGGTTGTGCCAAGAGCTCGTAGCGTCCGTCGAGCACGCCGAAGTTCGGCAACGGGCAGGGGAAGAGCGCGGTGCAGTTCGTGACGGCCAGCGGCGACGAGCGCGTCGTGAACGCGCGCAGCAGGCTCCGCCCGGGCAGCGGCGACTGCATGGCCTTCATACCAAAGGAATCGAGCACGCCGAGCGCGTCGAGCAGCGTCGGGAGCAGATCGAGGTGGGTTACGAAATCGCCGGCGTGCGAGCGCAGCGTCGCGGCCGCCTCCGGCCCGAGCGCGCCATGGCCGTGCGCGATCCAAACCGGCACGTGGATCTGCTCGTCGTACAGATCTTGGCCGTGGTGAATCGAGTGATGCTCTCCGAACGATTCGCCGTGGTCGCTCGTGAACACTATGAGATAGGGTTGATCAGCCACCACGCGCAGGAAAGTCTGCAAAATAGAGGCCACCGCGCGATCCTGCTCGATGAGCGCGTTCAAGTACGCGTTGTGCAGCTCACGCAAGCCTGACCAAGTGACCACGTGTGAGTACGGTCTAAACAGCGCGCGCTTCGGGTCGACGAAGTACGGCGCGTGCGTCCCCGCCATGTGCACGACCAAGAACAGCGGGCGCTCTGCCGGCGTGAGGTGCCAGTCGACGTAGTCCGCGAGCTTGCCGTCGATACCGTACTCGAGCACCTCCTCCAATGTCTCGACGTGATGGCCGAGCACGTCGTCCGAGAATGCGACCGAGTCCGCCAGCGCGTGCGTGTTCGTGCGCTCGAGCCAGGAGTCGTCCTGCCCGGACCAGTACAGCACCTTGGGCGCGCGCTCCGCGAGCCGCACCGCGCGCACGAGGTCGAAGAGCAGCGGCGTCGCGGCAACCTCGGCGCGCGTGCCGAGCGGCATGCGCCCCGAGAGCAGCGCGTTGACGGCCACCGCCGTGTAGCTGGCCACGCTGCGCGCTTGTCGAAAATCGACGCGCCCGGCCGAGAGCTGTTGCGTGAGCGGCGCAGCAACCGTGAGCTCCGGGCTCATGTAATCTCGCGCGCTCACGCTTTCGGTCAAGATGAACAGCACGTTCGGTAGCCGCTCAAGGCCACTCTCGAGCGGCGGCACGCTGAGCGTGGCGGCCACCTTGACCTCATGCGCTCGCAATAGGACCGAGAGCCCGGCCAGCGCGGTCAGATCGGGCGTCGCGATCGCCTGCGAGCGAGTCAGGCCCGCGAGCGGCAAGCACAGCGCGAGCCCCAGCGCGTGAGCCAACGTCAGCTTGGGCGCGGATCGCAGCATGCGGTACTCGACGAGCGACAGCAACAGCGCAGCGAGCGCGGCGCTCGGCAGCATGCCGCGCACGACCGCGCGTACGTCGCGCCAGCTGCTCAGCGCACTGGCGATGGCGCGCGCCCCCAAGAACACGTGATAGTAGCGAAAGAACAAGAGCTCGCAGACGAACACGCTCGCCGCGAGCAGCGCGACCGCTGAGCGCGTCACTCGCCCGCGAGCGAACGCGCCCGCGAGCCCCCACAGAGCAACGCTCGCAAACGCGGCACACAGCGCGCTCGGCTCTGCTGCATAGCGATGAGCGCCGCGCAGCACCAGATCGAGCAGCACGAATTGCGCTGCAAACAGCACGAGCCCCACGACCGCGCGCAATTGCCGAGCCCCACGACATGCGTGGCGCCAGCGCTCGACCGTCAAGGGGACCTCGCCACTCGCGCCTTCATAGTGTCGCCGGAGAAACACGGCAAATCACCCGGACCTGCCAGGGCTCGGGCCAGCACGGCTCGATCTGCGGCGCAAAACGGGCGCTGGCGGCCTTGGGATTTGTCAAAGCGTCGAGGCTTGCTATGAGTGCGCCCCGAAACGCCCCCCAACGACCCGAAAGAGCAAGGCCATGGCCGTCGAGCGCACACTCTGCATCATCAAACCGGACGCCGTCGAAAAGCGAAAGCAAGGTGCGATCTTGCAGCGCGTTTTGGAGGAGGGCTTCAAAGTGATCGCGATGCGTCAAGCCCAGCTCTCGCGGCGGGAGGCCGAAGGTTTCTACGCCGTTCACCGCGAGCGTCCCTTCTTCGATGAGCTGTGTACGTTCATGACCCGCAGCCCGGTCGTCGTGATCGCGCTCGAACGTGAGAACGCCGTGCAACACTGGCGTACGGTGATCGGCGCCACCGATCCGGCCAAGGCCGTGGACGGCACGATCCGCAAACTGTTCGGCGCGAACGTGGGCGAGAACGCCGTGCACGGCTCCGATTCGCCGGAAAATGGTCGCATCGAGACCGCCTACTACTTCCCGGGTGCCGAGCTGGTTTAGCTTGCGGGGCCGGAGCCCCCGGTCGTGACAGGCACGTTGAACATCGACGCGCTCGCGGAGCCGCGCGGCAAGCTGCGTGAGGGGTTGAGCGCGCTCAGAAATTTTGGCGAACTCTCGCGGTCGCTACGCGTCGGGCCGAAGGCGCTCACTTCGGTGTTGCCGCTCGTCGCCGGCGGCTGCGCTCCGCTGCGCGAAGCCGTGCTGACGCTGCTCGCTGCGGTAGCCCCGGCGTTCTCCGAAGCTGGCGCCAATCTCGGGCTCGCGGACCCACTCACCTCGCGTATCGATCGCCTCGAACGCGAACTGTCGACGGCCGCTGGGCGCCCGCTCAGCGCAAGAGCCCGGCTGTCACTCGAACAGCACGCGAGCGAGCTATCGCGAGAGCTGGAGCGCGTGAGAGGCTTGCTCGAGCTCTTGATTGAAGCGCTTTCAGCGCGCCCGCTGCGCGCGTTCGTCGCTGAGCTCGTGAAGCAGAGCGTACAGACGCTCGAGCAACGCGCGGGGCAAAGCCGCATCGAACTCGTAGTGCCTGCGCCCGACTTCGAAGCGACCCTTCGTCCCCGCGTCGTCTCGGCCCTGCTGATCACCGCCGTCGAACTCGTGGCGCGTCAGGTCGCCGCGCCGTTGCGCGTCGAGCTGGCCGCCCAGGACAACGGCTTTAGCGTGCTCGTGCGCGCGGATCCCCCAAAACGCGCGGCCGCTGACGACGACACCTCGCACTCCACGCTGCTCTGCATGCGGTCGGCTCTCGAGCTTTCGAGCGGCGAGCTCAGCTGGCGACCTGAAAATGCGAGCCTACTCTTGGAGTTTTTTGGCGACCACGCTATGGAAACGCATGCCTGAATCGGACCTGCGGCCGTTGATCGAAGCGGCTTTCGCCGATCGCTCTCTGCTCGCGGACGACGCGCACCGACGCGCCGTCGAAGCCACCATCGAAGAGCTCGACACCGGTAAATTACGCGTCGCCACGCAGGACGCGCCGGGAAAGTGGACGACGCACGCCTGGGTGAAGCAGGCGGTGCTGCTCTATTTCGCCGTAGCCAAGATGCAGCGCATGAGTCTCGAACCGTTCGAGTTCTACGACAAGGTGCCGCTCAAGAAAAACCTCGACAAGTTCGGCGTGCGCGTCGTACCGCCGGGCACCGTGCGCTACGGGTCGTTCATCGAGCCAGGCGCAATCATCATGCCCGGCTACGTGAACATCGGCGCCTATGTGGGCGCGGGCACGATGGTCGACACATGGGCCACGGTCGGCTCCTGCGCGCAGATCGGCAAGGACTGTCACCTCTCCGGCGGGGTCGGCATCGGCGGCGTGCTCGAACCACCCGGTGCTCAACCGGTGATCGTGGAGGACGGCTGCTTCGTCGGTTCGCGCGCAATCGTGGTCGAGGGCACGCTGGTGGAACGCGAGGCCGTGATCGGCGCGGGCGTCGCGCTCACGGCTTCGACAGCGATCATCGATGTCACCGGGCCCGAGCCCGTCGAATATCGCGGCCGCGTCCCCGCGCGCAGCGTCGTCATCCCGGGTATGCGCCCCAAGCGCTTCCCGGCGGGCGAGTACCAGATCGCGTGCGCGCTGATCATCGGCCAGCGCAAAGAAAGCACCGATCGCAAGACCAGCCTCAATTCCGCGTTGCGCGACTTCAACGTCGCCGTCTGATTTCGACGAGACCCATATGGCTAGCTTGAACCTCGCCGAAACGCTGCTCTGGCTGTGCCAGATCCGCTCGCCGATCGGAGAAGAGCGCGAGCTGTGCGACCGCGTGGCGGAGCGCTTGGCGCGCGTCGCGCTCGCCGCGCCCATTCGCCGCTTCGGTGATTCAATCGTCGTGCCGCTCACGCGTGGTTTCGGTGGACCGCACGTCGCGCTCGCCGGGCACTTGGACGTCGTGCGCACCGAACACGATGCCGCACCCCGCATCGATGGCGACAAGCTGTATGGACCGGGAGCCGCCGACATGAAGAGCGGCCTCGCCTTGATGCTCGACCTGGCCGAGAGCGACGCGCGCCCGGAGCTCGATCTGACTCTGGTGTTCTACGCGCGTGAAGAGGGCCCTTTTCTCGAAAACGAGCTGGGGCCGGTGTTGGCTGGCGATCCGGAGCTGTCACGCGTCAGCATGGCGGTCGCGCTCGAGCCGAGCGACAACAAGTTGCAACTCGGCTGCGGCGGCTCGCTGCACGCCACCGTGCGTTTTCGCGGGCGCACGGCGCACAGCGCTCGGCCCTGGCAGGGCGAAAACGCGATTCACAAAGCGTCGGGCTTGCTCGATCGCCTCGGCCGTGAAGAGCCGCGCGTGCATCGCATCGACGAGCTCGAGTGGCGCAGCGTGATCAGCACCACCATGGCGAGCGGAGGACGCGGCCGCAACGTGGTGCCGGATCTGTTCGAGCTCAATCTCAATCACCGCTTTGCGCCGGACACCAGCGCCGAGGGCGCCCAGGCGTACGTACGCGCGCTGGTCGGCAACGACGCAGATATCGAATTCAGCGACGTGTCCCCCTCCGCACCGCCTCTCCGGCAACATCCGCTGGTCGTTGCGCTGGCTGATTCCGGCGTGAAGGCGATCGAGCCGAAGCAAGCCTGGACGGACGTGGCGCGATTTGCCGCTTGCGGCGTACCTGCCGTGAATTTCGGCCCCGGCACGCAGGCTCAGGCCCACCAACGAAACGAGTGGACGCATATCCCAGACCTCGACGTCGGACGCTCGATCCTCCGACGCTGGCTCGCGACCGTCGCGCTCATGCCGCGACAGTGATAGGCTATCAGCATGAGGGCGTACGCAGCAGCACTCAGCATCACGTCGTGTCTTTGGCTCATCTCGTGCGGCGGCTGCCCCGGGCAGCCCGCGGAGTCCCCGAGCACGCCTGCAGCAACAGACCCCGCGGCGAGCCCAGCTCCCGAGAGTCCGGCCCCGACGCCAGCTCCGGCGGACCAGCCCGCGGCGGACAAACCCGCTGACAAGCCGAGTGAGGAACCCGCCGCGCCGAAACCCAAAAAAGACAGCGGCCCCGAGCCAACCTTCACCGACAACATGTCGGTCGAAGACGCCATCAAGGCAGCGCAGGGCACCGAGCGCATGAACATCGATCAAGAAGAGCTGAGCAAGCCGCTCACGGACTCGAGCCTCTATGAGCCGTGCAAGCCGGGCACCGCGCACTTCAAGCTCAAGGTCGCCGTCTGGCGCGGCAAAGCCGTCGGCATCGATCTGACCACGACACCGAAGATCCCGAAGCTCACGGAGTGCTTGAAAGAGCGCATTCGCGGCGTTACCTGGAGCGCCAAGGTGCCCTCACTCAATACGGTGTCATTCACGTACTGACGCGCGCAGCCGCTTTCGCGCTAGAGTCGCCGGCCATGCCGCCGGAGTCGAACGTGAGCGTCGCGTCGCCCCGACCGAACATGTTGCGCGCGCTGCTCAAAGAGCTCCGGCTTCACCAATGGGCAAAAAACGCGCTCGTCGTCATGCCCGTGCTGCTCGCGCCCGGCCTGCCGAGCGCGGCGGCGCTGACGCGCGCGCTGGTCGCCGCCCTGAGTTTTTCACTGTGCGCCTCGGCCGGCTACGTCTTCAATGATCTGCTCGATCTGGAGGCCGACCGCGCGCACACGACCAAGCGACTGCGCCCATTTGCGTCGGGCGCGCTGCCGGTCGCGCTGGGACCACCGCTCATACTGGGGCTGCTCGTGCTCGGCTTCGGGCTGGCGAGCGCGGTCTTACCGAGCGCGTTTCTGGCGATGCTCGGCTTGTACTTCGTCGGAACTCTTTCCTACTCGCTCTATCTGAAGCGGCTGCTCCTGATCGACGTGCTCGTACTCGCCGGCCTCTATACCCACCGCATTCTTTCGGGTGGCATGGCAACCGGCGTGCGCGTCAGCACCTGGCTGCTCGGCTTTTCGATGTTCTTGTTCACGAGCCTGGCGTTTGCGAAGCGCTACGTCGAGCTGCACGCCTTGACCAGCGACGACAAGGTGAAAAACCGCGGCTACGTCAAAGCCGATTTGCAGATGGTGACGGGCATGGGCACGGCCAGCAGCTACATCGCCGCGCTCGTCTTCATGCTCTACGTCGACAGCTCGGCCGTGCGCGCGAGCTACCGCGAGCCCGGATTGTTGTGGCTGGTGCTACCAGCGCTCCTGTATTGGCTCGGACGGATCTGGCTGCTCGCAGGCCGCGGAAAAATGCAGGAGGATCCAGTCAAGTTCGCCTTGCGCGATCCCAAGAGCCTAATGTGCACCGCGCTGATCGGCGCGATCGCCGTGCTCGCTCGCTTCACGCCCACGTGGCTGTCGAACGCTCTGCACTGAGCTGCGCAGGCCCGCTCAACTCACGCTGTCGACCGGATCGAATCCCTGGCTGGGGAAGCGCACTTGGTCGGATGTCTTGCCAAAGCGCCGCTCTTTCTGACCGTAGGCCGCGATGGCATCAGTCAGCGTTTGCGGCCGGAAATCGGGCCACATGATCGGCAAAAATACCAGCTCGGCGTAGGCGGACTCGAAGAGCAAGAAATCGCTGACACGCGTTTCGCCGCCGGTCCGAATCAGGAGATCGACGTCTGGCAAATCGTGCGTCGTCATTTGACGATGGAAGAACGCCTCGTCGATCTCTTCCGGTAGCACCAGCCCGGCGCGCGCGCGAACCGCGAGTGAACGCGCGGCTTCGACGATGTCCTGCCGACCGCCGTACGAGAGAGCGAGCGTGAGCGTCATGCGCTCGCCGTCACGCGTGTACTCGATCAAATCTTCGACCGCGTGGCGCGTCGAGGTGGGTAGATCTTCGAGCGCGCCGATCACGTTGACCGCGATGCCGTTTTGGCGAAGCTCGGCCCGCTCCTGCTTCGCGAACTCGACGAGCAACCGCATCAGGGCTTCCACCTCCGGACGTGGGCGCGCCCAGTTCGCGACGCTGAACGCATACAGCGTCAGATAGCGAACGCCGACGCGCGTCGCGGTCTCGACAGCATCGCGCACCGCACGCGCGCCCTCCGCGTGACCTTCCGCCCGGTCCAGGCCGCGCCCTTTGGCCCAGCGCCCGTTGCCATCCATGATGATGGCCACGTGACGGGGCAGGACGGAGCCGCTCGAACCGGTGTGCTCTGCTGACTGATTTTTCATGGGATTTAAGAAGCTCGGTGCGCTCGGGTTTTTCCCACAGCGAAGGGCCTGAAAGTATGGAGGTTTCGTGGAGACTCATACGGCCGATCCGAGCGCCACCTTAAACCAATGGGATCTATTGGCTTTTTGTCGGCTCTCGCTGGATTCGGACGCTAGCGGGCCTCGGGCAAGCTGAGTCGGAAAACCACGTCCGGCGGACCCGCGGCGCCGAGTTCGATCTTGCCGCCGTGGGCTTCGGCGACCGCGCGCACGATAGCCAGGCCGAGGCCAGTGCCGCCCTTGTCCGCGCGCGTGGTCACGAAACGACGGAACAGGCGACCCTGCACATGGCCCGGAATAGAGCCCGCGTTCACGACGCTGAGCACGACGAAGCCCGCAGCGCGTTCGAGCCGTACTTGCACGGGAGATTCCCCCTCCGCGTGCATCAGCGCGTTGTCGATCAGGTTGGTGACCGCGCGAGCGAGCCAGGTTTCGTCTCCCCGCACCTGCGAACGTCCGCTCGCGTCGAGTTCGATCTTGCGCTTTGGATCCGAGAGCCCGGAGATCACGCGCCGAGCAACTTCGTCGAGCGCCACCGGAGCGAACGACTCGGCGCCTCGTGCTTCGATGCGCGCGAGGCTCAAGAGCTCGCCGAGCAAGCGTTCGATGCGCGCCGTGGCTTCGCGAATCCGGGCCACGAAGCGGCGAGCCTCCGCTGGCTCCTCGAGCGCGCTCTCTTCCAGCACTTCGGCGCTGGCGCGGATCGCGGCTACCGGGTTCTTGAGCTCGTGCGATAGATCCGAGGCAAACGTCTCCACGAACGGCCGCCCCTCGAGCTCGCGACGCATGGTGTCGATCGCGCGATTCAGACGCATCACCTCGCGTCCGAAGGCCACCGGCTGGGGCGCGCTGCGCTCGCCGGCGCTGAGGCGTTCCCCAAAATCGCTGAGTGCCTCGATGGGCGCGGCGATCGCATGGCCCATCCAAGCGGCAGCGAGCGCCGCTGCAGCGCCGAGCACGAGGCTTATCACGAGCACCGTCGGCGCCAGATCCGCCAACAAACGGCGAATGACCAAGGTCGGCTTGACGACGCGCACGGCGCCCACCGTTACGCCGCGCACGACGATGGCCCGATCGACGGAGACGATGCCGTCCTCCTCCGGCGGCACTTGCGCCGGGAACACCCGCGCGCCGTCCCGCCCGAGCAGCCTCAACCGCAGATCGGCGCCGCGACCGCGCTCGCGTTCGAGTCGCTGCCCGAGCTCCTCGATGCCGATGTTCGAACGATCGAGCTCACCGGCCATCATGCCCGCGAGGGCATCGGCCTCGTCGCCGGCCGCCTGAGAGGCGATGCGCACCGCACGCGCCTCGATGCGGTCGATCACCATCAGGCCCAAGCCGAACGCGAACGCGCCGACTATCACGGCGAGCGCCAAGAACATCTGCATGCGGATCGACATGCCGCGCGTGCGCGTGCCGAGCAGGCGCGACACCACGAAGGCCACGAACAGGATGAGCCCTATCGCGGCGGCAGCAACGATGACCAAGCGGAGCACGGCTCACGACTCTTTTGCGGGCAAAAGAGCGTCGGTGACGCGATAGCCGACGCCGCGCACGGTTTCGATCAGGCCCGGATCTCCGCCTGCTTCGGCGACCTTCTTGCGCAGCGCTTTGACGTGCGAATCGATCGTGCGGTCGGTGATCGCGAAACCGTTGCCCCACACGCGATCAATCAGCTCCGCGCGCGTAAAGACGCGGCCGGGCCCGTCCAGTAGACAAGCGAGTAAGTCGAACTCGACGCGTGTGAGCTCGAGCGCGTGGCCGTCCACGTGCGCGCGGCGCGTCGTCGCGTCGACCGCGATCGACAGCAACCCTGGGCTCTCGGGCGCAGCGTCGTTCGCCGACCGGCGCAAGACCGCGCGCACGCGCGCTACCACTTCACGCGGCGAAAAAGGCTTGGTGACATAGTCGTCCGCGCCGGTCTCGAGCGCCGCCACGCGATCGGCCTCACCGTCGCGGCTCGAGAGCACGATGATCGGAATGCCCAAGGATTTGCGCCACTTGTCGATCAGCGCAAAGCCGCTGCCGTCGGGCAGCATCAGATCGAGTACGACCAAATCCGCGTCTGCCGCGCAGAGCTCCGCTTCCCGCGCGGTGGGCGCGACCGACACGGCGAAGCCGTCGCGCCCGAGCGCGTACGCGACCGATTCGGCGATCGCCGGCTCGTCCTCCACCACCAGAATCCGGGGCGTCATGACTCGACTCAAGCTATCATTTAGCTTAGCGTCTTCCGCGCGGGTTCGCACATGACGACGTTGCTCGTCCTTCGACACGGCAAGGCCGGCGAGAGCGATCTCGGCGATCGCGAGCGTGAATTGACCTCGCGCGGTCGCCATGACGCGACGCAGATCGCCAAAACCATCGCCGAGCGCGGCCTCGAGCCGGAGCTCATCATCGCGTCCAGCGCGGCTCGCGCCAGGGAAACGGCGCGGCGGGTGGCCGATCAGCTCGATTTCACGGGTGAGCTCGACGAGCTCGACGAGCTCTACTTGGCCGAACCGCCGCGCTACATCGAGGCTGTCGCGCGGCTCGGCGGCACCGCGGAGCGCGTGCTCGTCGTCGGCCACAACCCCGGCCTCGAGCAGCTCGTGGAGCTTTTGACGGGCGAGCATGTCACACTGAAAACAGCCGCGCTCGCGGTGTGTTCTCTCGCGTGCGCCTCGTTTTCCGAGCTGGGTCCACAAACGCGCGGCTCACTCGAGGCGCTCTACACCCCCAAGGACTGAAGCGACCGCGGCGCCGTGAAAGTAGCCGCTTTCCCCCGAATCGAGAGTCACGAGCGGAGCTAGCCTTTTCTCGTGGAGGGCGCTAAGAATGCCGAGACAGATGGCTTCGACGATTCGGCTTCCGCCGAAAAAAGACGTGGCGCTCGAGCTGCTCAAGCAGTCGAGTGTGTACGTGTTTCTCGATCCCCGCGGGCAAAAGGTGCAGGTTCCCGCGTGGTTCAAGAAGCAGGCGGAGCTCGTGCTGCAAGTCGGCTTGAACATGGCCGTGCCCATTCCCGATCTGAACGTCGATGACGACGGCCTCTCTTGCACGTTGAGCTTCAACCGCACGCCACACCTGTGCAGGATTCCGTGGAGCGCCGTGTACGCTCTGCGCGACGAGCTCGGACACGTCATGGTGTGGCCCGACGACGTGCCCGCGGAGATCGCCGCCCAAGCGCCCGCGCCCGCCAAGCCAACGCCGGAAAGGCCTGCTCATTTGCGAGTCGCCACGGCGCTCGCGGAGCCCGCGCCCGCCGCGGAGCCCGCGCAAGCCTCCAAGCCGAAGAAGGCGGCCAAGAAAGCCCGCAAGCTCGCCGCGGCGCCGGCAGCCGCCGCCACACCGGTCGCGGCCGCGAAGAAGCCGCGCGCACGCAAGCAAGCGGCCAAGCAAGCGCCGCAAGCCGACGCCGCGCCGCCGAGCAAATCGAAGCGCGATCTGCCGCCCTACCTGCGCGTCGTCAAATAGCTGCGCTGCGCGCGAACCGCGCCGTCAGAGCCCGGCGTCCGTATCTAGAGCACCGGCTTCACCCGCGGTAGAACCGCCGGTACCTGACTGCCCCGCGCTGCCGCTACTACCCCCAGCGCCGGACGCCCCACCGAGTTCGCACGCCCAAACGCCGGTGGAGTGCGCGCAGACGTAGCCCGCAACGCACTGCGAGCCGTGGAAAGAGCAGTCGCCGTCCGCGCAGACGCCACTGACGGTGCACGTTTGGCTCGAGAGACAATCAGCGGGACGGATGCATGTTGGCTGCTGATAAACGGGCGCGTAGCAGGTGCCCGTATTCGTGTCGCAGAAATATCCTGTCGCACAATCTTGGTCCACGAAGCAGCCGGCATTCTCGTGATCGTAGACCGGGCAGCCTGCCGTGAACGCGGCGGCCAGCACGAGAAATGTCGTCAGCACGGGTCGTTTCATCGACATGGCCTCGGTCTATTTGCCAAAATCCGCGTCAGCAAGCGCCGCAAAGCCTAGCAGCTGACCTAGCCATTACAAGCTCCGGCAAGCGCGCACGCACACGGCCGAGGGCAAAGAGTTCAAATCCAAATGGGCGACCATGCTAAGTTTTCTGCGGCCCCCAGGCCCCCCGTACCATGGACGTTCGTTGCAGCCGCTGCAGTACCGAGTACGAGTTCGATGACGCGCTGATCTCGGAACGCGGCACGACGGTCAAGTGTACGAACTGCGGGTTTCAGTTCAAGATTTTCCCGGGCAATCGCGACAACGTCGCGCCCGAGCGCTGGGTCGTGCGCACCGGGTCGGGCCGCGAGCTCGTATACACGTCACTGCGTGAGCTCCAGCGCGGCATTGCAGATCGCAAAGTCGGCCCGAACGATCTCTTGTCGCGCGGCAAGCAGCCCGCACGCCCACTCGGTTCGATCGCCGAGCTCGAACCATTTTTTCAAACGGGGCCCGCCCCAGTGCCCAATATCGAGCGCTCGCAGCGCACGCTACACGGCGTTGCTCCGCCGCAAAGCGCCATCGCGCCCACGCTCACCGGTAGCGCGCAATTTCGCGCGGCGCCGATGCAAAAGCCAGCACCGCCCGGCGGAGCTCGGCCCGCGCCGGTGGCCGCGCCGCCGCTCAGCGCAACCTTGCCCGTCGACAAAGCCGAGCCGCCACCACGGCCACCGCGCCCGGCCGCAGGCACGCCTCCCGCGCCACTCTCTCAAACCATTCCGGACGTGTCGTCGGGCGCCCCCACGCCAGTGCGCGCTCCAATCCCGTCCTCGACGTTGCCCGCCGTGCAGCCCAAAGGCGGCCTGAGCACGCTGCCTCAAGGAACACCGGCCACGCAGGCCGTGCGGGCGTCTGCGCAGTCGCCGCTGGCCCCTCCGGCGTTTTCGGTACCCGCGCCGACTCTGGTGACCCCTGACGCACCGAACGCAGGAGAAGAGGAACCACCGACAGAGCCGCTCGGTTGGCCCTCGGCCGAGCCAGCTGTGCCCGCGCCCGAGGAACCCTTCGACAAGACGCTCGAAGCCGCTGTGTCGCCTCGCCCGCCGCGCGCTTCCGCGCCGGATTTCGCGCCGGCCTCCCTGCCGCGGCCGCGCGCGGCGATGAATTCCTACGACGAGCTCGATCTCGACGCGCTGTCCGAGGACGGCTCGCCGCGTCGCGCTCGCTCGCGCTGGATCGCGGGCGTCGTGTTCGTCGCGGTTGCGAGCCTGCTCGGTGCGTCGCTCGGGCGCAAATACTTGTCTCGCGCGAGTCCTGGCAGCCCTGCCAGCGCACAGCCGAGTGACTCACGCGTCGCGCGTTTTCTCGCGAACGGTGCGCGCCTGCTGGACGAAGGCGATTTCGAAGGCGCAAAAGAGGAGCTCGACAAGGCCAGCGCACTCGCGGAAAAGGATCCCGCCGTGCTGACGGCGCTGGCACGACTCGAAACGCTGACCGCCGATGTGTCGTGGCTCAAGCTGCGTCTGCTCGACCCGAACTCGACGGACTTGGTGCAGGCCACTCATCGCGAACTCGGCCGCCGCGTCGGCAAGGCGCGCACGGCCGTCGATCGCGCGTTTGCGATCGCGCCAGAAGACGCGGTCGTACTGCGCGCGCGCATCGATGTGTTGCGCTTGAGCGGGGACGGCGACAAGGCGCGCGAGTGGCTCGCACCGCTCAGCGCGCACGCGAGTGACCCTGAAAATGCCTACGTGCTCGCCGCACTCGATCTCGCGGAAGCGGCGCCCGCGTGGGCGTCTGTGATCGATCGCTTGCGCCTGGCGGCCTCGGCAGAACATGAGCCGGGGCGAGCCAGCGCTGCGCTGGTGTACGCACTCGTGCGCGCGGGCAAGGTCGACGAGGCACAAACCGCATTCCAGAAGATCGACGGTCGCAGCAAGCCGCACCCGCTCCTCGAGGAGCTTCGTTCATTCCTCGCGCGTGCACAAAAAACGGCGGATGCCGGCGTCGGCACGGCCGACAAGCTCGCCGCTGTGGACCCCACGAAGTTGCCGGCGCTGGACACCTCCCCGCAGCCTGCCGACGAGGCGCGCGCAGCGGCCGGCGCAGCAGCTCCGGTCGCCGCCGGAGCTCCCACCGGGGACTTCCGCACTCGGCTCGCTCAAGCGGCGAGCGCGGTGCAACAGGGCGACCTGGCACGCGCGGAGCAACTCTACACCTCGGTCCTGAACGAGCAACCCAACAACACCGAAGCGCTGGGCGGTCTCGGCGACGTCGCGCGGCGGCGACACGATCCGGCTACCGCCGCCAAGATGTACGACCGCGTGCTCGCTCAGAATCCAAGCTATTTGCCAGCTTTACTCGGCGCCGCCGATCAGAAATGGGAGGCGGGCGATCGCCATGGCGCGCTCGTGCTGTATCGCCGGCTGCTCGAGCAGGCAGGCCCGAGCTCGGATTACGGTTCACGCGCGGCCGCGCGCATCGCGCAGGGCGAAGGCAGCGGCGCACAAGCTGCTGGGGCGACAGCAACGCCAACGCCGGCCACGCCGGCAGCGCCCGCACACCCGCCCGCTTCACCCCCGCCTGATATCGACACGACCGATCTGCCGGGGGCGCGATGAACCCACGGCGCTTGCTGCTCGGGCTCTTGCTAGCTCTCCTAGGCTGCGCTCGCCCGCGCCACACCGCGAACAACGACGAGAAACCGAGCACGCCGAGTGCCGACGAAAAGCGCGTCGTCGAGCTGGACCTCAGCGCTGGCGCTCCGGAGACCACCGACTCAGGCGCGCTCTTCCACAGTTCGGCCGCGCAAACGTTCACCGGGCTCGTACGGGATATCGAGCGCGCAAGGACCGATAGCAAGGTGGCGGGGTTCTTCGTGCGTTTCGGCGAAGCGAGCTTCGATTTTGCGGAGAGCGAGGAACTCGGTCGTCTGCTCGGCTCGCTGCGCGACGAGAAGAAGCCTGTCGTCTGTCACGCGCATACGTTGAACAACTCGGCGAGCCTCGTCGCGGCGCGTGGCTGCTCGCAGATCTGGTTGAGTCCGGCCGGAGACGTGTCCACGATCGGCATCGCCGCGCAGATGGTCTACCTGCACGGCATCCTCGATCGCCTGAAAATCGGTGTCGATTTTTTGGCGATGGGCAAGTTCAAGAGCGGCGCCGAGCCGCTCACGCGCGACGGTCCGAGCGACAATGCCCGCCAGTCGCTAACCGAAACCTTGGCTGACATGCGTCAAGCCTGGCTCGACGAGAGCAACGAGACGCGCAAGAACGACAAGCTCGTCGACGCGCTCGAACACGGCCCCTGGAGCGCCGGTGAAGCGCTCGAGCGCGGCTTGATCGATCAAATCGGTTTCGAGAACGAGGCCCGTGATGCAGCGCTGAAGGCCGCCAAAGTCAGCGCGCTCGAGGCGAAATTCGGGCCGCGCTCACAGCACGGTGGCGGTCTGGATCTCGCCGAAATCGTGCGAATCTTGGCCGGTTCGGGCAGCTCGAGCCCGACTGAACCGCACATCGCCGTGGTGCCCGCGGAGGGCGCGATCACCATGGAGCCCGGTGGCGCGTTCGAGAAGGGCGGCATCACGGCGCGCGCCCTCGGCCGCACGCTGCGCCGGTTGCGCGGCGACGACGCGGTGAAGGCCGTCGTCTTGCGCATCGATTCGCCCGGCGGTTCTCCGCTCGCCAGCGACTTGATCTGGCACGAAATGATGGAGCTTCGTAAGAAGAAGCCGGTCGTGGTGTCCGTCGGCAACATGGCGGCAAGCGGCGGCTATTACATCGCTTGCGCCGGACAGCGCGTGTTCGCCGAGCGCACCAGCATCGTCGGTTCGATCGGCGTATTCGGCGGCAAGATCGTGATCGCGCCCGCGCTCGAGCAATTCGGAATCCACAGCGAAACGTTTCCCGCGAGTCCGGCGCCGGGCGCCGCTGAGCGCGCTGCTTTCAACTCGCCGCTCACGCCTTGGGACGACGCGACCCGCGAACGCATGCGCACGCAAATGCAGAGCATCTACGATTTGTTCATCGCGCGCGTCTCACACGGGCGACAGATGGAGGTCGCCAAAGTGCGTGAAGTCGCCGAGGGACGCATCTGGAGCGGTCGACAAGGGCACGACAACGGCCTGGTCGACGAACTCGGTGGGCTCTCCGACGCGCTCGCCTACGCGCGCAAGCTGACGAACCTGGCAGCGACCGCGCCCGTTACCGTGGAAGGCAGCCGCGAAAGCTTGCTCGACTCGCTGCTGCTCGGTGACGACGCGAGCGAAGGTGACGCCGCGCGCGCGCTAGCTCGCCTGCAGGCCGAACCGACGCAGCGTTTGCTGGCCGAGGTGCCGCTCGAGCTGCGCCCGTTTTTTTCGAGCCTCTCGCCGCTGGCCGCTCAGGAGCACGTCACCGCAGCGCTGCCTTTTGCTCTAGTTCTGCGCTAGCGGTTGCGCACGACCCTGGCAGGGAGAACGCGTGCCCAAGACTCGACCCACGATCCGCGACGTCGCCGAGCTTGCGGGTGTGTCGACGGCCACGGTCTCCTTCGTGTTGAACAACAACCCGAAGGAAGCCATCAGCGAGCGAGTGCGCTTGCGGGTGTGGGAGGTTGCACGCAAGCTCAACTACCACGCGAACGCCGCTGCTTCCGGGCTCAAGCGCAAGCGTTCGCGCAATGTCGCCCTGATTTTCTACAAACACGACGATACGATCGCCAATCAATTTTACTCGTTCGTCGTGCAGGGCGCGATCAAAGAAGCGATCGAAAAGAACTACAACCTGTTGTTCTCGTACATCGAGGCAACCTATACGGGCTTCGGTGACCTGCCCAAGATCATCCGTGAAAAGAACGCGGAGGGTGTGCTGTTCATGCGCCACACCTATCCCAAGATGATCCGCGACATCCAGTCGCTCGGCATCCCGATCGTCGCGGTCGACAACATGCCGTACATCAAGTCGATCAATTCCGCCCAGATCGACAACAAGCGGGGAGGCACACTCGCGGCGGAGTACCTGTGCCTGCTCGGGCATCAGCAAATCGCTTGTTTGATCCCGACCCACGCGCCGCCGAGCGTCGCCGATCGCCTGCAAGGCTTTCGGATCGGGCTCGAGCGGCATGACCGTAAGTTCAACAGTGAACGACACCTGCTGCGCGCCGACGCTTTGACCTTCGAAGCCGCGGTCGAAACCATGCGCGCTCAGCTCGCAAAACCACGCGCGCGCGCGACAAGCGGCGTCGAAGCGACGCCTACCGCCATTTTCTGCGGCAACGACGAGATGGCGGCCGGAGTCATCTTGGCCGCGCGCGAGGCCGGCCGAAAAATCCCGAGCGAGCTGAGCGTGATTGGCTTCGACAACATCACCATGAGCAACTACACCGATCCTCCGCTGACCACCGTGGGCGTCGAAAAGGAGTACCTCGGGCGCCGAGCGATGACCCGGCTGCTCGAGCTCGTAGAAGGAACCGACGAGATGATCAAAACCGAACATGTTCCTGTGGAGCTGATCGTGCGCGGCTCCACCGCCCGCGCGCGGCGTGGCAGGTCGTGACGCGCAAGCTCGGCGCGGGCGCCCTATGCCTGGCGCTACTCGTGGCTTGCGCGCGGCGAGCGCCGGTACCAGCTGCGCCAGCGGCGAACTCCGCCGGGACTCTGCGCGCAGCGACAGCCGACGCCATGCGCGTCCAGGCGCTCCGCGCGCGGCTCGACGCGCTCGCGCACTCGGAGTTCGAGTTCTGGGCGACACACGGGCCTGACCCGAAATACGGCGGGTTTTACGGCACGCTCGACCGCGCTGGTCAGCCGATCGCCCCCAGCAACAAGGGCTTGATTCAACAAGCTCGTCAGCTGTGGACCTTCTCGATGTGGTTCGAGAAAAAGCAACAGACGCCGGAGGTCCGCAGGCTTGCCGAAAACCAATACCACTTCTTGACCGATCACTTCTACGAGCCGCAGAGCCACGAGTTCGTATTCACGGTCAGCGAATCCGGCGCGCCGGTAGACCCGAAGAAAGTACTCTATGCGGAAGCCTTCGCGATCTACGGCCTGAGCGAGTACGCGCGCGTCTTCCACCTGCCGGACGCCGCGCGCTATGCGCTCGAGTGCTTCAAGTCGCTCGACGCGCGAGCACACGACGCACAATACGGGGGCTACGACCAGACGCACGACCCGGCCTGGCTCTCGCCCGGCGCCCAGAAAGAGATGAACACGCATCTGCACTTGCTGGAGGCGTTCGCGGCGCTGTACGAGGCAACGCACGACGCTTTGGTTGGACAGCGCGTGAGCGAGCTGGTCGACGTCACCGCGCAGCGGATCGTGCAGCCCGCAGGCTATCAGCGCCTGGAATTTCTGCGGGATTGGTCGGTTTTTGGCCAGAGCGAGGTCAGCTACGGACACGATCTCGAGACGTCTTGGTTACTGCCCGAGGCGGCCAACGTCGTGGGACGCGGGCGTGAGCCGGCCGTGCTGTCGGCCGCTCTCGCCATCGGCGTTCACTCGGCAGATTGGGGCTTCGATCCACGACGCGGGGGCTTCTTCGAGGCGGGGCCCGCAGGGGGCGGCCCCGCCACCAAACGCGAGAAGGTTTGGTGGATTCAGTGTGAGGCGCTACCGGCACTCTGGCAGCTCTACGCGCGCACGCGCGAACCGCGGTATCTCGATCGCTTCGAAGCGACGCTCGCTTTTCTGGAGAACGTGCAGCGCGACGCGCGCTACGGGGAGCTCTATTGGAGCGTCCTGGAAGACGGCACCGTCAGTGCGCATGGCGACAACAAGGGCGAGGAGTGGAAGGCCGGCTATCACGTGCTGCGCGCGTTGGTGTTCAGCGAAGAGTGGCTATCGATCGGTTTGGGCAAGTCCAGCGCTCCTTGAGCTCGGCGCGGCGCGAGGCGCAGGAATTTCTCACGCTTCATCAGCCATTCACCGTGGCTCTCACGACCTCATTGGAGGTCGGTGCGAAGTCATGATTGTCACCAGCCGTTCAACTAATTCCCATTCAATTCACCATTTCGTTTCCGAATAGTCACACAACCTCGGCTACTTCTCGGGGCGCAAAAAGGACCACCCACATGAAACTTCGTTCATTGCTCTGCACTCCCTTGCTCGCCCTGATCAGCGCCCCTGCTTGGGCACAAACTCCAGCTCCCGCAGCACCAGCTCCTGCAGCGCCCGCACCCGCGATGCCCGTTCCTGCTGCTGCGGCGCCCGCGCCAGCGGCGCCGGCTCCCGCGGCTACTCCGCCCGACGCCAGCGCGCCCGCGACACCGACCGCAGGAGGAACGACGACTGCTCCGCCGATGCCCGACGCTGGCGTTACGACGCCGGCCACGAGCTTGCCTGCCGCGACGATGCCTCCCGCCGTTGCCGCGCCGGTCGCTCCCGCGTCGAACGACAACTCGGCGCTCGCCAAAGACGGACACCCGATGGCGGGCTGGCACAGTGGGCTCTTCTATCTGCGTGACTACAACGACAACTTCCGGCTCTACGTGCAAGGCCGCGCGCAGATCGACACATACACGTATTTCGGCCCTGGCGTCTCCGATACGAGCCTCAAGCCGACCATGTTCTTGCGCCGAATTCGGCCCGAGCTTTCCGGCGAGATCTTGAAGGACTGGAAGTTCATGCTCGCCGGTGATTTCGGCGCGACCTCGAACGACAATACGAGCGGCACGAACGAAACTTTCGCGGCCGCTGCGGGCAGCGCTCCAACGGCTACCTCCGGTTCATACGCGGGCGCGCAAACGTCGCACGTGGCCGCGGCTGCTACGGACGTGTTCTTGATCTACCACGCCGATCAGCTGCTCAACATCCAAGCCGGCCAATTCGACGCGCCGTTCACGATGGAGAATCGAACGAGCGACAAATACTTGGAGTTCATGGAGCGACCGCTGGCAGTACGCGTCGTCGGCATTCCGACGAACAAGGAGATCGGCGGCATGCTGTGGGGCGAGACCGGCGACAAGTTCTGGTTCTACTCTGCCGGCGTCTTCGACGGCGACGGTCAGAACAAGCTGAGCCCGGACGCGCGCGCGGATTTCATGGCGCGCACGTTCATACACCCGCTGGCCGGCGGCAGCGACGAGGTGCTGAAGAACCTGCAAATCGGAGCGAGCCTTCGTTACGGCAAGCGCGATCGCAACTACACGTTCTACGACGTCTCGAACATGACCACGCAGGGGAACTACACGTTCTGGAAGTCGACCTACAAGAGCGGCGACGGTGTCGACACGACCCTGCACGTCATCCCCGACGGAAACCAGTTGGGCGTGGCGGGCGAACTCCGCGTGCCGATCGACATGTTCGATCTGCAAAGCGAGTTCGTGTACATCAACAACCAAACGCGTGAGGGTCTGGACGGCCTCGAAAAGACCACGCGCCGCAGCGGCGAGATCAAGGGTACGTCGTACTACGTCGAGCTCGGCTTCTGGCCGCTCGGCAACCGCGACATCAACGGCCTGCCCGGCTACGAAAATCCGCCGCACGTCGACTTCGCCAAGGCAGACGCGCCCGAGCCGAAGCAGGCGCTGCAGCTCGTATTGCGCTGGGAGCAGTTGAACCTGAAATACGAGAGCGCCAGCAGACACGGCGTCGCCGACCCGAGCAACATCGACGGTTCGATCAAGCTCAACACGCTCGGGCTTTCAGCGAACTACTGGGCCACCAAGCACATCCGGCTCACCACGAACTACATCATGAACATGTTCCCGGACTCGGAGCCGTCGAGCTCGTCGACCGCGAACGGCCCCAAGTGGAGCAGCTCCCAGCGCGCGCAGGCGCCGGGCAACACACTCGGCAAAGGCATCAACGACTCGGCCCGCGACAGCGCGCACGCGCTGTACGAGCTCTTGTTCCGAGTCGCCGTCGCTTTCTAGTCGCGGCCCCCGAGGACTCTGGCCGCCAAGTGCGGCCGGAGTCTTCGTCAGTCTTTGGCGTCCTCGCTCGACTCGCCTTGCAACAGCTTGCTCAGCGTCTTGAAATCGATGTCGAGCTTTTCCGCAGCCAACATCTTTCGCGCGCCAAGCCGTTGAAACGCCCACTGCGCGTAACGCTTCTGGATCTCGCGCATCGGCAGCACTTCATCTTCGGGCAAAAAGCTCTCTTTGCTGTCGGGGGCAAATACCGGCAAGAGCTCCTGCTCACTGACTTCCGCAGCATTGCCGAGCAGTACGATACGTTCGATCGCGTGCTCGAGCTCTCGCACGTTGCCCGGCCACGAATGTTTCAAGAGCCTGGCGCTGGCCGCGGGAGATAGCCGACGCACCGGCGAGCTCGGGTGGCGCGCGCGTGCCGCCGCCAGAAAGTGCTCGATCAAGCGCGGCAAATCCTCGCGACGTTGGCGGAGCGGTGGAATCGCGACGCTCACCACGTCGAGCCGGTACAGGAGATCTTCGCGAAAGGTGCCTTGTCGCGCACCTTCGCGCAGATCTCGGTGCGTTGCCGCGAGAATGCGCACGTCCACGGGCTGTTCCTTGTCCGCGCCGACCGCCCGCACAGTTCCGCACTCGATCACGTGCAGGAGCTTGGCCTGGATCCCCGCTGACATCTCGCCGATTTCGTCGAAGAACAGCGTGCCGCCGTTGGCCTCGCGCAAGAGACCTGCGCGGCGGGCGGTCGCGCCGGTGAAAGCGCCGCGCACATGACCGAACAGCTCCGTCTCCAGCAGGTTCTCGGGCAACGCCGCACAATTGAGTGACACGAACGGCGCCGCGGCCCGTGCGCTCTGCGCGTGGATCGCCTGCGCCACGAGTCCCTTGCCGGTACCCGTCTCGCCGGTGATCAGCACGGACACCGACGTATTCGCGACGCGCTCGATCAGCTCGAATACGCGGCGCATCGCGGCGCTCTCGCCGATCATCGTCGAGGGCGCGAAGCGATCGCGGAGCGCCTTGCGCAAGGCTACCGTCTCACGGCGCATCCTCGATTCGTCGAGCGCGCGCGCCAAAAACAGCGCCAGTTCCTCCACCTTGAACGGCTTCGTCAAATAGTGATACGCGCCATGACGGATCGAGTCTATCGCGCTGTCTATCGCGCTGTACGCGGTCATCACGATGACCGGACGCTCGGGCCCGGATTGTTTGGAAATAGCGAGCAGCTCGAGGCCGTCCACGTGGGGCATACGCAGATCGGTCACCAGCGCGTCGACCTGTTCCTCGAGCAGGAGCCGCTTGGCTTCGCGGCTCGAAGCCACCGGCACGGCGTCGTAGGCGCGCTCGCTCAAAGCGTCTGCGATGGTTTCGGCAAGGGCCGCGTCATCGTCGACCACCAGCACCTTGGGCTTGGGTCCGTTCTCTTTCTTCTTGGGGTCGGTCACAGGCTTCGTCTCTCCTGGTCAACTCGCGGCGATTGGGATTTCGACCACGGCCCGCGTGCCCCCGAAGGGTTGATGCGATAGCTCGCCCGGCTCGCGCGGACTCACCCGCAACGTGCCATTGTGATGCTTGACGATCTCGTTCGCGATCGTGAGACCGAGCCCCGAGCCCTGCCCCTCGGCTTTGGTCGTGAAGAATGGCTCCAGTACGCGTGATGCCACCTGCGGGTCGATGCCGTGACCGTCGTCGGTCACGACGAAGGCCACGCGCGAACCGTCCGAACGCACTGCGAGCTCGACGCGCCCCTGCGGCTG